>JBCCTH010000123.1:0-8481 GCA_039198835.1 Pseudomonadota bacterium | reverse complement strand
GGCCGCGATAGGTGTTTTGCGCATAGCCCGCGCTGATGCCCTTAGAGACGATGCGCGATTTCGTATCGCGCCCAAGATGGATCATCTTTGTCCCGGTATCGGCCTGTTGAAAGTTGTTGGCGATCGCGATCGAATAGAACTCGCCCTGGCTTTCATCGCCCTTCAGAACGCATGACGGGTATTTCCAGGTGACTGCCGAGCCGGTTTCGACCTGCGTCCACATGACCTTGGCGCGGTCGCCCCGGCATTCTGCGCGCTTGGTGACGAAGTTGTAAATCCCGCCTTTGCCCTCGTCATCGCCGGGGAACCAGTTTTGCACGGTGGAATACTTCACTTCCGCATCTTCCATCACGACGATCTCAACGACCGCCGCGTGAAGCTGGGCCGTATCGCGCTGGGGCGCTGTGCAGCCTTCAAGATAGCTCACATAGGCGCGCTCGTCGCAGATGATGAGCGTGCGCTCGAACTGGCCGGTATTTTCGGCATTGATGCGGAAATATGTCGAAAGCTCCATCGGGCAGCGGACGCCCGGCGGCACATAGACAAACGAACCATCCGAGAAGACAGCCGAATTCAGCGCCGCATAGTAGTTATCGGTCACCGGCACGACCGAACCGATATATTTCTTCACAAGCTCTGGGTGATCTTTGATCGCCTCGGAGATCGAGCAGAATATCACGCCTTTAGAGGCCAGCTCTGCCTTGAACGTCGTGCCGACACTCACCGAGTCAAACACCGCATCAACCGCCACGCGGCGTTCTGAATTGTCTTCGGGCGTCGCCTCGATCTCTTCGACGCCGGCAAGGATCTTTTGCTCTTTGAGCGGGATGCCAAGCTTGGTGTAGGTCTCAAGAAGCTTGGGATCGACCTCATCGAGCGATTTCGGCTTCTCGGCCATGCTCTTGGGGCGCGCATAGTAATACTGATCCTGAAAATCGATTTCGGGGAAATCGACCATCGCCCAATCGGGCTCTGTCATTTTCAGCCAGCGGCGATAGGCGCGCAGCCGCCAATCCGTCATCCATTCGGGCTCGTCATTCTTGGCCGAAATCAGGCGCACGATGTCTTCTGACAGCCCCTTGGGGGCATATTCCATCTCGATCTCGGTTTCCCAGCCGTGCTTATATTTCGCGGCCAGCGCGGCCACTTTCGCGACCGTGTCTTCCTCGACGCCGTCTTTGACCTTCGTGTTATCCAAAGCTGCCATGTCAGACCTCTCTACGCCGCTTTCGCCCGTATCTTTTCGTATTTCGACGCCCACGTTTCCGCGAAGCGCTTGATATCTTCTTCCGTTGTCGCCGGCCCTATGGAGACGCGGATCGCCGAACCGGCCTGCGCCTCATCAAATCCCATCGCCGTCAACACGCCACTGGCTTTCGCCTTCCCGCTCGAACACGCGGACCCGGCAGAAACCGCAAATCCCGCGAGGTCCATCTGCATCACCTGGGTCTCACCCTTCCAACCGGGCGCGATGAAACACGAGGTGTTGGGGAGCCTCTGACTTCCCTTTCCGACAAAAATAATCGGTTCTGCGAAACCTTCCAGACTTATTTCTAGAATATTTCTAAATTCTTCAACCCGGCTCCAGACGCCAGTCTCAAGATCGCGCTGCGCGGCGGCGGCCGCTGCGCCAAACCCGGCGATCCCGATGACATTCTCTGTCCCCGACCGGCGGCCCATCTCTTGCCCGCCGCCGCGAATGAGCGCCTCGACATCGCTCCCCTGCCGCAAGATGAGCGCGCCCACACCCTTGGGGCCGCCAAGCTTGTGCGCGGAAATGAGCGCCATATCGACGCCCGACCAAGCGAAGCTCACCGGGACTTTCCCGAACGCTTGAGTGAAATCGCTGACGGCGAGCCCGCTGGGCAGCTCTTGCATGACGCCGGTCTCTGAATTGGCCAGTTGCAGCGCGCTCTTTTCTGGCTCGGCCACGCGCACTTCGCCGCCTCGCGACACATGAAGAGAAGGCGCGATATAGGCGCGCACGGCATCATGTTCGATCGCCGCGCCCAGAAGGCCCCTGCCCTTGAGCGCCAGCGCCGCCGCCTCTGTGGCCGATGACGTGAAGACGATATCAGCCCCCGACGCGCCGATTGCCTCGGATATCTGCGCGCGCGCGCGCTCGATGATCGCTTTGGCCGCGCGCCCCTCCGCATGGACACTCGATGGATTGCCCATCGCATCCATCGCATCAATCATCGCGCTGCGGGCCTCGGCGCGCAAAGGCGAGGTGGCATTGTAATCGAGATAAACTCTCTGCACGCTAGCGCGCCTTTCGCGCGGGCAGCGCAACGAAAGCAAAGCGGCGCGCGCTCATTCGTCCACCACTTCCAAAAGCGACGGCACGGCGGGGCATGGGGTCAGCTCGTTTTTGACAACATCCGAGAGCCGCGTCTGATGCAAGAAAACATAGACATGGGCCGATAGCCCCTCCCACAACCGATTGGTCATCGATTGCGCGCGCGAGCCGGAGATGCCGCCCGAGGCCCCCGCGCCGGTATGCATCGCGCTCACCGTCTCATCGACCGCACCGAGGATCTCGGCGACGCGAATCTCATTGGCGGAGCGGGCAAGCCGGTAGCCTCCGCCGGGCCCGCGCACTGAGGCCACAAGATGCGCCCGCCGCAGTTTCACAAAGAGCTGCTCGAGATAGGGCAACGAAATCTTCTGACGGCGCGCGATTTCACCCAGAGAAACGAGCTTGTCCTGATCTTGAAGCGCCAGATCGGCCAATGCGACCATGGCATAGCGCCCTTTCGTCGATAGCTTCATGTGCTCTTTCCACCCGTCTTTGAGCGCCAAGCGCCCAATTGATTGACCAAATCCGCCTTCATAGATACTAGCCATGGACCGCTCTACAAGCGGTTTAGAATTGTTCTAAATTGCCCTGCTTCCTGCGTCAAGGCGGCGCAAGCCGGGCCCCGACGCAGAGAAAGAGCCCATGCCCGAGGTCATTTTTGCAGGTCCCGAAGGGCGGCTCGAAGGCCGCTATCACCCGCAAAAGCAAAAAGACGCGCCCATCGCGATCGTGCTGCATCCACACCCCCAATTTGGCGGGACGATGAACAACAAGGTGGTCTACAACCTTCATTACACGTTCTTTAACATGGGCTTCACCGTATTGCGCTTCAACTTCCGAGGCGTGGGACGCAGCCAGGGCGAATATGATCAGGGTATCGGCGAATTGAGCGATGCCGCCAGCGCGCTCGATTACCTCCAGTCGATGAACAACAATTCAAAGCATTGCTGGGTGGCGGGCTTTTCCTTTGGTGCCTGGATCGGCATGCAGCTTCTGATGCGCCGCCCAGAGATCACCGGCTTCATCTCGGTCTCGCCACCTGCCAACATGTATGATTTCTCGTTTCTCGCGCCCTGCCCATCTTCGGGCCTCATCATCAACGGGTCCGCTGATCGCGTCGCGGCTCCCGCTGACACAAGAACGCTCGTTGGCAAGCTCCACGAGCAAAAGGGCATCACAATCACCCATCAAGAGATCGAAGGCGCGGGGCACTTCTTTGAAGACCCGCATATGGATGTGATGCTCGGAAATGTGACGGAATACGTTCAGCGCAGGCTTACCGAAAATTCGCGCTAAATCGCGATAAAGCGCCCGATATCCGCCATATTTGGCCCCTCACTTCTGCGCTTTGCATGCGCAAATGCGATGACATGTCTGTCCCGCGTTTTGCTTTCATCGCCTTGCTGGCTTTCCTGTTCATGCTGCCGCTCGATGCGCAAATGCACATTGATACGACAACTTCTGGGGAAGCCTGGATATATCCCGAGCCACAATCGGAGTTGGCGAAATCAGTTCCACCGTTTTCGCTGCCGCCCTATTGGATCGTGCAATGCCCCGTGGAACAACGCTGCCATGCGCGCAACGGGCCGCTTATCCTTGTGCTGAGTGAAAGCGGGGCGCCCGTGCTCCATCTTGATCCGCATCCAAAGGGCACGGTCGCGCTCCAGATTTCAGACTTCGCGTTTGACGCGGAAGAGCTTTTGGGCCACGCGCTGTCGCCACTCTGGGTCTCGCGCTTCTCGGATGCGCGCGCCGAACTGCTCATTGAGCAGGAGCATGCAACAGGCCACGCGCGCGCGCTCATGGGCTTTGATCTCGCGCTCAACCATCTTCGAACGCGCGCGGGGGTGAAAACCGGGCAGCCCCCCGCCAGCCCGCTCACCGCCCATGCCGATGCCGCTGATCTCGAACGTACGAGCAAACCGAGGCTTGTTCCCCATACCAAGCCGCAGATCGAGTTTGCGATCCGCGCGCAGGACGGAGCCTTTTCAGACGATCGCTGATGGCCTATGCACGCGCAAAACCGTCAGAGGCCCCATGAGCAGCGTCCAAAAACTCGCCGAAAACCTCGCCGACGATGTGCTGGCAGCACAAGACGAGATCGGCAATGACCGCCTCTTCATCGAGATCGGCGCAGTGCTTTTATCATCGTCTCAAACGCTCGAAGAAGCTTTCATGACAGAGTGCCGGGTGCGCCTTGCCGAAAAGAAGGCCCGCGCAGCCCTGGCGGCCAAGCTCGCGGAGTTCCGAAAGGGCGGCTGAGAGGCGGCTTGCATTTTGCGCGACCTGCGACGGTATACCATCGCATGCCCACCTTTCCACAGACGCTCCCTTGGGCTATTGCGCCCTTAAAATGAAAGGAAGCTCCCATGTCCGCATTCAATGGCACCCATATCGTCTACACCACTGTCGATGAAGCCCCGGAACTGGCGAGTGCGTCCTTGCTTCCCATTGTGAAGTTTTTTGCCAAAGCCGCGGGTGTGGCCGTTGATACGCGCGATATCTCGCTCGCGGGCCGCATTATCTCGACCTTCCCGGAAGTGCTGACCGAAGAGCAAAAGATCTCTGACGATCTCGCTGCTTTGGGCGGATGGGTGAAGACCGCGGAGGCCAATGTGATCAAGCTTCCCAACATCTCGGCCTCTGTCCCCCAGCTGACGGCCGCCATCGCTGAATTGCAGGGCAAGGGATACGCCCTTCCAGATTATCCCGCCGAGCCCGCCACAGACGCAGAAAAAGAAATCCGCGCGCGCTATGACACAATCAAGGGATCGGCGGTGAACCCTGTCTTGCGCGAAGGCAACTCAGACCGCCGCGCGGCTGTCGCGGTCAAGAACTATGCAAAGGCCAACCCGCACCGGATGGGCGCCTGGAGCGCGGGGTCAAAAACCCATGTCGCCTCGATGGCGGGCAATGACTTTTACGCCAATGAAAGCTCGGTAACGGTCACGGCAGCCCAGGCGGGAAAGGCCAAGATCGTATTGGGCGACACTGTCTTAAAGGATGGCGTTCAGCTCGATGAAGGCACGGTTTGCGATGCCTCGTTCATGTCGGCTGCGGCTTTACGCACGTTTCTGAAGGCCGAGCTCGCCAGCATGGAGCCCGATGTTTTGTTCTCGCTTCATATGAAGGCGACCATGATGAAGGTCTCTGACCCCATCATTTTCGGCCATGCCGTGGGCGTCTACCTCACAGAATTCTTCGAAAAGCACGGCGCGGCGCTTGATGCGCTCGGCGTTGACCCGAATGGCGGCATCGGCTCAATCGAGGCAACCATCGCCGGAAATGCGGAGCTTGAAGCCGCCCTCAAAGCCGCGCTCGAAGCAGGGCCTGCGATGTACATGGTGAATTCCGATAAAGGCATCACCAACCTCCATGTCCCCTCTGACGTCATCATCGATGCTTCCATGCCCGCCGTGATCCGCGCGGGCGGCAAGGGCTGGGGCCCTGATGGCAACGAGGCGGATACGAAATGCGTCATCCCCGACCGCTGCTACTCCACCGTCTATGACGAGACGATCAACTTTTTCAAAGCCAATGGCGCGCTCGATGTGACGACGTCTGGCGCGGTCCAGAATGTGGGCCTCATGGCCCAGAAAGCCGAGGAATACGGCTCTCACCCAACGACCTTCGAGATCCCCGAGGATGGCACGATCAAGGTGATCGCCGCCAATGGCGATGTGCTCCATCAACACGCGGTCGAAAAGGGCGATATCTGGCGCGCGTCTACGGCCAAACAGGCCCCGATCGAAGATTGGGTAAAGCTCGCCATTGATCGTCAGGCCGCAACCGGCGCGCAAGCGATTTTCTGGCTCGATGCCGCGCGCGCCCATGACGCGCAGCTCATCGAGAAAGTGACGCCGATCCTTGAGGCGGCGGGCGTGGCTGACAAGTTTGAGATCATGGCCCCCCGCGAGGCCACGCGCCTGACGCTTGAGACCATCACGAAGGGTGCCGACAGCATCGCCATCACAGGCAATGTCCTGCGCGATTATCTCACCGATCTTTTCCCCATCCTCGAGCTCGGCACATCGGCAAAGATGCTGTCCATCGTCAAACTCATGCAAGGCGGCGGGCTTTTTGAGACCGGCGCGGGCGGCTCGGCCCCCAAGCATGTCGAACAGCTCGTGGAAGAAAATCATCTCCGTTGGGATAGCCTGGGCGAATTCTGCGCGCTGGGCGAAAGCTTTGATTTTCTCGCCTCTGCCACCGGCAATGCGAAAGCGCGCGTGCTGGCGAAAGGGGTTGAGGCCGCGACGCAAGGCATTCTCGATCATGAACGTTCGCCCGGGCGCAAAGTGGGCCAACCCGATAACCGCGACAGCCATTATTGGTTTGCCCGCTACTGGGCCGAAGCGCTCGCCGCACAGACCGATGACGCCGAGATCGCGGCTGAATTCGCACCGGTTGCCAAAGCGCTCGCCGATGGCGAGGCGCAGATCATCGCAGAGCTCGCCGCTTTGCGCGGTCAACCGGCCGATATCGGCGGGTATTACAAGGCCGACCCCGCAAAACTTGCCGCAGTCATGCGACCAAGCAAGACATTGAACGCCGTCTTCGGTTAACCTCTCCGCGAAGGAGGCCCGGCAATGACCGGGCCGCCCCCGAGCAGGACAGGACCCGAGCATGACCGAAAAATCGCCGATCAAGGTGCATTGGTGGAACGGACGCCCGAATTTCGGCGATGCGCTGAGCCCGCTGGCCGTTGAATTCGTCTCCGGGCGGCCCACCCAATGGGCCGGCAAGGAGGAGATGGAGGTCCTTTCGACGGGCTCGATCATGATCCGCGCCGCCCGCGCCTATGGTCAGCCGCGCGACCACCGGCCCCTTATATGGGGCACCGGCATGATGAGCCCTGTCCGAACGGCCTTTGTGCCCCATGTGGATTTCGCCGCCGTGCGCGGCCCGATCACGCGCACGCTCCTTGATTTGCCGCCCCTGCCGTATGGCGACCCCGGGCTTCTGATCGCGCGCGCCGCCACGACTGAGGTTGAGCGCGGCGATGCCATCGGCCTCATCCCCCATCACGGCGATTTCAAGGATGCAGCCACAAAAGGCGCAATCGCGGCCCTTCAAGACAAAGGCGAGCTGCGCATCATTGATCCGCGTTCCAACGATGTTTTCGCCGTCGCCGATGAAATCCGCGCCTGCCGCCATGTCTTTTCATCGAGCCTCCACGGACTGATCCTTTCAGACGCCTTCAACGTGCCCAATACCTGGGTGGCGGGCCGCGCGATCCACGCCACGCCCGCGCTCAAATTCATGGATTATTTCCTGTCCGTCGGCCGCGAATATCGCGAACCGATCCCCTATGAGGCCATCGAAGACGCAGAAAAGGGCACGCGCGGGGCAAGTGCTGTGCCCTATGCGGCCCGCGTCGAAGAAACCAAAGACGCCCTCATCGATGCCTTCCCAAAACACATGAAAGCCTGAGCGATGCCAAAGATCAAAGTCGACAATGCAATCGTTGAAATGGATGGCGATGAGATGACCCGCATCATGTGGGCCTTCATCAAGGAAAAACTCATCCTGCCTTATCTCGATGTTGACCTGCTCTATTACGATCTGGGCATCGAGGCCCGCGATGACACGAATGACCAGATCACCATCGACGCGGCTGAGAAGACGAAAGACGTGGGTGTCGCTGTCAAATGCGCCACGATCACGCCCGATGAGGCCCGCGTCGAAGAGTTCGGCCTCAAAGAGATGTGGAAGAGCCCGAACGGCACGATCCGCAACATTCTGGGCGGTGTGATCTTTCGCCAGCCGATCATCTGCAAGAATGTGCCGCGCCTCGTCCCCGGTTGGACAAAACCGATCGTCGTGGGCCGCCATGCTTATGGAGACCAATACAAGGCCACCGATTTCCGCTTTCCTGGCAAGGGCAAGATCACTGTCAAATTCGAGGGAGAGGACGGCACCGTCATTGAACGCGAGGTTTTTGACGCGCCTTCCGCGGGCGTGAGCGTCAGCATGTACAATCTCGATGACAGCATCCGCGATTTTGCCCGCGCCTCGCTCAATTACGCGCTCGGCCTCGGCTGGCCCTGCTATCTCTCAACCAAGAACACGATCATGAAAGCCTATGACGGGCGCTTCAAAGATCTTTTCGAAGAGGTGTTTGAAGCCGAATTCAAGGAAGCGTTCGAAGATAAGGGGATCTGGTACGAGCATCGTCTGAT
>JBCCTH010000122.1:0-8582 GCA_039198835.1 Pseudomonadota bacterium | reverse complement strand
GCCTTTCAGCGCACTGTTGTCGAGGTCCCGCTCACGATCAGCCAGGAAGAGTTTGATGCCGCCGAGGCGACGCTCTTCAAGACGCGTGAATACGAGGCCCTCTTTGTTGCGGCTCTTTCGAAAACGCTCTCCGACGCCCAGATCGACGGGGATCTTTCGCCTGAAGCGCTCGAGCGCCTTTTGGGCAAGGTCGGTGGCAATCTTCGAGCGTTTTACGTCGAAAACCCCGATCAGATTGGTCAAGAGATCGATTTCGAGCTGCCCGCGGCCTCACGCATTGACCGCTATTTCAAGGGCACGCTGGATCGCGCGAATATCGGAGAAAACAACCGTTTCATCCAGTTGGGCGATCTCGACATCGCCGAAGCGATGCGCGAGGCGGGCCTGATCAAAACGATCTTCGATTGGAATTTCATCACGGGCGTCGATACCGGCGTCGACAATCCGGGCGGCGCTGGGATCGGCGCGTCTGTTCTTGGTTCGCTCTTGATGATGTTTGTTGTTCTTGTGCTTGCCTTGCCCATCGGTGTGGCGGCGTCGATTTATCTTGAAGAATTCGCGCCCAAGAACCGGCTCACTGACCTGATCGAGGTCAACATCTCGAACCTCGCGGCGGTGCCTTCCATTGTGTTTGGTATCCTTGGTCTGGCGGTCTTCATCCAATTCATGCATCTGCCGCAATCCGCGCCGCTGGTTGGCGGGCTTGTGCTGACGCTCATGACGCTTCCGACGATCATCATCTCCACGCGCGCCTCGCTCAAGGCCGTGCCGCCGTCGATCCGCGAAGCGGCGCTCGGCGTGGGCGCTTCAAAAATGCAAACCGTGTTTCACCATGTTCTGCCACTTGCGATGCCGGGCATTCTGACCGGAACGATCATCGGCCTGGCGCAGGCGCTCGGGGAAACGGCGCCTCTGCTTCTCATCGGCATGGTGGGCTTCGTGGCGCGCTATCCCGATAGCTTTATCGGCGGGCTCGAAGGCCCGAACTCGGCGATGCCCGCGCAGATCTTTAACTGGGCATCACGCTCTGACGCGGTCTTCACCGAAAAAGCCTGGGGCGGGATCATCCTCCTCCTCGTCTTTCTTCTCACGATGAACATCATCGCCATCCTCTTGCGCCGCAGATTCGAGCGCCGCTGGTAAGAAAGGCCTTAAGCCATGTACGACGATATCAGATTAGCGGAGCGCAAAGTGGGCGAAAGCGGAACAAAGATCGGGGCGAAATCGGTCAACGTTTATTACGGTGGGACAGCGCGGCGCGATGAAAGTGGTAAGGTCTTCTATGAAGGCGGCGCTCACGCGATCAAAGACGTCAATGTCGACATCGAAGACAAGACCGTCACCGCCTTCATCGGCCCGTCCGGCTGCGGGAAATCAACCTTCCTGCGCTGCATCAACCGCATGAACGACACCATCGATATCTGCCGCGTGACCGGCGATATCCGGCTCGATGGGGAAGATATCAACGCAAAAGAGGTTGATCCGGTGCAGCTGCGCGCCAAGGTCGGCATGGTGTTTCAAAAGCCCAATCCGTTCCCCAAATCGATTTATGACAATGTCGCCTACGGCCCCCGCATTCACGGGCTTGCGCGCAGCCGCGCGGAGCTTGACGAAATCGTCGAGAAATCGCTCAGAAGGGGCGCGATCTGGGAAGAGGTCAAAGACAGGCTCAACGAGCCGGGCACCGGGCTCTCAGGCGGCCAGCAACAGCGACTTTGCATTGCGCGCGCAGTGGCCACCGAGCCCGAAGTTCTGTTGATGGATGAACCCTGCTCAGCCCTTGACCCCATTGCCACGGGCCAGGTCGAAGAGCTCATCGATGAGTTGCGCGCCAATTTCTCGGTCGTGATCGTCACGCATTCGATGCAACAGGCCGCCCGCGTCAGCCAGAAAACAGCTTTCTTTCACCTGGGCAGCCTCGTTGAATACGGAGATACCGGCCAGATCTTCACCAACCCGCAAGATCCCCGCACGGAATCCTATATCACCGGGCGCATCGGGTAAGAGCCATGAACGAACCTCATATCGCTTCCGCGTTTGATCGCGATCTTGAAGCCCTTCAAGCCAACATCATGAAAATGGGCGGTCTCGTGGAGGCCGCGATATTGGAGGCCGCGCGCGCTCTGGCAGAGCGTGATACGGCCCTTGCCGAGAGTATCAGGGCAGGGGACAAGGCCGTGGATGCCCTCGAAGAGCTCATCAACGAAGAATCCGCGCGGATCATCGCGATCCGCCAGCCCGTCTCAAGCGATCTGCGCGTAGTCCTGACCGTCATGAAGGTTTCGAGCAATCTCGAGAGAATGGGTGATTATGCGAAAAACATCGCCAAACGCACCACCGTCCTGGCGCAGCAGCAGCAAATAAGCGGCACAGATCAATCGCTTCGGCGCATGGCGCGCGAGGTGCAAGCCATGCTAAAGGATGTGCTCGATGCCTTCATCCAGCGCGATGTCGATCTGGCGATTGATGTGCGCCAGCGCGACCACGGTGTTGATCAGATGTATAACGCGCTCTTCCGCGAGTTCCTGACCTATATGATGGAGGATGCGCGCAATATAACGACGTGCATGCATCTGCATTTCATCGCCAAAAACATCGAACGCATGGGCGATCATGCCACCAACATCGCCGAGGAGGTGGCCTATCTCGTCACTGGCGAACGGCCGGATGAAAGCCGCCCCAAGGGCGAAAGCACGCCCGATCTGGAACCCTTCAAGGCATGAGCGAACAGCCTGCGGTTCTGCTCGTTGAGGATGAGCCTGCGCAGCGCGCTGTCTTGAGCTACAACCTCCAGAACGAAGGCTTTCGCGTGATCGAGGCGTCTAACGGCGAAGAAGCGCTTTTGCTCGTGCGGGAGGATCGGCCCGATGTTGTCGTGCTCGATTGGATGCTGCCATCGGTGTCGGGCATCGAGGTGTGCCGACAGCTCAAGACGCGCAAGGAAACGCGTCTTTTGCCGATCATCATGCTTTCGGCGCGCGCTGAGGAAGTCGATAAAATTCGGGGTCTCGAAACGGGGGCCGATGATTATGTGACCAAGCCGTATTCGGTTCTTGAGCTCATGGCGCGCGTGAAGTCGCAGCTGCGCCGCGCGCGTCCCGGCACGGTGGGCGCGCGTCTTGAGTTTGAAGACATCATCCTCGACACCGAACATCACCGCGTCAGCCGCGGCGGCAACGATATCAAGCTCGGGCCAACCGAGTTTCGGCTGCTGACGACGTTCATGGAAAAGCCCGGCCGGGTCTGGAGCCGCGAGCTCTTGCTCGATCGTGTCTGGGGCCGGGACATCTATATCGATACGCGAACGGTCGATGTTCATATCGGGCGGTTGCGCAAGGCGCTCTGCAAACATGGCGGCGAAGACCCGGTGCGCACTGTGCGCGGCGCGGGATATGCCTTGGGCTAAGGAGCGGTGCCAGCGTTGGCGGGGACTTGCTTTCTTGACGTATGTCCATACGCGAAAGTCTTATAATCGATATTATGTTAATATATAGCCCATAGGCTAAGCCCATCAAATATCTCTATAATCTCGCTCCGCTGGGCCGCGATAGGCCTCGGTGAGCTCCTCGGACACCTCGGACCCATCCACAAGAAACGGCAAAATGCCCTTCCTTGCCGAGCGGCCGCGCATGGTGCGAATGTCATCGTCTGACTTCGTGACGCGTTGTGCGCAGCGGCGGCCCCATTGGGCCAGATGGCCGTAGAGCCGCTCTATGTCTGCGTTATGCGCGTCGCCCTTTGCGAGATCGTGAAACTCATCAGGATCGCGCGCCAGATCAAAGAGCATAGGTCTGAAACCGCCTTCGGCATGCATGAGCTTGAAACGGCCGTCAAAGACCATGAAAAGCCGGCAATCCATCGGATCAAGGCCGAGCGTCACGCTCTGCGGGGTCGCGGAATAATCAAACTCAGAGATCGCAAAGCTACGCCAATCAGGCGTCTGCCCGTGAAGCCATGGGATGAGCGAGCGCCCCTCCAGGATATGCGTTTGCGCCTCACCGCCCGCCGCCTCAAGAAAAGTTGGAGCAAGATCAATAGCTTCTACGAGCGCATCGCAGGTTTGGCCCCGCGTGGCATCGGCTTCTGGCCGCGGGTCATAGACGATCATAGGAATTTTAACCGATGGATCATGGAAGAGATCCTTCTCTCCCATCCAATGGTCGCCGAGGTAATCGCCATGATCCGAGGTCAGCACGATCATCGTGTCTTTCAGACGGTCGGTCGCTTCCAGATGCGCGAGCAAGACACCCAACTGATCGTCGCATTGCTTGATGAGGCCCATATAGGCGGGGATCACCTTTTGGCGCACATCCTCGCGCAGGAACGCCTGCGCGATGCGGTTTTGCATATAGGCTCCAAAAACAGGATGCGCATTTTCGAGTTCAATGTCATGGCGTCTGGCCGCGGGCACATGGTTTGGCCCGAACATGTCATGGTAAGGCGCGGGCACGATATAGGGCCAGTGCGGTTTGATATAGCTCACATGGGCGCACCACGGGCCCTCTACCGCCTCGATGAAGTCGATTGTCTGGCGCGTGAGCCAGGGCGTTTCGCTATCGGGCTCGCGGATGTTGGCGGCCTTATCGGCATTGGCCATAAACCAGGCCGATGCAATATCGCCATCTTCGTCAATGCCGGCATTGGCATGGGTCGCCCATGGGTTATCAGAAGGATAGCCTTTTGACTTTAGGTATTCATTGTAAGGCGATCTTTTTGCGTCATAAAATCCGTCCGGCCCCTGCCCCCAAAGACCGTCGTCGCGCACCCAGAGATCAAACCCGCATTCCGCTTGTCGCGCGCCAATTTCGCTCTCTGCGCTCAGGCCAAGGCGCGCCATGCCTTCGGCATCCGCTTTCATGTGGGTTTTGCCGATGAGCCAACACGCCATGCCTGCTTTGCGCAAGTGATCGCCCATGGTCTGCTCGCCTATGCGCAAAGGGAAATTGTTCCAGGCCGCGCCATGGGAAGAAACATAGCGCCCGGTATAAAAGCTCATCCGGCTCGCGCCACAGATCGGCGATTGAACATAGGCATTGGTGAAGCGCAGGCCCATGGCAGCGACGCGATCAAAATTTGGCGTGTTTAGATGGGGATGCCCCGCGCAGCTCAAGTAATCAAAGCGGAGCTGATCATACATGATGAACAGAATATTCAAGTGACGGCTCCCCCCGTTTTCGCCCGCGCGGCGCACTCACTGGTGCGCTCATGGGCGGCCAAGGCCATGGCGCATTGCCGCCAAGCTTTGCATAGTTTCGCGCAAAGCAACGCCAAAAGCGAGGGGCGGAGATGACCACGAGATATGAAAAAGGCATGGCCGTGCGCCGCGCCACTTTGGGCGATGCCCATGTCGATCGTGCCGAGGCGCAGAAATCAGAGTTCGACCTGCCCTTTCAAACGCTCATCACCGAAGGCGCCTGGGGCACTGTCTGGGCCGACGATCGCATCGCGCCGCGCGAGCGATCCATGCTCACGCTCGCGCTCCTTGCCGCTACTGGCAACTTTGAAGAGATCCCCATGCATATCCGCGCCACGGCCAATACAGGCGCCACGAAAGACGATGTGATCCAGGCGTTCTTGCATGTGGCGATATATGCGGGTGTGCCGCGCGCAAATCACGCGATCAAGCTCGCCAAAGCGACCTACGCCGAAATGGAGACCGACACGCCCTAAAACCCTCTTCAAGGGCTTTGGCAAAGTGCGGGGTGCCTGCTAAGCTCGT
The DNA here is from genome assembly GCA_039198835.1 of Pseudomonadota bacterium. Taxonomy (GTDB): domain Bacteria; phylum Pseudomonadota; class Alphaproteobacteria; order Rhodobacterales; family Rhodobacteraceae; genus Shimia_B. The sequence goes on along the minus strand of JBCCTH010000122.1, from coordinate 2,863 downwards.
GGGAACCACTTCAAGCGCGGGCGTCCATGGCTTCCCTTCTCATCATAAACGGGCCAAATCTCAATCTCCTGGGCCAACGCCAGCCTGAGACCTATGGCGAGGCGACGCTGGCCGATGTCGAGGCACTGTGCCGAAAAGAGGCGCAGGCGCTCGGCGTTGATCTGGCCTTCTTTCAATCCAATCATGAAGGCGCGCTCCTTGAGGCGGTGCATGGCGCGCAAGGCGTGCATCAAGGCCTCGTGATCAATGCTGGCGCTTTTACCCATACTTCTGTCGCGCTTCTTGACGCTGTCCTGTCCGTGGGTCTGCCTGCGGTCGAGGTCCATTTATCCAACATCCATGCGCGCGAGGAATTTCGGCATAAGAGCTATCTGGCAAAGGGCGCGCTCGGGGTCATCGCCGGGTTTGGCCCGATGTCGTATTGTCTCGCGATCCGTGCGCTCCAGGCGCATCTCGCATGACCCTGCTCGAATATCTTGAAGCCGTCACCGAGGCACAGACCACAGAAGAGCTCTGGACGCTGCATTGCGAGGCCATGGCGCGCTACGGCTTTGATCGCGTGATGTATGGCTTCACGCGGTATCTGACCCAAAGCTCGGTGGGCGATCCGCAAGATATCGTATTGCTCACAAATCATAGGGCGGAATATGCCCGCCATTTCATGGAGAACGGCCTCTACTTCAACGCGCCTATGGTCAATTGGGCACGGCACAATGAAGGCGCGATAAGCTGGGATGTCATCGCGCAGATGGATAAGGCGGGCGTGCTCACTGAGGCGGAACGCAAGGTCTTGGAATTTAACCAACAAATGGGCGTGACGGCCGGCTATACGATCAGCTTTGCATCGATGTCGGCACGCTCAAAAGGCGCGATCGCGCTGACCGCGCAGAGCGGTGTCGCGCAAGCGGATGTCGATGCAATCTGGGAAAAGCACGGGCGTCACATCGCATTGATGAACAACGTCGCGCATCTCAAGATTATCAGCCTCCCCTTCCCCGGCCCGCGCAACCTCACAAAACGGCAACGCGAAGTGCTTGAATGGGTCAGCGACGGCAAAACGATGCAAGATATCGCAAAGCTGATGGGGCTCACGGCGGCCACCGTGGAAAAGCATCTGAGGCTTGCGCGCGAGGCGCTCGACGTGGAAACCACAGCGCAAGCCGTGCTGAAGGCCGCCTTTCAGAACCAAATGTTCGTCATCGAGCCGTGAGCGACAAAATTTAGCACCTAGTCAGGAAATCCAGACTTCCCCAACGTCACTTGAACCGCCACACTGAGCGGGTTCCGTGAGTGGAGGCTAAGCCTAGGAACACGGGAGTAGCGCCGCGCAATTTCGCGGAACGCGCTCCCCCCATGTCACGAAACCTGGGGTTTCCCTGCCCCAGACTTTAGCGCTCCCCCTCTTCCCGAATTCGGGAGTGCGAAACATGGCGGTGCCACCTTCCCCTGTGGCACCGCCTTTTGTTTATCGGGCGTGTCAGCCGCCAGCGGCTGTTTTGGCAACCTCGGCGGCGAAGTCTTCTTTTTCAACTTCGATTCCTTCGCCCACTTCAAGGCGCACAAAACCCGTGACCTCGGCGCCCGCTTCCTTTGCGGCCGCGCCCACGGTGAGATCGGGGTTCATAACGAAAGACTGGTTGAGAAGCGTGACCTCGGCCATGAACTTTTTCATCCGGCCAATGATCATCTTCTCGATCACTTGCTCGGGCTTGCCGCTTTCGCGCGCGATATCCATTTGCACCTGCTTTTCTTTCTCAACGACGGCGGCGTCGAGATCGTCTTCGGAAAGCGCGGCGGGGTTCACAGCGGCGATATGCATGGCAACCTGCTTGCCGAACGCTTCATTGCCGCCCTTGAGCGCGACGAGGACGCCGATCTTGCCCATGCCAGCTGTGGCCGCGTTGTGGACATAAGAAACGACCGTTTCGCCCTCAAGCTTGGCCATGCGGCGCAGCGTCATGTTCTCGCCAATGGTCGCGACGGCGTCGGTTATGAGCGCGCTCACAGGCTTGCCATCAACCTCGGTGGCCGCGAGCGCCTCTGTGCTGTCCGTGCCAAGCGCGGCAGACGCGATTTTGCCCACCATCGCTTGGAAATCGGCATTCTTGGCGACAAAGTCAGTCTCTGAGTTGATTTCGACGGCGACGCCTGTCGCCCCGTCAATCGACACGGCCACGAGCCCCTCGGCCGCTGTGCGGCCCGATTTCTTTGCCGCCTTCGCCAGGCCTTTCGTCCGCAGCCAATCCATGGCGGCTTCCATATCGCCGTCGGTTTCGGTCAGCGCCTTTTTGGCGTCCATCATGCCAGCGCCAGACTTCTCGCGCAGTTCTTTTACCAGTGCAGCGGTGATTGCCATCTGCCTATCCTCTTGGTGGGGAGTGTCGCGCCGCAAGCATCGCCAGCGGCGCCTGTCAGGTTTAGCTTTCGGCGGGTGCCTCGGCCGGAGCTTCGGCGGGCGCCTCGGCGGCTGCGGCATCTTCTGCCGGGGCCACGGCAGGGGCTTCCACTGCCTCTTCCACCGCTTCTTCCACGGGGGCCTCCTCCATGGCGCCCAGATCGATGCCAGCGGCCCCCATCTGAGCGGTCATGCCGTCGAGCGCCGCCCGGGCTGCCAGATCGCAGTAAAGCGAAATCGCGCGCGCCGCGTCGTCATTGCCCGGGATGATGTAATCGACACCGTCGGGGGAGCAGTTCGTATCCACCACGGCCACAACCGGGATGCCCAGCTTCTTGGCTTCCGCGATAGCCAGATCTTCCTTGTTGACGTCGATCACAAAGAGCAGGTCCGGCACGCCGCCCATCTCGCGGATACCACCGAGGGAGGCCTGCAGTTTGCCCTGCTCGCGCTCCATGCCCAGGCGCT
>JBCCTH010000121.1:0-8607 GCA_039198835.1 Pseudomonadota bacterium | reverse complement strand
GCAAGGCGCGCTCAAGCTTGCTCGCCGCTGCGCCCGCATGGGCAATGCGCGATTTGCGGCACGTGATATCGAGCCTCACAGGCTCACGCGGGGCCAACATGCGCGCCCAGTCGAATCGGCGCGCGGCGCTCTCAAGTTCGCCTAAATTGGTCGCGTGGAAGCTTCCGAGACGCACGAGAACGCGTGACGCCCCGCGCATCCAAAGATTGGCGCGCCAGACCTGAGGCCAATCGCCCACGATCTCGACCCCGCCTTGAACCGCGCGCGCTGGCGCAAAGCCCAGCGCGCGCGCCTCATCGGCGAGATAATCTTCGCATCCGGGGATCGAGACCAGAAATATGTCGAGGGCCGCACTCACGCTCCGGGCTTACCGCGCTCGTCACAAAACCGAAACAAGGATGCCCTAACCGACCGGTGAAAGTGAGGGCGAGATGACCAAGATCGATCCGATGCGCTTTGTGCTAGACTGCCTCTGGGGCCGCCGCGCCCGGCCCATCAAAGCGCCGAGCTGGCTGCGCGACGCGCTTTGAGCCCGAGCCGCAGGAATTCGATTTTCGTACAGCGATCTTCGATGACCCTGCGGCCAGCCTCCCGCGCGCGCGTGGCAGCCGCCGCATGGCGGATGCCGAGCTGCATCCAGATCGTGCGGATATGCGGCAGGCCCAAAGCCTCCTCCACGATCTCGGGAAGCGCCTCGGAGCGGCGAAAAACATCCACGAAGTCAGCCTCTGCGGCATCGCTCAACGCGCTCCGCACGGGCTCTCCAAAAAGGTCATCGCCCTCGAGGAGCGGGTTGACGGCGATCACGCGATATCCTGCATCTCGCAAAAAAAGCCCCACCTGATGCGACGCCCGCGCCGGGTTGGGTGACGCGCCCACCAAGGCAATCGTCCGGGCTTCTTCCAGGGCGCGCGCGAGCGCGTCATCGGGTCTCTCATCAACCATGGCGTGACCCTAAGCGCGAAGCGGCTTGACAGGAAGGCCCGCCGGGTCCACCCACCGCGCGAACAGCGAGCCGTCACATGACAATTACTCTTCACAAGCGCGATTTGCCCGCCTCCCTCGATCTCGGGCCCATCGTGGCCATCGATTGCGAGACAATGGGCCTGAGCCCCCATCGTGACCGGCTCTGCCTCGTCCAGATGTCCGGCGGAGATGGCAATGCGCATCTCGTCCAGATCGAAAAAGGTCAGAAAGACGCGCCAAACCTCGCCGCGCTCTTGCGTGACCCGACCGTGCTCAAGCTCTTCCATTTCGGCCGCTTTGACATCGCGGCGATGTTTCATGCGTTTGGCGCGCTGGCGGCGCCGGTCTACTGTACCAAGATCGCCAGCCGCCTCGTGCGCACCTATACAGATCGCCACGGGCTCAAGAACCTGACGTCAGAGCTCATCGACGTCGACATTTCAAAACAGCAGCAAATGTCGGATTGGGGCGCCGAAGAGCTCACGCAAGCGCAGATGGAATATGCAGCCTCCGACGTGCTTTACCTCCATCAACTGCGCGAGAAGCTCAATGAGAGGCTCGTCCGCGAAGGCCGGATGCAGGTCGCCGAGGCGTGCTTCGGCTTTTTGCCGATGCGGGCCAAGCTTGATCTGATGGGCTGGCCTGAAACAGATATCTTTGCGCATTCCTAAAGCGGCCTTATCTGGCCTTGGGATGGCCACATTGACCGGCATATTGGCCCCATGACACGCAAAGAGTATCTCGAAATCGCGCGCCGCGTGCTGCGCATTGAACAGACAGCGCTCGGCCTTTTGGCGGAGACGCTCGATGAAGGCTTTGGCGATGCCGTAGAGACACTGCTTCAGGCCAAGGGGCGCGTGATCGTCTGCGGCATGGGCAAGTCGGGCCATGTGGCGCGCAAGATCGCGGCGACATTCGCCTCCACAGGCACGCCCGCGCAATTTGTTCATCCGTCCGAGGCCTCCCACGGCGATCTGGGCATGATGGCGCGTGGCGATGTTGCGTTGATCCTGTCCAATAGCGGGGAGACACCCGAGCTTGTCGATGTGGTGGCCTATACCCGCCGTTTCTCGATCCCGCTCATCGGCGTGGCCTCAAAGCGCGAGAGCTCGCTCATTCGCCAGTCCGATGTCGCGCTCATCCTGCCGCCCGTCGAAGAAGCCTGCGGCACCGGCAATGTGCCCACCACTACGACCACAATGAGCCTCGCGCTCGGCGATGCACTCGCCATCGCCTTGATGGAGCATCGGCAATTCACACCCGCCAATTTCCGGGAGTTTCACCCGGGCGGAAAGCTCGGCGCACAGCTTTCGCGCGTCGGCGATCTGATGCACCGGGATGACGAAGTGCCCACGGTCCACTACACTGCGCCCATGGCCGATGCACTTTTGACAATGTCGGAAAAAACGTTTGGCGTCGCCGGTGTTCTCAATGATGCGGGCGAGCTTGAAGGCATCATCACAGACGGTGACCTGCGCCGCCATATGAGCGGTCTTCTCGATCTCAACGCGGGCGAAGTCATGACCAAAGCACCGCGCACCATCCACGCCGGCGCGCTCGCCGAAGAGGCCTTGGCGGTGATGAATGCCAACAAGATCGGGTGCCTTTTCGTCACCGAGGCGCAAAAGCCCGTGGGGCTGATCCGCATCCATGATTGCCTGCGCGTGGGCCTGGGTTGATCTGGGGCTAGGGCAGGGGCGATGACGGGGGCGATGGCGGGGGCGATGGCGGGGTAATGGTGGCACGCGCAGACAGCTACACGCGTGTCGTCACCGCGCTCAAGGTCTTTTTGCCGCTCGCGGCCTTGGGCCTTCTCTCAACGCTCTTCTTTTTCTCGGGCGAAGTCGATCCGACCCAATCGATCCCCTATGCGGAACTCAATGTGGAACAGCTCGCGCGCGAGCAGCGTGTCAGTTCGCCCTATTTCGCGGGGGTGACAGACTCTGGCGCGGCGATAACCTTCACAGGCAGCGCAGCCATCCCCGATCTTGAGGCGGGCGACCGCTTCACGCTCGAGATGCTCGATGCCCGCTTCGAGATGCCCGGGGGGCTCACGCTGACCGTGACCGCGCCCAGCGCCGAGTTCAACCAAAGCACAGGGCGCGCCGAGCTTAGGGGCGGTGCCATAATCGAAACATCCGACGGCCTGATCATCGAAACCGACGGCTTGATCACTGATTTCGCAACGGGCGATCTCGAAACACTCGGCCCGATCACGGCAATAGGCCCGTTCGGCCGCATCAGAGCCGATGCGCTGGCCGTAACCCGCCCGGAGGCCGACAAACCACACCGGATCGTTTTCCAAGGCGATGTGGAGATGCTATATGTGGAAGATGACGCGGAGTAGGTGGGCGATGTTTGTGAGAGTGATTGCGGTCGTTGGGCTCTTGTTGCCCACTGCTGCGTTTGCGCAGGGCCTCCAGGTGGCGTTTGCAGGCTTTGATCAGGATGCCAGCCAGGCCATCGAGATCGCCGCCGATCGCATGTCGATTGACCAGGAGGATGGCTCGGCGGTCTTGAGCGGCAATGTCATCATCGGTCAGGGTGATCTGCGCCTCGCCGCGCCGCGCGTCATGGTCAGCTACAGCGAAACAGGCGGTATCTCGCGCATCGTCGCCGAAGGCGGCGTGACGCTCGTGACCCCTGAAGAAGAAGTCGAGGCGCGCCGCGCGACCTATGCGCTTGAGGCCGATACCATGCTCCTCGAAGGGGATGTGTTGCTGAGCCAGGGGCGCAGCGCCGTCTCATCGGAGCGCATGCGCGTCGATCTGGCCACCGGGACAGCGCAGCTTGAAGGCCGTGTGCGCACCGTGCTCCAGCCGAGCGAATGAGCGCCGCAGACCTCACCGTGACCGAAGGCAGCTCGGGCCTGCGCGTCAACAAGCTGCGCAAAAGCTATAAGAAGCGCCTCGTTATCCGCGACGTGAGCCTGACGCTGGATCGCGGCGAGGTCGTCGCGCTTCTGGGTCCGAACGGATCGGGCAAGACGACGTGTTTTTATGCCATCGCGGGCCTGGTGGATGCCGAGGCCGGGCAGGTGATCGTTGACGGGCGCGATGTCTCAGCGCTGCCGATGTATCGCCGCGCCAATGAAGGCATCGGGTATCTGCCCCAGGAAATGTCGATCTTCCGCGGCCTCAATGTCGAAGAGAATATCCTGGCGATCCTCGAGATATCAGAGCCCAAACGCCACAAGCGCCAACGCCGCCTCGAAGAGCTTTTAGCCGAGTTCGCCATCGAGCATCTGCGCCGCGCCCCCGCGCTCGCGCTTTCGGGCGGCGAGCGGCGGCGCGTGGAAATCGCGCGCTGCCTCGCCGCCAATCCGAAATATCTCCTGCTCGATGAACCCTTCGCTGGGGTTGATCCCATCGCCGTGGGAGAGATCCGAACGCTCGTGAACGACCTCAAGAGCAGGGGTCTGGGGGTCTTGATCACCGATCACAACGTGCAGGAAACGCTGGGCATCGTGGATCGCGCCTATATCCTCCATGACGGCAAAGTGCTCATGTCGGGCACGACAAAAGAAATCGTGGAAGACGAAAACGTCCGCCGCGTCTATCTCGGCAACAACTTCCGGTTCACCTGAAGCAGCTTCGCCCTCGGCAAGGCGGCTCATAAAGACGCGCGGCCGGGCAAAGTAACGGGAGGTATTCTAGAAAAATGAAGGCGGGGCTCTCCGCGCCTTTTGCCGGGGCGTCGGCCGCATCAGCCTGAAAGGCGCCTCATCTTGCGCGGTCTTCCACCCTCCCCCTTTTTTGCTACCCGGCATTGATGCTGAATAAGGGTGACATTCCGGCCCCTTCATTTTTCCAAAAAAACTCCACGGGGGTCTGGGGGTGTGAAACCCCCAGTTTGACGCCCGCCACAAGGAAAACGAGCATGGGGTTTCGCACGGTCCCGCGCCTGAATTGCCGTCGCATCGGGCGAAGTGAGGTCGGGTAACGGGCGGCCCCTGGCCCCCGCGTTAACCGACTTTTCGTTGACAGACTCACGCGTTCCTCCTCAAACTAACCCTATGCAAGGCTCCATTGGCAGTCTCACTTTCAGGCGTTCCGTCGCGGCGGGCTGCGCCATTGGGCCAAAACCCAAGCAATCTACCCGAAGCTGATATCACTGCCCGTTGGGCCCCTGATGCGGCTCGTCCCCACCACGAAAGAGGTTCCATGCGCTACCAGATCACCGGAAAACAAATCGATATCGGCACCGCCCTCCAGACTCACGTGGAAACCTCGCTTTCCGCGACTTTGGGCAAATATGCGGGGCGTCCGACGGATGCGACGGTGATTTTTTCCAAGTCCGCCCATGAATATGTGTGCGAGGCCATTGTCCATCTCAGCACCGGCCTCACAGCGCAGGCAAAGGGCCATGACGTTGAAATCTATGCAGCTTTTGAAGCCGCAGAGGCCAAGATGGATAAGCAATTGCGGCGCTATAAACGGCGTTTGAAGGACCATCACAAAGACCGGGAGCAGCCTGTTGAATTATCTGGCGCTGCCTCGTATATCCTCGCCGCAACCGAGGAGGAGGCCGAGACCGAGCCGGAAAGCCTTCAACCGGTGATCGTTGCGGAGATGGAAACGCAAATTCCATCGCTTTCCGTGGGAGAGGCGGTCATGCAGATGGAGCTAGCCGGGTCGCCGGTGTTGGTGTTTACGAACGAAACGGCGGGGAGAACGAACGTTGTATACCGCCGCGATGATGGCAACATCGGCTGGATCGACCCGACACTTTCGGGCTGACGCGCCGGTCTAGAGACGAAAGCTGATATGGAACTCACAAGCATCCTCAAGCAAGAGGCCGTGAAGGTTTTGTCGTCCACGACCTCAAAGAAACGCTTGTTTCATGATGTCGTTGATCTCGTCTCCGAGGCCTATGGCCTGGCTTTGCCGCAAGCCGTCGAAGCGCTTCTGGAGCGTGAGACGCTCGGGCCGACGGCGGTGGGGAAGGGCGTCGCCTTGCCCCATGCCCGTGTGGCTGAGGTCGAGAGCGTCATCGGCGCGTTCGTGCGGCTCGATAAGCCAATTGATTTCGATGCCGTCGATCAGCAGCCCGTCGATCTGATCTTTTTCCTTTTCGCGCCCGAGGCCGCGGGGGTCGAGCATCTCAAGGCCCTGGCCCTCGTGGCGCGCACGCTGCGCGATGATGCGATCTGCGAGCGCCTGCGCTCGAACCGCAGCCCGGCGGCGCTTTTGGGTGTCCTGTCGCAAACATCGACAAGCGCGGCCGCTTAGAAGGCGGCGCTCAGCGCGCCCATTTGACCGAGCATCCCATCGAAGGCGTTTGCGCGCGCGGGCCATGGCCCGTTTGGCTCACCATCTTCATCGCCTCAAAAAGCTCGCGAGGCAGATCGTCTGGCGCAGGGCTCGCGCGTTGGGCATCGAGCCGCCCGCGATATTGCAATCCGCCCGCCGCGTTGAAGCCGAAGAAATCAGGCGTACACACCGCGCCATAAGCCCGCGCGACCCGCTGATCCGCGTCATGCAGGTAAGGGAAGGTCCAGCCACGCGTTTCAGCCATCTCCACCATTCTGGGGAAGCTATCAGCCGGGTAGCTCCTGGCATCATTCGAACAGATCGCCGCCACCCCCACGCCCAAAGCCGCGAGATCGCGCGCATCCCGCTCGATCTTGGGCAGGATCGCAACGACAAAGGGGCAGTGATTGCAGATGAACATGATGAGCGTGCCGCGCGGCCCCGCCACATCCGCAAAGCTCAAGGTGCTGCCATCCGTGGCCGGGAGCGTGAAGCCGGGCGCGGGCCAGTCAAAATCGCAAATTGGCGGGGTCGCGGCGGCCACAACTCTATTCCGGGACCGAGAACGTGAGATTGGCCCACATTGAATGCCAAGCCACATCGCCGTCGCGCTCTTCGAGCACGACCGCGTCGATCATGTAATCATGGCCCCGCTCGACGGGCACGAGCGCGCGGCCCGCATCATCCGTGCGCAAGAGCGCCACGGTGATCTCGCCGTCCGCGTCGCGAGAATAGGCCTCGATCTGCGCATTCGGGCGCGGCGCGCCATAAAGCAACACCTCGACAGGGAGCCCCTCGTCAAGCGCGTCAGTATACGGATTTGCGAGTGCGATGATTTCTGTATCAAGCCCGACGCGGCGATCTGCCCCCGCTCCTTGCCCCACCGCGATGAGAGATTTGGCATAGCGCCGATAAGTTTCGACAAAGCCCTCGCGCGGCAGACCGCGCGCGTCATGGCGCTCAAGCGCGCCGGTAAAGCCCTTGTGCGCGACGAAATCCTTGAACTTTTGCCACTCACGATAGGTCAGGCGGCTATCATCTGTCTCATAGACAACGATGGCGAGGCCCTCGCCGGGCACGGGGCGGTTGAGAACGGGCCGGTCTCCCAAAGTCGCCTCCGGGTCAATGCTCCGCTCGCCCAACATAACCTCGAACCGCTCGGTGCGGCGCTCAAAGTAGGAATAGGCATTCCCCTTGAAGCCTTCGCCCACCCTGATATTCGCGATGAGGGGGGCCGTAGGGGCAATGCGATACGCCTGCGGCGAAATCCAGAATTCATGGGCAACGAGCGGGTTGCCGATACCGATCAGAAAGAGGGTGAGAAGTCGCATGTCATATCCCATTTCAACACCAGTAAGGCGCGCTCGTTTCTGGGCAATGTCAATGGGGGCTCTGCTCACCATCCTGTGGGGCTCTGCATTATGGGCCCATGAAACCCAACCCGCCATCGCCAATATCGATGTGGCCGAAGACAGTGTCGAGATCGCGCTCGCCGTCAACGCCGAAGCGATCCTCGCCGGGGTCGATCAAAGCCTCTACAGTGATACCAACGACGCGCCCGAGGCTGAGGAATATGACCGTCTGCGCGCGCTGAGCGGCGATGATCTTCAAGCTCTGCTCGAAGCCGGTTGGGAAGATATCGCCACCACGATCACGCTCGAGGGCGCGGGCGCGCTCGAACTGGCCAATGTGAATGTGATCATGCCCGCGAGCGAAGAGCTCGCGCGCGAAACCGTTCTGACGGTATCCGCCCCGCTCGATGACGAGGCCGAAGGCGTGCGCTTTTCTTGGGCCCAGGAGAATGGCGACGTTATCATCCGCCAGTCGCGGGACGGCGCGACCTATGCCGCGATCCTCCAGGACGGCGAGGCATCCGAGCTCTTGCCAAAAATCGGCCTCGTGCAGGAAACAGCCGGCGAAGCCTTCACCCGCTTTTTGATCGAAGGCTTCGAGCACATCATTCCCAAGGGGCTCGATCACATTCTGTTCGTGCTCGGCCTGTTCTTCTTCGCGCTGAAATGGGGGCCGATCCTTTGGCAGGTGACGGCCTTTACCGTGGCGCACACGGTGACGCTCGCCATGGCCACGCTCGGGGTGATCAATATCCCCGATGACTGGATGTGGCTCGTGGAGGCCTTCATCGCACTCTCCATCACCTGGGTTGCGATCGAGAACATCTTTCAACCGAAATTGGGTTGGTTCCGGCCGGCTGTTGTCTTTGCCTTCGGGCTGCTGCACGGGCTTGGCTTTGCCAGCGTGCTGGGCGATCTCGGTCTCGCGCAAGGGCAATTTCTTGTCTCGCTCATCGCGTTCAATATCGGCGTGGAGATCGGCCAGCTCGCGGTGATCCTCGGGGCCTTCATTTTGATCCTCGTCGCGGTCCAGGCCG
>JBCCTH010000120.1:0-8609 GCA_039198835.1 Pseudomonadota bacterium | reverse complement strand
CGCGTTTTCAAATGTCACCGATGTCACGGTGCGGCTCGCCCGAGATCTCGCGCAAACGCATCTTTTAGCGGCGCCCCTGCGACCGGATGAAAACGCGCAAATGGCGATCCTGGCCGTCGGCGGCTACGGGCGCGGTGAGATGGCGCCCCATTCGGATGTCGATCTTCTGTTCCTCACGCCGCCCGGCACAGAGCCGGATTGCGAGCGGCTCGTTGAGGCGATGCTCTATGTGCTGTGGGACCTCAAGCTCAAAGTCGGCCATGCGACGCGCAGCGTGCGGGATTGCCTGCGTCTTGCCCGAGAGGATTACACGATCCGCACAAGTCTCGTTGAGATGCGCCTGCTTGGCGGCAGTGAAGCGCTTTTCCAAGATCTGCAACGCAGGCTCTGGGCCGAGCTTTTCAAATCGACGGCGCGCGACTTCATCGAAGCCAAGCTAGACGAACGGGCCTCAAGGCACAAAAAACAGGGCAATCAGCGATATGTTGTCGAGCCCAATGTGAAAGAGGGAAAAGGCGGGCTGCGCGATCTGCAATCGCTCTTTTGGATCGCGAAATACATTCACGGCGTGAGAGACGCCGAAGATCTTGTCCCGCTCGGGCTCTTCACGCGCGACGAATTCGATCGGTTCAGCCGCGCCGAAGACTTCCTGTGGACGGTGCGTTGCCATCTGCATGTCATTACCGGGCGCGCCACCGATCAACTCACCTTCGATCTCCAGGTCGAAGTGGCCGATCGGATGGGCTATTCCGACACCCGCGCGCGCCGGGCGGTCGAGCATTTCATGCAAGATTATTTCCGCCACGCGACACAGGTGGGTGAGCTGACCCGGATTTTCCTGACCGCGCTCGAGGAAGCGCATGTAAAGCGACAGCCCGCGCTCCTGCGGCTGCTCACCCGAGAACAACCGGCCAAGGCACCCTACGCGATCAAACAAAACCGCCTGACCATCGGCGACACGGATGCCTTTTTATCGGACAAACTCAACCTCTTGCGCATCTTCCAGGAAGGATTGCGGACGGGAACGTTGATCCACCCGGATGCGATGCGCGTCGTCACGGCGAGCTTGCCGCTCATTGATGATGAGATGCGAAAGAGCCCGGAGGCGGCGCGCATCTTTTTCGACACGCTTCTCAAACACGGCAACCCAGAACGCGCGCTCAGGCGGATGAACGAGCTTGGCCTGTTGGCAGCCTATCTTCCCGAGTTCGAGCCGATCGTCGCGATGATGCAGTTCAACATGTATCATGCCTATACCGTCGATGAGCACACCATCCAGTGCATCTCTACGCTGGCCCAGATCGAACGCGGCGAGCTTGAAGAAGATCTGCCGGTCGTGTCGTCGATCCTCCGCGACGGGATCAACCGCAAGGTGCTTTACGTCGCGCTTCTTTGCCATGACATCGGCAAGGGCCGCGATGAGGATCACTCGATCCTGGGTGCCCGCATAGCGCGCGAGGTCGCAACGCGCCTCGGGCTCAACAAAAAAGAGGTGGAGACGGTCGAATGGCTCGTGCGCTATCACCTCTTGATGTCGGACATGGCCCAAAAGCGAGACATCGCTGACCCGCGCACCGTGCGCGACTTCGCGAAAGCGGTCAAAACGGTCAAACGGCTTGACCTGCTCACGGTGCTGACAGTCTGCGACATTCGCGGGGTCTCGCCCACGACCTGGAACAATTGGAAAGCGGTGCTCATTCGCGCCCTCTATCGCCAGACGCGGCGCGGCCTCGAAGACGGAATGGAAGCGCTCAATCGCGAGAACCGCGGCGTGGAGGCAAAGCGCCTTCTCGCCGAGGCGCTGCCCGGTTGGAGCGAGGCCGAACTCAGGCGCGAGCGCAACCGCCATTATCCGCCTTATTGGCAGGGTCTTCATGTGACGGCCCATGTTGTCTTCGCCAATCTGCTGCGCGACATCGACAATGACGAAGTGCGCATGGATTTGCGCCCGGACGAAGATCGCGATGCCACGCGCATCTGTTTTGCCATGTCAGATCACCCCGGCATCTTCGCGCGCATGACCGGCGCGCTGGCGCTTGTGGGTGCCAATGTCGTGGATGCGCGCACTTTCACGACGAAAGACGGCTTCGCGGTCGCGGCTTTCTGGGTGCAAGATGCCGAAGGCTCACCCTATGAAAAAGACCGCCTCGAGCGCCTAGAGACCATGATCGACCGGACATTAACCGGCAAGGTCGTGGCGCAGGACGCCCTCAAAGACCGCGACAAGCTCAAAAAGCGCGAGCGGCCTTTCCGGGTGCCAACGCACATCACCTTCGATAATGATGGCTCGGATATCTACACCATCATCGAAGTCGATACCCGCGACAGGCCCGGCCTCTTGCATGATCTTTGCCGCACGCTCGCGGAGGCCAATATCTATATCGCGAGCGCGGTCATCGCGACGTACGGGGAGCAGGTGGTCGATGCGTTTTATGTCAAGGACATGTTTGGCCTAAAGCTCCATGCCGAGGGGCGTCAGCGATCGCTTGAAAAGCGGCTGCGCGAAGCGATCGCCCTGGGCGCGGAACGGGCGCGCGCGTGAGCGCATTGGAGTCTTTGAGGGCCCGGCGCGTCTCCCAGGCAAACCTGCCATGATGCGCGCCTTCGCCACCGTGGGCCTTTGGACGATGCTGTCGCGCGTCTTGGGCTTCATCCGCGACATTCTCATCGCAGCGTTTCTGGGCGCCGGGCCCGTGGCCGAGGCGTTTGTGATCGCCTTTTCACTGCCCAACATGTTTCGTCGCTTCTTCGCCGAGGGCGCGTTCAACATGGCCTTCATTCCGCTTTTCTCGAAGAAACTCGAAGCGGGAGATGACCCCGAAGGCTTCGCCCGCGACGCGCTGACCGGGCTTGGGCTGATCTTGATCTTGCTCACAGTGGCCGCGCTATTTGCGATGCCATGGCTGGTCTTGGCCATGGCGTCAGGCTTTGCGGGAGATGCGCGCTTTGATCTCGCGGTGGTCTTTGGGCGCATCGCCTTCCCTTACATCTTTTTCATTTCGCTGGCGGCTCTCGCGTCGGGCGTTTTGAATGCAAGCCGGCATTTCGTTGCCGCTGCCGCCGCCCCTTCTCTCCTGAATGCACTCTTCATCGGCGCTCTTTTCGTGGCCGATGCCGCGGGCTGGCGCGCGGGCCTTACCCTGGCGTGGACAGTGCCCATAGCCGGCATCGCTCAACTGGCCCTCGTTTGGGTGGCGGCGCGTCGCGCGGGGTTCAAGCTCTTGCCCCGCTGGCCGCGCCTGACCCCCGAGCTCAAACGCCTGGCGATCATCGCAGCGCCCGCGGCCCTTGCGGGCGGTGTGGTGCAAGTCAATCTTCTGGTGGGGCGGCAGGTGGCGAGTTATTTCGACGGCGCGGCGGCCTGGCTTTATTACGCCGATCGCCTCTACCAGCTGCCGCTTGGTGTCGTGGGGATAGCCATCGGAGTGGTGTTATTGCCTGACCTCTCGCGAAAGCTGCAAGCAAACGATGAAGAGGGCGGGCAAGATGCCTTCTCCCGCGCGACCGAGCTATGCCTTGCGCTGACAGTGCCTGCCGCGCTCGCTCTGGTTATCATCCCGTTGCCTTTGGTTTCGGTCCTGTTCGTGCGCGGCGCGTTCACACTGGAAGACGCATTGCCCACCGCGCTCGCGACGGCGATTTACGGGGCGGGCCTGCCTGCCTTCGTGCTCCAGAAAGTGCTTCAACCGCTCTACTTCGCGCGCGAAGACACCCGCCGCCCGTTCTACTTCGCGCTCGTGGCGATGGTGCTGAACGCGGCTCTGGCCATCGGGCTCTCGGTTTGGGTCGGGTTTATCGCGGCGGCTTTTGGCACAACGCTCGCGGCCTGGGCGATGACTTGGCTTTTGTGGCGCGGCAGCCGCGAGATGGGGCGCGCCGCCCGGCTTGATGCAAGGCTTCGAGCGCGCGCGCCACGGATCGTTTTGGCCAGCACGGCGATGGCCGCTGTGCTCGCGGGGGCATCCTGGCTTCTTGGTGACGCGTTTGATCTGCCTGGCTGGCGCTACGCCGCGCTCCTTGCGCTCGTGGCGCTTGGCCTCTTGACCTACGGCCTGGCCGCCCATCTGACAGGGGCTTTCACGCTCCGAGAGCTCAAGGCCCAGCTTCGCGGCGCAAGATCAACGACGCCGGATCCAGCGCAGTAGCCCACCCGGCGCCAGTGCGGCGGCCGTCACAAAGCCAATGCCCGCGCCCGCCAAATCAGCCAGCCAGAGCGGTCGCCCCGGCAAAAACAAACCAAAAACCAGTTGCAAAGCGGCCAAAACACCCACCAAGCGAAACGCTTGCAAACGGTTTTCGTCAGCGTGATCCAGCGCCAGAAACAGCACGAACGTATAGCCGCCCAAGAGCCCGTAAGCGCCGGGAAACGAGCCGACAAGCACACTCTCGTTTGGAGAGGCGAGCCCGTAGACCGCAGCCGCGCCAATCGCGCTCACCGTGAAAATGACGAGCGCGCGGGCCCCTCCGATCAAATCGCCCACGAATTTGCCGAACGCGAGGATGAAAACGCAGGCGAAGATGGCCTGCGCCATCCCGTAATTGAGGAAGGCATAGGTGATAACCCTTTGAAGCCCGCCCAAGCTCCACTGCCCGGTCTCGGCCATGAACGCGAAAAGGCGCGGCGGGAAGCCATAGGTTTCAAAGGCGGCAACACGCCAGCCGATGCCCGCCTGCCCGCCCAAGATGCCGCGCCCTGCGAGCCAGAAGACGATCTCGATCCCGATGATGATGGCGCACAAAGCCAGGATCGCCGGCGGAACCGGATTAACCGGCGCGGGCCCTTGATCTTGGCCGGAGCTTGGGGGCGTGTGTCTCATGTCATTCCTTGACGCTCTCTTGCCTGAGCCTTAAGCGATGCGCCTCGAAGCTTCCAGCATCACGGAGTGTTTGCGCCATGGCGGAGTTTACCAAGCGGGTCCTGTCGGGGATCCAGCCCTCCGGCGGGCTGACGCTGGGCAACTATCTGGGCATGATCCGCCCGGCCGTCGCCATGCAAGACAGCGGCGCCTATGAAACGCTTTATTGCATGGTCGATCTCCACGCGATCACGACCTGGCAAGACCCCGCGGACCTGCGCCATAACACCCG
Source organism: Pseudomonadota bacterium (assembly GCA_039198835.1). Lineage (GTDB taxonomy): Bacteria > Pseudomonadota > Alphaproteobacteria > Rhodobacterales > Rhodobacteraceae > Shimia_B. The sequence continues at coordinate 3,521 of JBCCTH010000120.1, read as the reverse complement.
CGAGGTCGCCGCAGGGTTTCTGGCCGCAGGCATCGACCCGGCCAGATCCACCCTCTTCAACCAAAGCCGCGTCGCCGAACACGCTCAGCTCGCCTGGATCTTCAATTGCGTCGCGCGCATGGGCTGGATGCAGCGGATGACCCAATTCAAGGACAAAGCTGGCAAGAACGCGCAAAATGTCTCGCTCGGCCTTTTCGCCTATCCCGCGCTCATGGCCGCCGACATCTTGATTTACCATGCGACGCACGTTCCCGTGGGAGAAGATCAAAAGCAGCATCTCGAGCTGACGCGCGACATCGCCATCAAATTTAACAACGACTTTGGCGTCGACTTTTTTCCGGTCACCGAGCCGGTGATCGGGGCCACGGAAGCGCGGATCATGAGCTTGCGCGACGGCACCAAGAAGATGTCGAAGTCGGACCCATCCGATATGAGCCGCATCAACCTCACAGACACGGCCGATGATATCGCCAAAAAGATCCGCAAAGCGAAGACCGACCCGGAGCCTTTGCCCGAAACCGCGGCGGGGCTGGAGGGGCGGCCAGAGGCCAAGAACCTCGTCAACATATACTCGGTTCTTTCCGAGCGCAGCATTGACGATATCGTTGCCGAATATGCCGGGCAGCCCTTCGGCACGTTCAAACCCGCCCTTGCCGATCTCGCCGTGGCACAGATGGGCCCCATCGGCGCGGAAATGAACCGCCTCATGAAAGACCCCGCCGAGATCGATCGCATGCTTGAGGCGGCCGCCCAAAAAGCGCGCGAGATCGCCGAGCCTATCCTTGCGAAGACCTACGAGATCGTGGGGATGCTGCGTTAGCGACCAGCCAGGAGCTGTTTTTTGGCTCACCGTTCGCGCCTTCGCGCGCGAGCGGCGGGCGCGCGACAGCGTTCAAGGTCACAAATCTGAATCACGCGCTGACTAAGCTCGAAGTGCAGGACAAAGAAGCGCTGGAGGGCCCCTCCCCTAATCAAAGGTGATGTCATGAACGGGATCACCTTGGCCCGCTGCCCCAGCCTACGCTTCTGACTGGCTGCGAAGATCAGCGCCTCCGTTTCCCCGGCGGAGGCGCTTTTTTCTTGCGCGCGGCTCCCTCCAAAGCCACAGTGGCCCCGGGAGGAAGCGATGCGGAAATTCCTGGTCGTGCTTGATGACACACGCGAATGCCTCAACGCCATGCGTTTTGCGGCCATGCGGGCGGCGAATACCGGCGGGGGCGTTGAAGTGCTCGCGGTAATCCCACCCGATGAGTTCAATCACTGGATCGGCGTGGGAAACATCATGCGCGAAGAGGCGCGCGAACGGATCGAGGCGCATTTCGAGGTCTTTGCAAAGTGGATGCGCGACAAACAGGGCATCGACCCCGAGCTTGTCATTCGCGAGGGCGAGGCGGTGCCTGAAATCATGGCGCAGGTGCGCGAAGATCAGGAGATCGGCGTGCTCGTGCTCGGCGCGGGCACAGATAAAGGCGGGCCGGGGCCGCTTGTAACCCAGTTGTCGCGCAGCTCAGGCTCGCTCCCCATTCCGATTACGATCGTGCCGGGCGATATGTCAAAAGAACGGCTCGCGGCAATCACCTGAGCGGCGCTCTGGTCTTTTTCCCCTTCCTTCCTGTCGCGCGCAGCGCCACAAAGCCCTCAGTTCATTTACGACTGGAGGTCATTATGGGTGTTTGGAGTTTTGTGAAGGGCGCGGGCGCGAAGCTGTTTGGCGGCGGCGAGCCGGAGCCTGAGGCGCTGGTGAAGGAAGTCGAAGAGCTGGGGCTCGATGCCAGCGGCCTTGATATCACGGTGGAGGGCGACAAGGTTAAGGTCGCGGGTGAAGCCGTAAGCCAGGAGATGAAAGAAAAGATCATCGTCGCGGTGGGCAATGTCGAGGGTGTCGCCGCCGTTGAAGACGATGTCGCGGGTGATGACCCTGTCTTTCACACCGTCGAAAAAGGCGACAGCCTTTGGAAAATCGCCGAAGCGACTCTCGGCAACGGCGCGCGCTATCCCGAGATTTTTGAGGCAAACAAACCCATGCTCAGCGATCCTGACAAGATCTACCCCGGTCAGGTCTTGCGCATCCCGACATGAAATAGCGCGGGCGCGGCCTTTGCCGCGCCACGCATCTGTCTGAAATAACAGCACTTATCCTAACGCGCGCGAAATCGTTAACGAGCGTTAAGCGCAACGCGCCCGCGCGTTAGCCCGTTAATAACCAATCGGTCCTACCCCTTTTTAGCGAGGCCAAAAGGAGGACAGACCATGATCCGCTTCATCTACGGCGACCAGCTCGCCGCGTTCCCAAAGCTTAAGCGCAGCATGTTTGAAGATCGCGCATGGCAGTTTCGCGACCGGCTGGGATGGGATGTTGAGATCGATGATCGCGGATGGGAAACCGATGAATATGACGCACTCAACCCGCTCTATGTGATCTGGGAAAACAGGGATGGGAGCCATGGCGGATCGATGCGGCTCTTGCCGACCACGGGCAAGACCATGATCAATGATCATTTCACGCATCTGACTGACGGTGTCACGATCATGTCGCCCGAGATCTGGGAATGTACCCGCTTTTGCCTGTCGCCCAAGGCCTCGCCCACGACGGCCGCCGCCCTGATGCTCGCTGGCGGCGAAATACTCCAGGGGTTTGGGCTCATGTCCTATGTCGGCGTCTTCGATGCGCGCATGGTGCGCATCTACAAGCGCATTGGCTCCTCGCCCGAGGTGCTCGGGTCGCAGGGGCTCGGGCGAGAAAAAATCTCGGTCGGGCTTTGGCACTTCGAGAAGACCGCGCAAGAGCGGGTCGCCAGACAGGCGGGCATTTCTCCCGCCTTGGCGCGCCATTGGTTCAATCGCGCGTTTGGCCACGCGATCCAGCAGGTCAAGGCCGCATGACGCGCGCCACCTAAGCGCTGGCCCCCGCCTCTGGGCGCGCCTATGGTCAGCCCATGGCAGGCGCGCTCACCCTCTCCCCGGAACAGGCTCAAGCCCACGACACCGTCACCGCATCACTCCTTGATGCTGGCATCGATCTCGATGGCGGGCGTCTTTTACCACCGCGAGACGGGAAGAAAGGAAGCGTGCTCGCTGTTATCGGGAAAGCGGGCTCAGGCAAGACGTTGCTCTTGGCAGAGCTCTACCGCGGCTTTATTGGTGGGCGCAAGCACGGCGAGCGTCCGCCGGTCTTTGCGTTTGCGGCCTTCGTAATCGCCGCTCACGACCTCCACGCCCGCGTCTTTCAGCGCGCGGTAGAGCTCTGCCAAGAGCAATGTCTTGCCTGAGCCCGCTTTCCCGATAACAGCGAGCACGCTTCCTTTCTTCCCGTCTCGCGGCGGTAAAAGACGCCCCCCATCGAGATCGATGCCAGCATCAAGGAGCGATGCGGTGACGGTGTCGTGGGCTTGAGCCTGGTCCGGGGAGAGGGTGAGCGCGCCTGCCATGGGCTGACCATAGGCGCGCCCAGAGGCGGGGGCCAGCGCTTAGGTGGCGCGCGTCATGCGGCCTTGACCTGCTGGATCGCGTGGCCAAACGCG
>JBCCTH010000119.1:0-8728 GCA_039198835.1 Pseudomonadota bacterium | reverse complement strand
CAGATCAAAGAGCAGGAAAAGAAAGGTCTCGGTCTCGGTAAGCCGCTTGTTCTCGGGATAAAGCCAGACCGAAAAGAGGTTGGCGACGACCGCGATCCCGATGGCCAGATAGCAGAGCGACATTTCAAGCTGAAGCTCATAGAGCCGTTGCGCGATGGTAAGCGCCAGAAGCTGCCCGACAACGGCCACCCACCGCAAAAACACGAGCGTCCTCAGCCGGATCCAGTTGGATCGCATCTGTTCATCGCCGAGATCGAACCCGGCCTCCACCTGACCCTGCGCTTCTTTGTCCGTGAACGAGCGTGCATTGGCGGCGGTGTCGGACATGGCGTTCCTCAATTAGATGTGACAGGCGGCCTCAGTCACTTCGTTGTATCAGCCCTTAAGTATGACGATAGTGCTGAAAAAGGAGCGTGACAGATGGCTTGGAATCCTGCGGTGATCGCGTCCACGACGGCTGGCGTCGTTGTTGGCGGGGGGCTCTTGGTTTTTTCGGTGCTCCAGCCCTCGAACGATCTGGCGCAATGTATCGGAACATCGGTCGCCGGTGGCGATGTTGGCGGCCCCTTCACGCTGGTTTCAGAAGACGGGCAGACCGTCACGGACCGAGATGTCATCAACGGCCCGACGCTGGTTTACTTTGGCTATACCTTTTGCCCGGATGTCTGCCCGATGGATACTGATCGGATGGCCCAGGCGATGGAGATCCTTGATGAACAGGGCAAGGGCATCGACGCGCTTTTTGTTTCCATCGATCCCGTGCGTGACACGCCGGACTATCTCGCTGAATTCACAGATTACTTCCATCCGCGCTTGGTGGGCCTTTCGGGAACCGAAGAGCAGGTAAAGGCCGCCGCTGATGAATATCGCGTGTTCTATCGGAAGGTCGAAACCGATGAGGAGGATTTTTACCTCATGGACCATTCCACGCTGACCTATCTGATGACGCCCGATGAAGGGATGGTCACATTCTTCCGGCGCGATCTCGCCCCAGAGGCGATGGCCGAGCAGGTTGGCTGCGTGGTTGATGCTGTCGGTGTTTGACGAATAGGCAAAACAGCGCATATGTTTGTTAAGTCTACAAAATGTGCGCAAAACAAAAAAAGAGATGCGGATGCCCGAGACCGCGACTGCCGAAATAGGACCCGACCCAACTCTCCTATTGGTTGATGATGACGAGCCGTTTCTCAAACGGCTGGCCAAAGCGATGGAGAAGCGGGGTTTCTCTGTAGAGCAAGCCACATCCGTCGCGGCTGGCCGCGCGATCGCGACAGCGCGACCCCCGGCATACGCTGTCGTTGATTTGCGCCTGGAGGATGGTAACGGCCTCGATGTGGTCGAGGTGCTGCGAGATCGACGCCCTGAATCGCGAGTGGTGGTTTTGACGGGCTATGGCGCCATCGCGACGGCTGTCGCGGCGGTTAAGATCGGCGCGACGGATTATCTTTCAAAACCCGCGGATGCCGCCGATATCACAAACGCGCTCCTTGCCACGGGCGATGAACTGCCCCCGCCCCCCGAGAATCCCATGAGCGCGGACCGCGTGAGATGGGAGCATATTCAGCGGGTTTATGAGCTGTGTGATCGCAACGTCAGCGAAACAGCGCGCCGTCTGAATATGCACCGCAGGACGCTCCAGCGGATCCTAGCGAAGCGCTCGCCCCGCTAAAAGCGGCAGGGATTCGGGCACTGGCGTCTGCACGGTGCCATCGCGCGCGTGGCTGACGAGATTGTCGATGACAAGCTTGCCCATGGCCGCGCGCGTTTCATGGGTGGCGCTGCCGACATGGGGAAGAAGAACCACATTCTTCATTGCTTTGAGCGCTTCAGGCACCTTCGGCTCTGCTTCAAAGACATCGAGCCCGGCCCAGCCCAGCCGCCCGGTTTCAAGGCAGCTTACCAAGGCGGTTTCATCGACCACAGAACCGCGCGCCACGTTTATCAGGGTGCCGCCGGGCCCGAGCGCTTCAAGGACCGCGCGATCGATGAGGTGATAGGTTGCCGCGCCGCCGGGAGTTATCACGATCAGGCAATCGACTGATCTGGCCAGGGCGACGAGATCGGGCTCAAAGCGATAGGGAACATCCTTCTCGCTGCGCGCGTGATACGCAATGTTCGCCTCAAATGGCCCAAGCTTGCGAGCGATCTCCTGCCCGATTCGGCCCATCCCCACGATCCCGATCCTTTGATGATCGACGCTGCGCGTGAGTGGCGCTTCTCCCTCCGAAGACCAGGCTCCCGAGCGCACCCAGGCATCATCGCGCAGAAGCTCGCGGTAGCAGGCCATCATCAAAAGGAGCGCCGTGGTCGCAACTTCCGCGTTCAAGACATCGGGTGTATGGGTGACAATGATCCCGCGGCGCGCCGCTTCTTGGGCATCGATGGCGTCATAGCCCACGCCATAGGACGAGATCAGTTGCACATTTGGCAGCGCGTCCATGTCCTGGCGCGAAAGCCCCGCGCCGCCATTGGTGAGCACATAATCAAAACGCGCGCCTTCGCTCGCCAGATCGACCGACGCGCGAGGCGTGCAAGTAAAGTGTTCCTTGGCGGCGCGCTCCATCTTGTCGGTGATGCGCCCGATGATGAGCAGATCAGGCATCCATCACCACGTCCTGCCGTTGGACACCAAGCCCCGCGATTTCAAGCTCCATCACATCGCCGGGCTTGAGATAGACCGGGTCAGGTTTCATCCCCATGCCAACGCCCGGCGGTGTCCCCGTTGAAATGACGTCACCGGGATGAAGGGTAAAAAGCCCGCTGAGATGTTCGATGATCTCCGCCACAGAGAAGATCATCGTTGCCGTCGATCCGGTTTGCATGCGCGCTCCGTTGAGATCGAGCCGCATGTCGAGCGCTTGCGGATCGGCGATTTCATCGCTTGTGACCAGCCAAGGGCCCGTGGGCCCGAACGTGTCACAGCTTTTTCCCTTGGTCCATTGGCCGGTAAGACCGTTTTGAAAGTGGCGTTCGGAGACATCGTTGATAACGCAATATCCCGCGACATGATCGAGCGCGTCGGCCCGATCGACATATTTCGCCGCCTTGCCGATCACGACGCCAAGCTCGACTTCCCAATCGGTCGTCTTTGAACCGCGCGGCAGGCTGACGCTATCATAAGGGCCGACAATGGCCGAATTCGCCTTCATGAACAGGATCGGATGCTCGGGGATAGCCGCCCCTGTCTCGGCGGCATGATCTGAGTAATTCAGGCCAATGCACATGAACTTTCCTATGTCGCCCACGCAGGCTCCGATTCGGGGCGTGCCTTCGACGCGGGGCAGGCCCGCGGGATCAAGGGCGCGCAGCCTCTCCAGCGTTGCGGCATCGAGGGCCGCGCCGGTGATGTCGCTGATATGAGCCGAGAGATCGCGAATTGCGCCATCCGCGTCGAGAAGGCCCGGGCGTTCCTCGCCGACATTTCCATATCGCAGTAGTTTCATCTGTCTTTCCTTTGATCCGTCACTTTTTTCGCGGCGTCCTGCGCGAGATCCCGGGCCAAGCCCGGGGCTTCTTCAGCGCTTTTGGCGCGATACGGGCTCTGAGCCGCCCGCGGTTCAGTGGTTGTCACGCGGAAGGCCCTTGCGACTGATATCCTGATACTCGGCCGCATCGCGCAAGGTCATGCCTTCGTCAAATCGGCCCACCATTTCGCGGAAATATTGCTGCCAGGGCGTTTGGCTTTCGGGATAAGCATAGCCGCCACCGGCCAAAAGAGCTTCACGGCGCGCCTGCATCTCTTCTTCCGAAAGCAGCATGTCAGCCGTGCATTTCCTGAGATCGATGCGCACCCGGTCGCCCGTTTGCAAGATCGCCAGCCCGCCATTATCGGCGGCCTCCGGCGAGGCATTCAAAATCGACGGGCTCCCCGATGTTCCAGATTGCCGCCCGTCGCCCACGCAGGGCAGCGCCGTGATACCCTTTTTCAGCAGATAGGCCGGCGCCCGCATATTCACGACCTCGGCCCCCCCCGGATATCCCTTTGGCCCCGCGCCCCGCATGAAGAGGATGCAGGTTTCATCGATATCCTCGGCGGGGTCATCGATGCGGTGATGAAAGTCCTCCGGCCCGTCAAAGACGACCGCGCGCCCCTCGAAGGCCATCGGGTCCCCCGGGCGGGAAAGATACCGGTCGCGGAACTCCGCGCTGATCACCGACGTCTTCATGATCGCGCTTTCAAAGAGGTTGCCCTTGAGGTTGATGAACCCCGCCTCGGCGATGAGCGGTGCGGCCACGGTCTTGATGACATCTGTGTTCTGGCTGCGCGTGCTGGCGCAATTCTCAGCCATGCTCAGCCCGTTCACGGTCAGCGCGTCGGGATGCGGCAAGAGACCCGCTTCCATCAATTCTCCCATCACGGCGGGCACCCCGCCGGCCTGCTGATAGTCTTCTCCGAGATATGTCCCCGCGGGCTGGAGGTTGACGAGCAGCGGGACATGGTGACCGAGCCGCTGCCAATCATCATTGCTGAGCGGCACGCCCAAATGGCGTGCGATACCGTTGAGGTGAATGGGGGCATTGGTTGATCCGCCAATGGCCGAATTTGCAACGATCGCGTTCTCGAAGGCCTCCCGCGTCATGATGTCAGACGGCCGGAGATCCTCCCAAACCATGTCGACGATCCGCTTTCCCGTTGCATAGGCCATCTGGCCGCGCTCCCGATAAGGCGCGGGGATCGCCGCAGACCCGGGAAGCTGCATGCCCAGCGCTTCGGCCAGAGAGTTCATGGTGGTGGCCGTGCCCATCGTGTTGCAATAGCCCACCGAAGGCGCAGAAGAGGCGGCGATTTCGAGAAATTCCTCGCCGTCGATCTTTCCCGCGGCCATGAGCTCTCGCGCTTTCCAGATCACCGTGCCCGAGCCTGCGCGTTCTCCGTTCCACCATCCGTTGAGCATCGGCCCGACCGAAAGCGCGATGGCCGGGATATTGACTGTCGCGGCGGCCATGAGCAGAGCGGGCGTGGTTTTATCGCAGCCAATCGTGAGGACCACGCCATCCAGCGGATAGCCAAAAAGCGATTCGACGAGGCTCAGATAGGCGAGGTTGCGGTCGAGGCTCGCTGTCGGGCGCTTGCCGGTTTCCTGGATTGGATGCACCGGGATCTCGATGACCGTGCCGCCTTGCGAGATGATCCCGTCGCGCACGCGCTTGGCGAGTTCGAGGTGGTGGCGATTGCAGGGGCTCAGATCGCTTCCTGTTTGAGCGATGCCGATAACAGGCTTGCCCGATTGCAATTCTTCGCGCGTCATCCCGTAATTCAGATAGCGCTCGAGATAGAGCGCTGTCATCTCGGGATTGTCGGGGTTCATGAACCATTTGCGCGAGCGCAAATCATCGATGCTGATGCGTTTTTTTTTCATGTGACTTCCTCGCGGGGCCGGCCCGGGCGGCTTTGCGTTTCCAGATCCGCTCACCCTGACCAGCCGCCATCGATGACATGGGCTTGGCCTGTGGTGAAGCTGGCTTCATCGGAAGCCAGGTAAATGACGAGCGCGGCGATCTCATCGGCGCTTGCAACGCGCCCCATGGGCTGGCGCGATACGAAAGACGTGAGCGCCTCTTCATAGCTGCCGAGCTCTTCTCCGAGGGCTTTCACGCGCGCGTGCCATGATGGGCTCTCGACTGTTCCCGGACAGATGCAATTGCATCTTATCCCGCGTTTGATGAAATCCACGGCGATAGATTTTGTCAGCCCGATCACAGCGGCTTTCGACGCCCCGTAAATGAACCGGTTCGGCGCGCCGATCACGCTTGAGACGGCGCTTGCCATATTGATGATCGACCCGTTCCCGCGTTCGAGCATCCCCGGCAGCGCTGCGCGGATCGTGCGAAACATCGCGTGGACATTGATATCGAAGGCGGCGTCCCATTCGGCATCGCTGGCGTCGAGAACCGTGCCATGGTGAACAAAGCCCGCGCAGTTAAAGAGAATATCAGGCTCAGCGCTCGCGACGGCCGCGCGGATGGCGTCATCGTCGGTGACATCGAGTGTCAGCGTTGTGCAGCCTTCGAGCGTGTGGAGGGCGGCGGCGTCTATATCGGTCGCGAAAACCTGCGCCCCTTCGCGTGCCATGGCCAGGGCGCTTGCCCGCCCGATCCCGTTGCCCGCCGCCGTGATCAGCGCGCGCTTTCCTTCGAGCCGTCTCATCTATCCCCCCCTTTCGGCTTGGATCGTTGCCAAGCGCCCGTTAGCGTTAGCGTAAACATAGCGAGCAAAAGGTAAAGGGGAGGCCGATGGCGCGCGTTCTTATCCTCGGCGGTGGCGGGATGGTGGGGCAAAAGCTCGCGCGCCGGCTCGATCGAGATGGCTTGCCAGGCGCTGGGCGCCCCGAGCTTCATTTGCAAGATATCGCGCCGCCGGATGTCTCGGGGCCGAGGGCTCAGGCGAGAACCGGCGATCTGACCGACCCATCCGAGATCGCGCGGATCGCCGCAGAGCGCTATGACATGATCTTTCATCTCGCCTCGGTCGTCTCGGGCGAGGCGGAAGCGGATTTTGACAAAGGGTGGCAAACTAATCTTTGGCCGACATGGACCCTCCTTGAAGCCTTGCGCGCCCAACACGCGGCCTCCGGTGGAGCCTATCGCCCCAAGCTTATCTTCACGTCCTCGATCGCGGTTTTTGGCGGCCCTTACCCCGAAAAGCTCGACGACGCGTTTCATGCTTCGCCGCAAACAAGCTATGGCGCGCACAAGGCGGCGTGCGAGCTTCTGATCCAGGATTTCACGCGCAAGGGCTTCATAGAGGGGATGAGCTTGCGCTTGCCCACGATCTGCGTGCGCCCCGGAAAGCCCAATACAGCGGCGTCTTCTTTCTTCTCAGGCATTATCCGCGAGCCCCTGAACGGCGAAGAGGCGATCCTCCCGGTGGCTGATACAGTGCGCCATACCCATGCCTCGCCGCGCTCGGCGGCGGGTTTTCTGCGCCATGCCGCGGGTCTTTCGCGCGACGCCATCGGGGCCAAGACGGCGATCAATCTGCCAGGCATTTCTTGCAGCGTCGCCGAACAAATCGAGGCCTTGCGCGATGTCGCGGGCAGTGAGGCCGTCGCGCGCATCAGATCTCAGCCTGATGAAACGATCGCCAAAATCGTCAGCGGATGGCCCGAAACATTCGACCCCGCGCGCGCTCTCGCGCTGGGCTTTCACGCCGAGGAAAGCTTCAAGGAGATCATCGAGGTCTACATCGCCGATGATCTGCCCCGTGACCCCGGACGCGCTTAAGTCTGGCGTTTACTGCCGCGCCAAAATCAGCAGCGACGCGACGCGCGCGCAGCGCGCCACCGATGGTTCAAGCCCGAAGGGCGCAGAAGGGAGGCGGGTGGGCCCGCCCTAACCCCAAAGAGCCGAGGTCAACTCGCCGAGATAAGTGCTTCATAGTGGGCGACATAGGCCCGTCGGACTTCGACAGGGGGCCTTAAAGCCAAACTCAGCCCGCCGGTCAGCTCGGGCGTGGGCCGTCCAAAAAACCTCGCCGCTTCCTTTTCCGAAAAGCCAGCGAGCTGCGTGGCCTCGAGAAACGCGCTGATCTTGTCGGCCTTCTTGATCTTCTTTTTCACAATCTGAGGGAGCGCGGCAGGCAACCCGAAGCGCAAATGGATAGCGGCCGTCAGCCTATCGTCGAGCTCTCCATAACTCGGGCCCACGGCAGCTTTAACCGGTGAGATCATATCGCCGATGACATATTCAGGCGCGTCATGCAAAAGTGCCGCGAGCCGCCATTTCGCAGGCGCATCGGGATCGATCCGCGCGAAGATTCGCTCCACCAGAATCGAATGCTCCGCGACTGAGTAAGGATAATCGCCGTGGGTCTGGCCGTTCCAACGCGCGACAAAAGCCAGACCATGGGCGATATCCTCAATCTCGACATCCACCGGCGTGGGATCGAGCAGATCGAGCCTCCGACCCGAAAGCATCCTTTGCCATGCGCGCGCCATGGTGTGTTTCCTCTTTTCGCCCATCACGGGCGGCCCCTCTTCAAAGCGCGACCTATCGCCAAATGACGCCCGTTGCAGGCGCCCTGCCCCGGTGCTAAGCGCGCCGCATGAGATTTTAGGAGAAGCTCTATGGCAAAAGACTTCGTCGTCAAAGACATCGCGCTCGCAACTTACGGGCGCAAAGAGCTCGATATCGCAGAGACCGAGATGCCCGGCCTCATGGCGATCCGCGATGAATATGGCGAAGAGAAGCCGCTTTCAGGTGCGCGCATTGTGGGCTCGCTCCACATGACGATTCAGACAGCGGTTCTTATCGAGACACTCACGGCGCTTGGCGCCGATGTGCGTTGGGCATCTTGCAACATCTTTTCGACTCAAGACCACGCGGCAGCGGCCATCGCCGATGCCGGGGTGCCGGTCTTCGCGATCAAGGGGCAAACGCTCGAAGAGCATTGGGACTATCTCGACAAGTCCTTCATGTTTGAAGACGGGCCGAACATGATCCTCGATGATGGTGGCGATGCAACGCTCTATGTCTTGCTCGGCGCCCGCGCCGAAGCGGGGGAAGAAATCATCCCCGTGCCGCAATCCGAGGAAGAAGAGGTCATCAAGGCGCAAATCGCCAAACGCATGGCCGCCTCGCCCGGATGGTTCACGAAGATCCGTGACCAGATCAAGGGTGTCTCGGAAGAGACGACGACGGGCGTGAACCGGCTCTATCAGCTGGTGCGCGACGGTCAGCTCCCCTTCCCCGCGATCAATGTGAACGACAGTGTCACCAAATCGAAGTT
>JBCCTH010000118.1:0-8739 GCA_039198835.1 Pseudomonadota bacterium | reverse complement strand
GTGGCGCTCGTTTTGGAGCGCTCGGTCCTGCTGCCGTTGGCGATCCTGGGGATCTTGCGAGCCGGCGCGGCTTTCTTGCCGCTGTCGGTCGACGATCCTCTTGAAAGGCTCGCGTCCGTGATGGATGACGCTCAGGTGAAGCTCTGCCTCGTGGCGCAGGGCGGCGCGCCAGAGGCGCGTTTGCGCGATGCCGCGTTGCCATGCCCTCTTTTCGGCCTCGATCTTGCTCTTTTGCGGGCTCACACCCGCTCGGCCGAGCTGCCACGGATCACAGGCGATATGGCCGCCTACCTTCTCTATACATCCGGCTCCACGGGCGCGCCGAAAGGCGTTTTGATCGAGCATGACGCGCTCAAAACGCGCTTTGCCTGGGGCAATGAGATGATCGGGATCGCGCCGGGCGACCGGGTCTGCCAAAAAACACCCTACACGTTCGATGTCAGCATCTGCGAATATCTTTGGCCGCTCTGCAATGGCGCCTGCACCTACATGTTACCGCAAGGGATGGAGAAAGATCCCTTTGAGATGGCCGATTATTTCGCCGCGCATAAAATTACGCATGCGGAATTCGTGCCAAGCATGCTGGCGATCTTCTTGACCGTGCCCGATCTTGCGGAGCGGTTGTCGCTCAAGGCGATCTCATGCGGCGGTGAAGCCTTGCTCATGACCCATGTAGAGGCGTTCTTTGCGTCCGGGCTAAGCGCGCGCTTTTTGAACATCTACGGGCCCACCGAAGCCACAATCGAAATCACCTTCATGGAAATCACCCGCGAGACATTGCATCTCGCGCAGGTTCCCATCGGGCGGCCCGTCCCCAACGCCGTGGTGCGCGTGCTCAATGCCGAACGCGGGCTCTGCTTGCCCGGTGAAACCGGCGAAATCTGGCTGGGCGGGCCACAATTGGCGCGCGGCTATTGGCGCCGGCCTGACCGCAACGCGGCGGCTTTTCTCGATGATGCGTTCGAGCCCGGCGAACGGCTCTATCGGACAGGCGATCTGGGTCGTTGGATGAGCGACGGGGCCCTCGTTTGCCTGGGCCGCGAAGACGGGCAGATCAAACTCGCCGGTCAACGCATGGAGCTTGGCGAGATCGACGCGGCGCTCCTCGCGCTACCCCAGATCTCTAATGCGGCGGTCACGCTGCTTGGCGAGGGAGATGCGCGCCATCTGGCAGCCTTTGTCGTTGATCGCGATAAACCGCAAACCGGGCTGCCGATGCTCGAAGACGGCGCGGAGATCGATATCCTCAACCCCGCCGAGGCCGCTTTTCTCGTTGAGGAAAACTGGGTCGATCAGACCTATTTCGCCCACGGGATCGGGCTTGGCGACGGCGCGATTGTGCTCGATGCGGGGGCCAATATTGGCGTCTTCGCGGCGGCTGTCGCAACGGGCCTCGAACGCGCGCGCATCATCGCGCTTGAGCCGTCGCCCGCCGCGCTTGAGGTTTTGCGGCGCAATGCCGCCCGGCTCGACGGCAAGATCGATGTGATCGCGGCGGCTCTGTCAGATAAAAGCGGCACCGCGACATTGCGCGAACGTGCGCGCCTCAGCCTTTTGTCGAGTCTCGAACATCATGGCGGAGCAGATACCGCGATGGTCGCTGATTTCGTCACCGCGGGACAGGGCGCGCAGACAATCGATGGCGCGCAAGCCGAGGTGCTTGATCATCTCATGAGCAGTCGTGACGTTATCGTGCCGGTTATGACCGTCTCTGAAGTTATCGAGGCCAAAGGCCTGCCCCATATTGACCTTCTCAAGATCGATGTTGAGGGGGCCGAAGAGGCCGTGCTCGATGGGATCGCCGCAGCGGACTGGCCGCGCATCCGGCAAATCGCCGCCGAGGTCCACGATAGCGGCGGCCGTCTGGCGCGGCTCTCAGCGCTTCTTGAGGGGCAGGGCTTCATCGTGAAAACAAAGCGCATCGCCTGGAGCCGAGAAACGCCGCTTGTCATGCTTTACGCCAAACGCTCAGACGAGCTGATGAGAGGCCAGCTTGATCTCCATGTGCCCGCCCGCGCGATCTCTGACGCGGAAAGCGCTCAATGGCGCGCGGCACTCGGCCAAAAGCTGCCCCCCGCGATGATCCCCCATCGGTATTTCGGGCTCTCCGAGATGCCGCTGAGCGCCCATGGCAAGCTCGACCGAAAAGCGCTTCTCGCACGTGTGCCAAAGCAGGCGGCGAAGGCCGCTTTCGATGCGCCCGAGAGAGCATCAAAGCCAGCAGCGCCCCAGGCCCCCCAAGCCACCCAGGCACCCATGAGCGAGATGGAGCGGCATGTCGCCGAGGCCTTCGCCCGTGAGCTCAAAGTCACCGTGGATGACCGACATGCCAACTTCTTTCATCTTGGCGGGCAATCGCTTGAGGCGGCGAGCGTTGTCCAGGCATTGCGCGATGTGACAGGTCTTGATCTGCCGATAGGCTCGATCTTCGAGAATGCGACGCCCGCGACTTTGGGCGCGGTCCTTACGGGGATCGGTAGCGCGCCGAGCAAAGAAAGATCAGAGCCCGGGAGCGGGCCCAAACGCGCGGATCGGAGCGCGCGCCGCGTGTCGCTCGAGAGGCTGGAGCGCGCGCCATGAGCGCCGCCGATGTCACAGCCTTCCCGGCGCTGCCGCTTCAGCGCAGGCTTTGGTGGCGCTATCACCTAGATGGCCCCAATGCGGCCTACCTTCTGGCCACCGGTCTTTGGCTCGAAGGCCCTTTGGACGAGGTAGCCTTCGCCCGCGCTTTGGCGCTTTTGATCGAGCGCCATGAAGGGCTGCGCACGGCGATCATGTCGCGCAATGGCGCGCCGCAGCAAGTCGTGCTCGAAAGCGTGCCTTTGCCGCTCGAGACCCATGATTTGAGGCAGGATGCAGCCCCGGAGGCCCGCGCGCTCGAGCTCTACGCGGCGCTCTCAGAGACAGCGTTCAAGATCGAAGATGCCCCGCTCTTGCGGGTGATGCTGTGCCGGACGGGCGAGACCGTCTCTTTCGTCGGGCTCGCGCTTGACCATGCGATTGCCGATGCCGCGAGTGTTGCGATCTTCGCGCGCGATCTGGCGGCGCTTTATCTGTTCGCTTCGGGCGCAGGGCCCGATTTGCAAGAGCCTGATCTTCAGCCAGGGGATGTCGCGGTTTGGCTTGAAGACGCGCCGCAGATGGCCTCAGACCCCGCCATCGTGGCGCAGCTTGTTGAAGAGATCGGCGCGGTTGACCCCGTTGGACCGCTTCCCGCGCCCGGCGCCGCGATCCCCGATCTTCGGGTTGCCTGGGTCGATCGGGCGCTGGCATCCCATGCCGCTGAGGCGCTGCGTCAGCGCGCGCGCGCCTTCGCTTGTTCCGAGGCGGCGCTTCTGATGGGCCTTTGGGCGGCTGTCTTGGCTGAGGCCTCCGATGCGCCGCAGCCAAGCGGGGAGGGGCGCGCGCGGGGCGTCCTTCTGGCGCTGCCCGTTGAGACGCGGTTTCACCCTGATCTGCGCGAGGTTGCCGCGCCTTTGATCGACACCGCGCTTGTCGCCGTGAAGGCCGCGCCTGAGGCCGCGCCACTCGGGCAATGGGTGGAAAACGCCAAAGAAGCGCTTGCGCGGGCCATGGCCCGCCAGCCCGCGCCGCTTGAGGCGGTTGTGGCGGGTCTCAAACTGCCGCGCGCGTCCGCCGAGCAGGGGCCGACCCCGTTCTCCTTTGCCTGGACAGAAAATCCTTCCGTCCTAGAGATGCCCGGGTTTGAGGTGACACCGGTCACCAGCACACCGCAGGCCGCGAAATTCGATCTCAGCTTATCCGGCAGCAAAACGCCCTCCGGCGGGATCGAGCTGCGGTTTGAATACGCAGCGGCGCGCTATGATAGCGCCATGGTCGAAGGCTTGGCCCAGCGTTTCATGGATGCCGCTGGCCAAATGATCGAACAGCCGCACACGGCTCTGCACCGCAACCCGGAGGCAAAAAAGGACCCGCTTTCTGAGGTTCTGCGCGAGGCCTGGCGCGCGATCTTACCTGAGAGCCCGGCGCTTCGGGAAAGTGATTTCTTCCGCGATGGGGGGCATTCGCTCTTGGTCGCCAAGCTCAGCATCGATTTAAGCAAGAGGCTGGGGCGGCGCGTGCCTGCGCGTCTTATCCTCACCCACCCCACGCTTGGGGCTCTCACTGACGCGCTGCGCGGGCATGAAGCAGAAACCACGCCCGCCTCGCAGGCGCAGACGCCCGCGAGCGTCGCGCGCGCGCCAGTCGCCCGCCCTCTTGCCGATACCCAGGCGCGCATCTGGCTTCTGGAGCGCTTGACGCCGTCAAGCACAGCTTACGTGATCAGCGGTGCGATGCGCGCCAACATGGCCATGGATATCGCGCGTTTGCGGGCCGCGCTTGAAGCGCTTTTTGAACGCCATCCGATGCTGACAGCCCGGATCGAGCGCGGCGACAGCCTGCCCCGCCAGCACCTTTTCGAGCCCTTCTGCGCGGTGGCATTGCCGCTTGAGGATCTCGCCGATATCCCCGAGCGCCGCCGCGATGCTGTCTTGCGCGCGCGCCTTGCAAGCTTTGCCGCCACGCCCATTGATCTCTCTCAACCGCCGCTCTTGAAAGCCAGGCTTTTTCGGCTGGGGGAGGCGGATTTCGTCATCGCGCTCGCGGTTCATCACATCGCCGCCGATGGCACATCGCTGGCGCTCATTCTCGATGAGCTCGGCACCATTTACAGCGCAATGTCAGCGGGTGCGCCACCGGCGCTTGTGCCGCCGCCCGATGTCTTGAATTGGCTCGATGAGGCGCGCCCCGCAGAGGCTATCGCCGCCGACCGCGCCTATTGGAAGCGTCAACTCAAAGGCGTTCAACCCTTGACCCTGGCCACCGATATGAGCCCGGCGCGCGCCAATGGCTGGGAAGCGGGGACTGAGCCCTGGCCGATTGCACAAGATGTCCTTGAGCGGCTCAATGGTTTGGCTCGTGAAGAGGGGGCGACGCCCTTCATGGCGCTCTTGGCGCTTTGGGCGGTCTTTTTGGGCCGGTATGCGGGCCAAGATGACATCATCGTGGGCGTCCCTGTGGATTTTCGCGACAGCGCGGAACGCGCGGGCCTCGTAGGATGTTTGGTCGAAGTGGTCCCGGTGCGGATCAAGCTCGATGACGAGACCGGGTTTCGCGAGCTGTTGCGCGCGGTGCGCCAAGTCTTCACAGAGGCGGTCAACCACGGGCAGCTCGGTCTTCAAGAGATCACGCGCCTGGCGCGCACGGCGCGCGATAGCGCCTCTGAGGCGACCGATGCGCCGCTCATCGCATCGCTTTTCGCCTATCAGGATGTGACCGCGCCCGAGATCGTGCCGGGACTGAGCGCGCTTGATCTGCCTCCGGCGATGGCCCAGGTCGATCTCGCGCTCCATGTCGACCGCGACGAGAGCGGCCTTGCGACCGCGCGCCTGGTCTGGCGCGATGCGCTCTATCAAAGCGGGTCGGCGCGGCGCATGACCTGGCATCTTGACCGCCTCATGCGCGAGGCACTTGCCAAGCCCGATGAACCAGTGACACGCCTGCCGATGACGTCGGCCGAAGAGCTGCGCCGCTACGCCTATTGGAACGATACGACAGAGCCCCAAGACGGGCCTGAAACGATCCCCGCTCTGATGCGCGCTCAGGTCGCTCGCACCCCGCAGGCCACCGCGCTCTTGGATGGCGCGCGCTCCTGGAGCTTTGAGGCACTTGAGGCCGAGATATGCGCGATCGCAAGCGGTATCGCGGCGCGTGGGATCGGCGCGGGCGATGTCGTGGCGGTGCGCGTGCCGCGCTCGGGCGAGCTGACCATCGCCCTTGCCGCCGCCATGGCCGCCGGAGCCACTGTCATGCCCGTGGCAGACGATATCCCCGATGCGCGCCTTGAAGCGATGCTCGAAGATGCGCGCCCCAAGCTGATGATAACACGCGAAGGGCAAGGCGCGCGCGATGGCGAGGATGATGGTGAAGCCGCCCCTGGCGCGGTGGGGCCTGTGCCTTGCCTGGCGCTTGACGCGTTGCGCGCGCCCCCGCGCGATCTCCCCGATCCGGCGCCGGAGGCCGGGGCCTATATTCTCTTTACGAGCGGCTCGACGGGGCGGCCCAAGGGCGTTTTGATTTCGCATCGTGCGTTCGTGAACCGGCTGGCCTGGATGCAGGATTATTACCCGCTTCAGAGCGGCGACCGGGTTCTGCAAAAAACGCCGGTGAGCTTCGATGTTTGCATGTGGGAGTTCTTTTTGTCGCTTTGTCACGGCGGCTCGCTCGTCATGGCTGCGCCTGATCTGCACCGTGACCCGCGCGGGCTGGCCGACCTCATCGCCAAAGCTCGGATCACCCACGTGCATTTCGTGCCAAGCATGCTCTCTGCATTTCTCGACGTCGCCGGGCCCGAAGCTTTCGCACATGTGCGCCATACCTTTGTGAGCGGCGAAGCGCTTTCGTCGGCCCTCGTCGCGCGCTTCTTTGAGACAGCGCCGCATGCCGGGTTGCACAATCTTTACGGCCCCGCCGAGGCCGCAATCGATGTCACCTTTTGGGATTGCATCCCCGCCCATGCGAGCGAGGCCATCCCCATAGGCATGCCCGTGCGCAACACGCAGCTTCATATCGTCGATAAACATGGCTTCCCGCAACCTATCGGCCTGCCGGGCGAGATCGTCATCGGCGGGGTCCAGCTTGCTGATGGATACCTTGAGCGCCCCTATCTGACCCAGGAGCGTTTCGCGCCGCTCCCGGCGCTCGATCCCTCTGGCGCGCTCTTTTACCGGACCGGCGATCAGGGCCGCTGGCGCTCGGACGGGGCGATTGCCTATCTTGGTCGCGCCGACGGTCAGATAAAGCTCAGGGGTCAGCGGATCGAACTGGGCGAGATTGAAACTGTCCTTGAGCGGCACCAAGAGGTGCGCAAATGCGCCGTTCGGCTGGAGGGCGAAGGCGCCTCCGCGCGGATCGCCGCATTCATCGTGCTCGATGATCCGGGCGCGCCTCCGCCCTTGGGCGCGCTGCGTGTCCATGCCGCGCAATTTTTGGGGCTGGCGATGCAGCCCGCGCTCTATGCCTTTATCGATGCCTTGCCCGTGACCGCCAACGGCAAGCTTGATCGCGCACGGCTCAAGCTGCCCCAAGAGGATGACCGCGAGGCCAAGGCCGCACGCGCGCCTGCACCCGGCGCGGAGAGTATCATCGCGCAAGCTTGGGCCGATGTGCTTGAGCACGAAGATTTTGGTGTCGATGATGGGTTTTTCGATGTGGGGGGCACGTCGCTCTCGCTCGTTGCTGTTGAGAGCCGCTTGCGCAACCGTTGGCCAGAGCTTGAATTTGCCGCTCTGTTTCGCCATCCGACCATTTCAGGCCTCGCGGCAGCGCTTGATGGGCCCGTCGACCCCCTGATTGCCGCGCCACAGGCTGCAACGAGAGCGGCCCCGCAAGACAAGGAAATCGCGATCACGGCTGCGGTGGGCCGGTTCCCCGGCGCGCAGGACGTCCGCGCGCTCTGGCAGATGCTGCTCGATGGAGAACGCGGCTACCGCCCGCCGCGCCCGGAGGACGGGCCGCGTGGCACGCAAGCCGCTTCCCCCGGCGTGATCCATGTGCCGCTCCATTTCCGGCCCGCCGGGCTCGATCTTTTTGATCCCGAGGCCTTTGGGCTCAGACCGTCTGACGCGCTCATGCTTGATCCGCAGATCAGGTTGCTCATGGAGCTCGCCTGGCAGGCCCTCGACGAGGCGGGCCTCGACCCGGATGCGCTCTCGGCAGGGGTGGGCATCTTTACGGGAACGGGGCTTCCCGCCTATGGCCTCGCGCGGCTCTTGGGGCGCGGGGGCGAGGGCCTTGAAGATCCATCCGCCGCCTACGCGCAGATCATTGCGTCGGATAAGGATTTTGTCCCCGGCCGTATCGCCCATGCTTTGGGGCTCAAGGGCCCGGCCATCGCTGTGCAAACGGCATGTTCGACGGGTCTTGTCGCCGTTCATATGGCAGCCGAAGCGATCCGGCGGGGAGATTGCGATGCCGCGCTGGCCGGTGCCGCGACCCTGCAATTGCCCGCGCTGAGCTACCCCTGGCAGGAAGGCGGCATCCTGTCGCGCAGCGGCCAGTGCCGGGCTTTCGCTGAAGATGCCGATGGCACGGTGCCCGGCGAGGGCGGCGCGCTTTTGTGTTTGCGCCGTCTCGAAGACGCGCTCGCAGCGGGCGACGAGGTGCTCGGTGTCCTAAAAGGCAGCGCGATCAACAATGATGGGAAGAACCGCTCCGCCTTCACAGCGCCGACGATTGAAGGCCAGGCCTCCGTTATCGCCGCCGCCCAGGCGCGAGCGGGTCTTTCGCCGCGCGAGATCGGCTATGTCGAAGCCCATGGCACGGGCACAAAGCTCGGCGATGTGGTGGAGACCACGGCGCTCGCGGCGGTCTTTGCGGACCCAAGCTCAAGCGAGGAGAATGCGCCCAAGCGCATGCTGGGCGCGTTAAAATCCAACATCGGCCATCTCGATACGGCGGCGGGCCTTGCCGGGCTGATCAAGGCGCTTTTGTCGGTCAAGCGCGGGATCATCCCGGGGACGCCAGGCAGCGAGCGGGTCAATCCCGCCCTGCCGCTCGCGCAAGGCAACTTCACGCTCACGCCCGAGGTTATGCCCTGGCCCGGGGGCTTTGAGCGGCGCGTCGCGGGTGTGTCTTCGTTCGGGATCGGCGGCACAAATGCCCACGCCATTGTCGCCGAAGCCCCCGAAAGCGCGCAGCGCGCCCAAAGCCCGGCGGGCAAAGGCGCCGGTTCAGGGG
>JBCCTH010000117.1:0-8805 GCA_039198835.1 Pseudomonadota bacterium | reverse complement strand
GCGCGCTCATTGGTCTTGGCCTCGGGTGTTCGCGCGCGCCTTGTATCTCAGCCGGATCATTTGACGCCCCCTCCCAAACCCGCCGCCAACGCATTCACCGCAGCCGAAGCCATGGCCGACCCGCCCCTGCGCCCGCGCAGCGTCACGAACTCGCATTCGCGTGGATTGCCGGAAAGCTCGGCCTTGCTTTCAGCCGCGCCCACAAAACCCACAGGAAACCCCAGGATGACAGCAGGGCGCGGCGCGCCTTCATCAAGCAGTTCAAGGAGCCGGAAGAGCGCGGTGGGCGCATTGCCGATCGCGACGACCGCGCCCTCCAAATGATCGCGCCATAGATCGACGCCCGCGGCGCTCCGCGTTGTTGCCATCTCGCGCGCCCGCTCGGGAACTTCAGGGCGATTGAGGGTCACAATAACTTCATTATCGCATGGCAAAACGCGCTGAATGATACCGGCGCGGACCATCTCGCAATCGCACAAGATGGGCGCCCCGGTCTGAAGCGCCATCTGGCCCGCTTCCATGGCGCGCGCGGAAAACGCGACCCTATCGGCCACATCGACCATCCCGCAGGCATGAATGAGCCGCAAAACCATGGGTTTGAGAGGTTCGGGAAAGCGATCAAGCCGCGCCTCGGCGCGGACTGTTTCAAAGCTCTTTTCATAGATGGCCGCCGGATCGCGCTCATAGGGCCGCATGAAAACGCCTCTCAATGAACCCGGAAGAAAAGGAGGCCCGCCTCATTCGGGACGCATCTGACGCGACCCTTGCCGCCCCCGATCTGGGTCAGCTTTCAGGGCCCTCCGTTCGGGCAGGTCCTACCTCGTCGTCTCTCGCGCTCTTATGCCAGGCGCGGCAAAGCAGCAATCGCTATCAGGCGGCAAAACGGACAGCGCGCAAGATCACCTTCACGTTGCCCCAAGCCCCCATGCATTGCTTGCGTGCGAGAAGCGCTTAGATAGAGCCCCATGCGCGGTTGGCTTTCTCTTCTTCTTTTTCTGGCCCCCCTGGCACCGGCCAATGCGGCCGATGTCGCGCTCATTGTGGATCGCTCTGAGCGGGGCGTTGAGATCTTTGTAAAACTCCCCACTGAGCGCACGGAAGATCTCTTTGCCCCTTTTCCCGAAGGCTTTCTTGAGAGCGACGGTCGCGTCGATATCGGCCCGTTTCGTGATGGCACCGCCGATCACGGAGACGCGCTTTGGGCCGCCGTCGAAACCCGCGTTGCCGGTGAGGCCCCGCTGGTCGAGGCGATGTCGATGATGGTCCATCCGGATTCGATCCCGGTGGATTTCAATGATCCCATCGACGGCTGGATCGCGATGGCCGTGTGCAATGTCACAGACCCCGATGCCCGCTTTGGACTTGATGTCTTATCGACCTATGCAGGCTTCATCGCTTGGGATGTGGCGGGCTACGGCGCGCTTGAGCTTGCCTTTCCCGCTGCGCTCGACATCGAAGTGACTGAATTCGTCAACGGTCGGAAAATCCACGAAGAGACTGTCGCCCTCGCCGAGGGCCAGCCCTTGCAGCTTGATCCGGTAACGCGCTGGGAATTGTGGCGGTTCTGGTAGGCGCAGGAGTAGAAGCGGCGCGCGGCCTGTAAACTGCCCCGGCTTCTCGCCGAACCGAAATTTCCGATAAAAAAAGGGGGCATTCGCCCCCTCTTCTTTCTTCTCAGACCGGATCGCGTTTTAGGAAGCGTTCGCTTCCTCCGTCGCGAGCATTTCATCGGCGATCTCGAAATATTGCTCAGCGCGCTGGCGCGCCTTGCCGCGGAAACGCTCGCCCTTGAGGTCCTCGTAATTACCGGAGACATCGCCGACGAGGATCAGGCCAATCATGCCCGCCGAGGCGTGGGGCTGACACTCATACATGTAAGCGCCTTCCACGTCGATGGTGACCTCGAAGTCATCATTGATCTTCGATTTCCATTCCGTGCCGCCTGCCGGGCTCCAATCTTCGTTCGATTGAGCGTTATGGCCGCGATCAACAGAGATGAACTTGATCGTATCGCCGGGCATCGCGCGGACAACGGCGGGCAGATAAATCTGCCGCTCGCGCGCGTTCTCAGGGTCAGCATTAAGCATCTGAACCTCGTGGGTCACAGGGCCCTCCGCCATCATCTCGCCGTCTGTTTCGGCGGTTTCTTCAGCGGACAGGATCGCGGGAACCGCAGCAGCGGTGAGTGCGCCGCCCATGAGGGCCAGCTGTTCACGACGGGTGAGTTTCATGTTGTACTCCTTTGTATTCCGTGGCGGGACGTAGCTGTGTTCCTTGGTCCGTAAAGGCCTGGGCAGCTTAATTCTCATTCTCTGCGTCAGGCGACCGCATGGGCCAGGGCGCATTGCTTCCAAAGGCTGCTCAGCGCGCCCACCAGATGATCGATATCGGCATCCGAGTGAAGCGGAGACGGGGTGAAGCGCAAGCGCTCCGTGCCTTTCGGCACCGTCGGATAGTTAATCGGCTGCACGTATATCGCGAAGTGCTCTAGAAGATAGTCACTGATCATGCGCGTTTTAACCGGGTCGCCGATAATAACGGGGACAATATGGCTCTCATTCCACAAATGCGGGATCCCCGCGCGGTCAAGCGCTGCGCGCAACCGGGCAACCTGGCGGCGCTGGCCGGCCCGCTCGATCTGGCTCACCTTCAGATGCGCGATAGAGCTTCTGGCAGCCGCAGCCACCGCAGGCGGAAGCGCGGTCGTGAAGATGAAGCCGGAGGCGAACGAGCGGATAAAATCGCACATCGCCGCAGACCCGGTCACATAGCCGCCAACGCAGCCAAAGGCTTTGCCGAGCGTCCCTTCGATGACATCGATCCGGTGCGCGAGCCCGCGCTCTTCGCTCACCCCGCCGCCGCGCGCGCCATACATGCCCACCGCGTGAACCTCGTCGAGATAGGTCATCGCGCCATTCTTTTCGGCCACATCAAGGATCTCATCCATCGGGCAGATATCGCCATCCATCGAATAGACGCTCTCAAACGCAACGAGCTTGGGCCTGTCGCCCGCCTCCGCGAGCTTGCGATCGAGATCTTCGGCATCATTGTGTTTCCAGATCACCTTATCGGCCTTCGAATGGCGGATGCCTTCGATCATCGAGGCGTGGTTTTCACTGTCTGAGAAGATCACGATGTCTTTGATCCGGCTGCCCAAGGTGCTCAGCGTTGCCCAATTCGAGACGTAACCCGATGTGAATAAGAGCCCGGCCTCCTTGCCGTGAAGATCGGCAACCTCGCGCTCAAGCAGGAGATGATCGTGATTTGTGCCAGAGATGTTGCGCGTGCCGCCTGCACCCGTTCCGCATCGCGCCACGGCTTCCTGCATCGCGCGGATCACGTTCGGGTTCTGGCCCATGCCCAGATAATCGTTCGAGCACCAGACCGTCACATCCCGGACGCCCTCTGGCCCGTGGCTCGCTGCCTTGGGGAACTTTTCGCAACAGCGCTCAAGCTCGGCGAAGTAGCGATAATTGCCCTCTTCCTTGAGCGCGTCCAGCTGTGCCTTGAAGATTGGATCAAAGGTCATGGCTTATCCCTGTTCTTGCGGGGTTGGGCGCTGGGTTGTCTGACCCAGTGTGTCAGCTGGGGGCATGAGCCAGCGCCATAGTTTCGTGTCTGCCATCGGCAAAAGCATCATCCAATGCTCGATGAGCGCGAGGCCGGTGAGCGCCGCCAAAAGGCCGAACGTCACCATTTCTTCGGGTGAACCGCTTGCCGCGAGCCGCGATATCCAAAGCGCGGTGGCAAGCGACAAAACAATGATCGTCAAAGGGAAGAGCCAGGAAGGATCGCCCTGCCGAAAGTAAGACGGGATATGCGAAAGGCTGCGCGGCACCGCTTCGAGGTTTATCCCCGGCACGCCTAAAAAGAGGTTGAGCTTTGCAAATATCCGCGCGGCATAAAGAATGCCAAAGGTCCAGGCCGCCATCCCGTTGATCGCAATGCTTGAGGCATAAAGCACAAAGCAAAATGCAGCGAGCAGCAAGAGCTCGTGCCAGGCGACGGCCCACCAAGCCGACCAAAGCCGCGCCCAGCCCGCACAGCCTTCGGGAAGAGGCGCGCGGTTGGGGCCAGTGATAACGCCTGACATGAAAGAAAGCTCGATCCAGCCCCAAAGCGAGAGCGCGGCCAGAAAGCCGCCGTAGAGCCCCCAGAGCGTCGCGTCGTTTGCTGCGGCCCAAACGCCCGCGAGACCAAACACCAAAAACGGAAGGCCTGCCAGAACAAGGCCCGTCTGCGCGCCGCCGCCTGCGCGATCCGCGCGCCGCACCGCGAGCAAAATGACCCCGGTGCCAATCCACCAAGCCAGAAGCGCCACAGCAACAGAGATCAAAGCCTGCCCCACGCTGCCCCTTTCTTTCGGCCGGAAATACTCCGCGGGGGCAAGGGGGGTCGCACCCCCCAACCGCGAGCGAAGCGAGCGCTCCCTAAAACGCGCGAAGCGCCCCCAAATGAAAACCCGTCAAGCATCAGTAACAGGGCTCGAGACGCGTCGAAGCAGGCCGCTCATGGCGAACAGCCGGGATCGTGTAGAGCGCGGCAAAGGCATAGGCCGCTCTCAACGACCCCGCCACATTCTGCGCGAAGCCCAGGACACCGCCGCGCTTCTTGCCCCGTGCGACCTGGCGCGAGGCCGCCTCCATGCGTCGCAGGTTGGGCTTCCAGCGTGGATGGTCGATATCAAGCGTGAACGGGAAGATCTGTTTGGAAAGCTCCGATGTCTTCTCAAAGACCGCCTGGCCATACCATTCTTCATCGACGCCAAGCGCGGCATGGAAAGCCGGGCGCTGATGATCGCGCACCCACATCGTCGAGTAAACGGCCGTGAGGAAGAACTTGATCCACCATTCATTGCCGCCGCTCGTCAGCTTTGGATCGGTCTTCATCAAAAGCGCGAAGGCCTCGCCATGGCTGAACTCGTCGTTGCACCACTCCTCGAACCATTTGAAGATCGGGTGGAAGCGATGCTGCGGGTTCGCCTGCAAATGCCGAAAGATCGTGATGTAACGCGCATACCCGATCTTCTCGCTGAGATATGTCGCATAATAGATGAATTTCGGGCGGAAATAGGTATATTTCTTCTGCTGCGTCAGGAAGCCCAGGTTCACCTTGATCCCGGCTTCGCGCAGCGCGTCGTTGATAAAGCCCGCATGGCGCGCTTCGTCACGGGCCATCAACTGGAAGAGCTGCGTGATATCAGGGTTGGATCCGCGGCGCTTCATTTCCTTGTAAAGCACACAGCCAGAAAATTCTGCTGTGCAGCTCGAAATCAGGAAGTCGATGAATTCAGCCTTCAGGCGCGGCTCCATGCCGTCCCAATCGATCTCGTCCCAATCGGCGTTTTTCTTGAAATGGCCCTTGTTGGGGTCGGCCACCATTTGGGCGATCAGCGCATCCCATTCCGCGCGCACGCCGCTGACATCGATCGCGTCGAGTTCGTTAAAGTCGGTCGTGTAGAAGCGCGGGGTCAGGAGCGTGTCCTGCATCGCGATCGACGTCGCCTCTTCATCGCTCTTTGCGGCCCCGCGCCGCGCGATTTCGCTGATCTCGGCCTCATCGAGTGCCGCTTCATTCGTGCCATGGAGCGAGGTGTCAGAATGTTTGCCGTTGAGCTTCGGGGGGGTCTGGATATTCATACCGTCACCTCTTCGCTGAAGGAAAATTCGCAGAGTTCCATGAATTCGAGATCGCCGGTGGCGCGGGTCCAGAGGCGCTCTATGGCAGAGGCGCGCGTGATCGTCGCGGTGCGTTCCTCTTCGATCATTTCGCCGTAAGGCGCCATGATCTCCTGCCCGTGAACGAGCACGCTATCGCCGGGATAAACGACCGCTCCGTTATCGAAGCGAACATGGGCGCTGAGCTCTTCGAAGCGGTGGCTCACGGTAACCGTGCAAGGGGCGGTTTCCTTGTCTTTGGTGAATAGTCCCATTCTTCCAACTCCTCTTGGATTTCAGGTCCGGTGAATTACTCGGGCAAAAGCCCGGCGAAGACGGCGATATTGTCCCGTCCATAGCCATGCAGTTCGATGGAGATGCCCGAGGCATCATCGATGATGTCGATGCGGCCGGTCTCGCGGCGCACAAGCGTGAGCGGTGCGGCCATATCGGATCGCGTGACCTGGCGACGACGCTCGACAGCCTGGCCAATCGCGCCAACAAAGCCCGCGCGCGTATCTGTCGAGGCCACGAGGCGCGCGCCTTCTGCGTCCGATACGATGTAGCTTCCGCGCTCGACACCCGGCGTCAGATAAATCACCCGCTCGGCGGCGATGGGCGGCTGGTCCGGCACGCCGACAAGCGGCCGGTCGGTGAAGCGCGCAAAGGCGACAAGCGCCACAGAAACGAGCGCGAGGCCAAACATGGCGCGCACCAGAACAAGCGGGATCATCTCCTTGTCGCGACGCGCAAGCTTCTGACGCTCCTGAGACAGGGTTGTGTGATTGAGATCGGTCATCGAAATTACTCCGCTGGGACCGCCGCACCGGCATCGCCCGCGGGGGCATGGCGCGCTGCGACTTTGATGGAGGAAGGTTCAGAGACCCGCGCCTCCGCTGCGGTTGCCAGAATCTGGGCGACTTTGGCGGCGTCAGGAATGCAGCGGAGGGCGGGCTCCGGCCGAGCCACGCGCCCAGGGCGCATATGGGGCCAGACCATGAGGTAGGAGATCTTGTTCTCCTCCCCCTTGAGTTCGAGAGCGATGGTGCCCGAGCCGTCTTTGCGAAGCTCGAGCCCGGCATTCTCGATCCATTGATAGGGCAAATTGAGCGTGAGCTGGAGCGCGGCACCGATCCGCATGGCCACCCGTTTCGAGGTGACCGTGTAGATCGTGCCGCGCGCCTGAAGCCACGCGATGAAAAGGATGACCAGACCAGCCCCCGCACCAAGAATAAGGAGCGGGACCCCATGACCAAGCGAGGCGGCCAGAGAGTAATCGGCGGTTGAGGCGATCACGCGCCACAAAAAGATAATCGCGAAGTAACCCATGACCCAATCGAGCCAGAGCGCCTGCCGCGCCAGCGGCAGCACCCTGGGGCGCCCCTGCCAGAGGATCTCCTCTCCCTCCGGCAGCGCCTCGGGCAGCCCTGGGGCATGCTCAAAGGCAAAATCTTCCGCGACCTTCATTTCCATCGGTCTTCCTCCTGGTTTGCGGACCAGACGCAGCTCTCCCTTAGAGCTGCGGCTCCAGTCTTGCCTCGGAGGCGTAGAGCGTGCCCCCGGCGACATAGGCAGAGATCTTCTCTTCCTCGAGAAGCGTCACTTGCGTGGGTGATTTGAGGCTGGGGATCCCGGCGAAATGCTCCTCAAAGAGCGACCGCACAACGACCCTATCGCGCTTGATGACAGCGAGCGTCATCGGGATCAGGCGCTTGCCCCCGCCGATATTGTCGGTGAGTTCCATCTCCAGATAACGCACAAGCTGCTCGGGCTCGTCGATCCACATGTCGCTGATCTGGCCCACGATCTCGCCGTCGCCCGCAACCACGGTAAGGCCCCTTGGGTCACGGCCCGCCGAGACGCGGAACATATCGAGCGACGCCATCGGCACGATCTTTGGGTGGCCCTTGCCATCGAGTTCGGGGACATCGCGGCGCGGGGCCCAGGATGCTGGCCCGACCCCGTCTTTCAGGGGGTTGCCCGTTGGCACGAAGGGCGAGCCCTTCGAGGGGAAGGTTTGCTCCAGCGCGAGGTCTTCACGGCGATGGATCGCCTCGTTTTCCTCTGACGGTACCGTCACATCCCCGCGCCCATGGGGCAGGTGAAATGTCTTGGGCGAAGGCAGCGGGAACGGCCCTTGGTTGGACGGCGAGCCGTCATCGTTTTCCAGCGGGTAGCCTTCGCGCATGTTCTCTGTTTGCAGGTAGTAAATCAGGAACGCGAAAAAGCCCCAGAATGCCCATATGGCCACCGAGGCGAGATCAACGTTCCCCCAGAATTCTGTGCCGACCATGGTACTTGTCCTTTCGTGGTCAGGTGGGGAAATCAGCGAGGCCGAGGCGCGCGCTGCTTTCTCCAGAGTTGGTTGAGGTGAATGTGCCGCGGTGCCGCGTCAGCGGCCCCAGGGCGATCAGGGTTGCGAACATCAGACCGATTTCGACGTGATAAACGACCGAATAACCGGTTGCGGGATCGGCCAGCGCTTCGCCCAGAAGGCCCGTTGCGCTGACTGAATTGACGAGGTCACGAAGCGTGCCCCCAAAGGCGATGGCAAGGCCAGCGGCGGTGGCCTGGGCCGCGCCCCAAGCGCCGAGCGCAAGGCCCCGGCCTGCCAGCCCGTCTGAGGGCATGGTCATGGCCGCGGTGAGCGTGGCCACGGCAAAAAGGCCGCCGCCAAATCCGATCAGCCCCGCGCCGACAAAGAAAAGCGCCGAAGACACAAGCGGGGCCGCGAAGATGACCGCGCAAAACGCGGCAAGCCCGGCCACAAGCGCCCAGCCAGCCATGCGGTAGGGGCTTTGCCCTTGGGTCAGCCGCCGGGCCGCCAACGCGAACCCGACGAGCGCGCCAAGCGCCCAAAGCGCAGTCAGGAGCGTTGTCGCCGAAACGCTGAGGCCCAGGATCTCGCCGCCATAGGGCTCAAGAAGGACATCTTGCATGTTAAATGCCATCGTGCCGAGAAACACGACGACGAGCAGCCGCCCGGCCTGGCCGCCTGCCGCGAAATCTCTCCAGGCATCGCCGAAAGCCGGGCGCGGTGCGTCGCGCTCGGTCTTCGACATCGGCGTCACACGCTCCTGCTTCCAAAGTGCGATGACATTGAGCACGAGCGTGACAACGGCCGCGCCCTGGACGACCTGCACGAGGC
>JBCCTH010000116.1:0-8865 GCA_039198835.1 Pseudomonadota bacterium | reverse complement strand
GCGATGGCGGTTCTTCAAAGAACGCAGCGAGTTCTTGACCTTCATGGTCCTCTCCTCTCCATCGGGCTGCGGTGGAGCCCGTCTCATCATGGTGGACACGACTGGGATCGAACCAGTGACCCCTTCGATGTCAACGAAGTGCTCTACCGCTGAGCTACGCGTCCGTTAATCGCGGCAACCCGCTTGATAAGCGGCTGCATCAGGATGCGGCGTATAAATTGGCGTCTTCTCGGGATCAAGGGCTTTTGACGGGCGCGCCGCGTGCTATGTCTTTTCTCCAGGAGGATACAGGCAGGTGCCAAAAAGCGCATATACCCTTACCCGGCCATCGACACAGACCACCGGGGTCGTGTTTGCCTCTCCCCATTCAGGGAGGGATTATCCGCTGTGGTTTCTGCGCAAGTCGATTTTGAACGAGCGCGCGATTCGCTCCTCGGAAGATGCCTTTGTCGATCGCCTCTTCGAGCGCGCCCCAAGCTTTGGCGCGCCACTTCTGGTCGCGGGCGCGCCGCGCGCATTTGTCGATCTGAACCGTTCTCCTGATGAGCTCGATCCGGCTTTGATCTCTGATTTTACCAAAGCGGTGCATAACCCGCGCGTTGCGTCCGGGCTCGGCGTGGTGCCGCGCGTTGTGTCAAACGGGCGTGCGATCTATCGGGGCAAGATCACCCTTGATGAAGTCAAAGGCCGTATCGACACCTATTGGCACCCCTACCATGCCAAGCTCCAGGAATTGCTCGATGATGCGCGCGGGCAGTTCGGGCGTGCTTTGCTCATCGATTGTCATTCGATGCCCCACGAAGCGATAGAGAATTCGCGCGGGTCGGCCCGGCGCGCCGATGTCGTCTTGGGCGATCGCTTTGGCGCGGCGGCCTCTGCCGATATCGTTGACTGCATCGAAAACGCTTTCAAATCGGCGGGTCTGCGGGTGGCACGAAACGCGCCCTTTGCCGGCGCATTCATCGCGCAGCAATATGGGCGGCCCTCGCGCGGCCAGCACGTTGTTCAGGTTGAGATCGACCGCTCGCTTTACATGGATGAGGCAAGCATCGCGCCCAATAGCCAGTTCGCGGCCTTCCGTGCCACGATCACCCAGGTGATCGCGGAGATCTGCGAAATGGGGCGGCCCATGGGGCAGCTTCTCGCCGCTGAATAGGCGGGTTCATCTGTCATTTGCCTGAGGGGGAGGGCCCGGATCAGGCCCGGAGCGGGTGAGCAGGATATCGGGCAAGCCCTCTTCATTATCTCCCTGCGTGCGCGAAAGCTCTCGAAAGCCCGCGCGCAGGTAAAACCGCAAGGCGCTCTCATTGGCCTCGAACACCCAAAGTCGCGTTTCGGGTTCGCCCGAAGAGGCGGCCAGCTCAAGAAGGCGTGTGCCCAAACCTGTGCCGCGTATGCCGGACGCCACATAAAGCGCGGTGATATAGGCCCCATCCCGCACGACAAAGCCGCAGACCTCGCCCTGCGCTTCCGCCACCCAGGCGCTGCATTCCTCGAGCCGCCCGCGCCAAAACGCGTCCATGGAGTCTCGGCTATGGAGCATCGGCATCCAGGGCGTTTCATTGATCCAGTCGCGCAGGATGGTCACGCACGCAGCGGCATCTTCGGGGCCTGCCGCGCGTAGCCTCATCTGAGCGCCCGGCCTTTGAGGATCGCATCCGCCCCAAATTTCTCTCGGATCTTGTCGGTCGCCAGCTCTGCTTTCGCGCGTTTCTCGCCCTGGAGATCGAGAAGATCACCGGCCAGTCCGCTCGCGGCACGCGATATCTCTGACAATCCAACGCCCAATAGCCTGTAGGAGCTCTTGTGATCGACCGCATCAAAAAGCTCGCGGGCGACGCGGTAGAGCCTATCGGCGATGTTGGTGGGCTCGTGGAGTGTCGTGCGCCGCGTGATGAGCGAATGGTCTGACCGCTTGAGCTTGAGCACGATCACCCGCCCCGCGAGCCCCTTCGCCTTTGCCCGATCAGAGACCTTTTCTGCCATGCGCCAGATGTGTCCGTCGAGGATCTCGGGGTCGGCTGTATCCTCGCTGAATGTTGTCTCGTTCGAGATCGATTTCATCTTCGGGTCGCGGGCTACCGGGCGATTGTCCTGCCCCCGCGCCAGATGCCAAAGCCTGTCGCCTATGGAGCCAAAGCGCGCGTGCAAGTCGGCACGCTCCCATCGCAGAAGATCAGAGAAGGTTCGGATGCCCGCCTTTTCGAGCGAGGCCTGGCCCGCCGCGCCCACGCCCCAGATCATCCGCACCGGTTTGTCGGTGAGAAACTGCGCTGTCTCGGCCTTTCCGATGATAGAAAAGCCGCGCGGCTTTTCGAGATCGCTGGCGACTTTGGCGAGAAACTTGTTGTGCGAAAGGCCAACCGAGCCCGTCAAACCCAATTCAAGGCGCATGCGTCGGACCAGCCGCGCGAGCATAACAGCCGGGGGTGCCCCGTGAAGGCGCGCCGTGCCGGTCAGATCGAGAAAGGCTTCATCGAGCGAGAGCGGCTCGATCGCGGGGGTCATCTCTTCCATCATCTGGCGAATGGCGCGGCTCGCTTCGACATAAGCGTCAAAGCGCGGGCGCACGATCACGGCCTCCGGGCAGAGTTTGAGCGCCTGAAACATCGGCATCGCCGATCGAACGCCCCTGATCCGCGCGATGTAGCAAGCTGTTGACACAACACCCCTGCGCCCGCCGCCAATGATCACAGGCTTCGCCGCGAGATCAGGATTGTCGCGCTTCTCCACGGATGCATAAAACGCATCACAATCCATATGCGCGATGGAAAGATCAAAGAGTTCGGGATGGCGCAAAATGCGCGGGCGTCCACAGGCCGGGCAGCGGGTCCCTTCCTCGAACGTCTCTAGGCAATCTCGACAGAGTGCAGGCATGGCGCAAAGATACGCGCTCAAAGGGCTCACCGGAATGGAAGATCCGAAAAATTGCGCGAGGCAGGCAATACATGACCCCGATGAGGGCTTTATCGGCGCGAAAGTGGCGCTTTTTCTCGGTGAACGGCTCGCTGTCATCTTGCGCGACGAAGACCGCGATATTCCCTGGCCCGGGTGGTGGGATTTTCCCGGCGGCGGCCGAGAAGGGGCTGAAACGCCCGAGGACGTCGCACTCCGCGAGACATTGGAAGAACTCGGGATTGCCCTCAAGCGTTCTGATTTTGTCTGGAAGCGCCGCGCCATGACCTCGACGGGCCAGCCCACGTTCTTTTTCGTGGCGCGTCTGCCCGCGCAAGCGGCGCGGCGCGTTCGCTTTGGCGATGAAGGCCAGCGCTGGGAGCTTTGGACGCCAAGCGAGTTCTTCGCCCATCCGCGCGCGATCCCCCATTTCAAGGAAAGGCTTGCCGCATATTTGGGCAGCCTGGGTCATCACGATCCTTCATCACTTATATGACATCTATTGAATTGCGTTGCCGTCGGGGCAGGCGCATTACAAGTGCATCCCTCGCATCGGGAGAGAGCAGCAACGCTGCCGCCGAAGGAGCAACCGCCCCGGTAAACTCTCAGGCAAACGGACCGGCGCGAGGTCAACACTCCGGAGAGCTGGTGGCTTTTTCGCCCCGGCACCGAAGGCGCAAGCGCCGACATGATCAGGCGCGAAAACGCTCAGGTTTTGAACGGAGGGGGCTCATTGGGCGCGCGTCGGCGTCGGAAAGGAGCAACCCATGGTCAAAGGAGACCACATCGCTGTCATCGGGGCCGGGATCACCGGGGTCACCACGGCGTTTCAACTTCACCAGCGCGGCTTTGATGTCACCGTCATCGACCGTCAGCGATATGCGGCCATGGAAACCTCTTTCGCCAATGGCGGGCAGCTTTCAGCCTCGAATGCCGAGGTCTGGACATCTTGGGCAACCGTCCTGAAAGGCATGAAGTGGATGCTACGCTCGGATGCGCCGCTTCTCGTTTCGCCCAAACCTAGCTGGCACAAGATAAGCTGGATGGCCGAATTTCTCGGAAACATCCCCAACTACAAAAAACACACGGTCGAGACCGTTCGGATGGCCATTGCCGCGCGCACGACGCACAAAGCCATGGCGCAAATGGCCGGTATCGACTTCGACTTTTCGCCAGAAGGCATTTTGCACTTCTATGAAACCCAGCGAGAGCTTGAAGCAGCGGCTCGCGTCACCGCACTCTACCGCGAGGGCGGCCTTGAACGGCAAGCGCTGACCGGCGAAGAGGTGCTGGCGCTCGAACCGGCGCTGAGCGGCTCCTATGCGGGCGGGTATTTCACGCAAAGCGATGCCACCGGCGACATCCATAAATACACGATGGGCCTCGCCGGCTGGCTCGAAAAGCGGGGCGTGCGCTTCGAGACGGGCGAGGAAGTATCGCAGGTGCGCTCCAGCGCGCGGGGGATCGAGATCGACACCGAAACGAAGACCTGCCGCGCAGATGCCGTTGTGATCTCGGCGGGCGTCGGCTCGCGCGGGTTGGCGCGCCAGTTGGGCGACCGGGTCAATGTTTATCCGGTAAAGGGCTATTCGATCACGGTGATGTTGCGCGATGAAAAGAGCCAGGCCGCGGCGCCTGAGCTCTCGCTCCTCGACGACAAGGCGAAGATCGTGACATCGCGGCTTGGCAAAGATCGGTTCCGCGTGGCCGGGACGGCAGAGTTCAACGGCGAAAACCGTGACATCCGCGCAGACCGGGTGCGCCCGCTGATCGCCTGGGTCGAAAAGCACTTCCCTGATGTCTCAACCGAGGAAGTGATCCCTTGGGCCGGGCTGCGCCCGATGATGCCCTCCATGATGCCCCGCGTTGGGCGCGGAAAGGCCGAAAATGTTTTCTACAATACAGGGCACGGCCATCTGGGCTGGACATTGAGCGCGGCAACCGCCGAGATGATTGCCCAACAGATCACAGAGGTGCGTCTGCGCCCCAAAACCTTGGGCGAGGTGCGCCCGGCGGCTGCTTAATTCTTCAAAAGCCGCGCCAGGCTGGCTATATCCAGCGCAAAGCGAATAAGGGCGCATCTTATGGATTTTGAGCAGTTACTCTTCGAATTCTTGGGGGAGAACGCGTTTCTTCTCCTGCTGGCTGTCTTTCTCATCGTTGTGGTGTTTGCGGGCGTGCGTATCGTCCCGCAATCCGAGAAGTTTGTCGTTGAGAGATTTGGGCGTTTGCGGTCTGTCCTTGGGCCGGGGATCAATTTCATCATCCCGTTTCTTGATCGCGTCGCTCACCGGGTCTCTGTTCTTGAGCGGCAATTGCCGACCATGAGCCAAGACGCCATCACGGCGGATAACGTGCTGGTGCAAGTCGATACGTCTGTCTTTTACCGGGTGATCGAGCCGGAAAAGACAGTCTATCGCATTCGCGATATCGATGCAGCGATCCAAACGACGGTTGCCGGCATCGTCCGCTCGGAGATCGGGCGCCTCGAGCTTGATGAAGTTCAAACGAACCGGACCACGCTCACGACAACGATCAAGGAAAGCCTCGCCAATGTTGTCGATGATTGGGGGATAGAGGTCACGCGTGCCGAACTCCTCGATGTGAACCTTGATGCGCAAACCCGCGCGGCGATGCTCCAGCAGCTTAACGCGGAGCGTGCGCGCCGCGCGCAGGTCACCGAGGCAGAGGGCCAGAAGCGATCTGTTGAGCTTGCCGCCGACGCACAGCTTTACGCCGCTGAGCGTGCCGCCGAGGCGCGGCGGGTTGAAGCCGAGGCAGAAGCCTTCGCGACCGCCGTCGTCGCCGCCGCGATCCAGGAAAATGGGCTTGAGGCGGCGCAATACCAGGTCGCGCTCAAGCAGGTCGAAGCGCTCAATGCGCTGGGTGCCGGGCAGGGGCAACAAACAGTCATCTTGCCCGCCAACGCGCTCGAGGCGTTCGGAGACGCATTCAAGCTCATGGGAGGGCGCAAGGCATGAATTTCGCATTTGCTTGGTGGGTTTGGGCCGGGTTTGGCCTCGTTCTCGCGATTTTGGAGATCGTGCTGCCCGCGTCGATTTTCCTCGGCTTCGCGATTGGCGCGGGCGTTATCGCCCTGCTTCTCGCATTTGGCGGTGCCGCGGCGGTGGGCGGAACAATCGGGTGGCTTCTGGTGATCTTCGCGGCGGTATCGCTGATCGCCTGGCTCGTGTTGCGCTATGTGTTTCGGCTGCGTATCGGTGAGCAGGTCAAGGTGTGGAAAACCGATATCAACGATTAGTGTCAGGGCGCGTTTGGGCGCCGGGCCTGTGGTGAATTGAGTTCCGCGAGGATCGCCTCAGCCGCCGCGCGCGGCGAAGGCGCTTGCCAGACCGGGCGACCGACAACGACATGATCGGCACCGGCGACGATTGCCTCGGCAGGCGTCGCGATCCGCTTTTGATCGCCCTTATCAGCCCCGGCCGGGCGCACGCCTGGTGTGACGATGAGCTTGCTTTCGGCCTCGGGAAGCGCGCGGATCAAAGCGGCTTCTTGCGGAGAAGAGATCACGCCATCGGCGCCTGCGTCAAAGGCGCGGCTCGCGCGCTCTTGGACGAGATCGGGAATGTCGCCGTCGCGGATAAGCGCGGCGTCGAGATCGGTGCGGTCGAGCGAGGTCAGGATCGTGACAGCAAGGATCTTGAGATCTTTGCCCGCCGCGCCTTCCTTGGCGGCCCGCACGACATAGGGGTCGCCATGGACCGTCAGAAAATCCAGATCGAACTGGGCAAGGCCTCTGACGGCGGCTTCCACCGTCGCGCCGATGTCAAAGAGCTTCATGTCGAGAAAGATGCGTTTGCCGTGCTCGGCTTTGAGCTCGTTGGCGAGCGCAAGGCCTCCGCCAGTCAGCATGCCGAGCCCGATTTTGTAGAATGAGACGCTGGGCCCCAGCTTTTCAGCGAGAGACAGCCCTTCCAGCGCATTGGGGACATCAAGTGCAACGATCAGCCGGTCATCCATGGGAGCGGCTTAGGCACGCGCGGCACGCTCTGCAACTGTGGTTGCCGCCGCGACACCGTCTTTATTTGGAATGAGAAGGCCCAAGCCTCTCTTTTTGCCGCGTCTTTGTCGAGCGCCCCATGTCACAGGGATCAAGCGCGCCCTGGCAGACCGTGAAAAACGTGGCTCGCCCCAGCCAAGGGCCGGGGGGCACGTTTCGCAAAGCATGCCACCGGGGTCAGGCGGCTTTGTCAGCGCGCAGCGGTTTGAGCCCTTTTGCGAATTTGAGGCGCTGTTCGCCGCTTCTGATCTCGGGCATGCGCCGGAGCTGGCGGATCGCATCGCCGATCAAAAGCGCGTCAGGCCTGATCCTTTGTGATGCCTCGCATTTGCATTTTAGGGTCAGGCCGCGCGGAACATTGCCCGGATTATCAATCATGAATTTCACATCGCCCAAGACCTGCTTCCCATCCTCGCTAAACCCCATGCTTAGGATGAGAATATCCAAAACCGTCATGCTGCCCCTCCATGGCCTTGCCCAGTGCGCCAACCATGCCAAGGCGGGCTTAATGGCGGGTTAAGCTCGCTCGGCCGCTGGCGGCTCCCAATTTGATCGCGGCGATGATCTGCGACCCTGACCAGCTTCGGTGCCCGGGAACCTGCAAGCGCCTTTTCATCGGGCCGCTTTGCGCCGCGAGTGTAATTTGCGCATCAAAAGAGCCGCGCTTTGCGTCATAGGTCACGCGCTCGATACGGATGATCTTGCCCTGCATGTCACACTCCTCATGGTAGCGATGGATCACTCTATCGCTAGATATGGGCGGTTGTTTGCGTTTCGGGAGGTGTGCGGCCTGAAGCAAACCTGACTTTCGCGTTAGCGGGCCAATGTCGGCGAACTTGCGCCGATCTCCGTGTATCCCCATCTAAGCTTTGAGGCTCTCGGTGTCGCGCTGCTCAAGCAGGCGCATCTCGGAGCGCTTTTGAGAAGGAGAAACCGATGAACTTTGAAAAGTTCACCGAGCGCGCGCGTGGGTTTGTGCAAGCGGCCCAAACCATCGCTGCCCGTGAAAACCACCAAAGACTGACGCCCGAGCATTTGCTCAAAGCGCTTCTGGATGATGGCGAGGGCCTCGCCGCCAACCTCATCAAACGCGCAGGCGGTCAGCCGATGCGCGTTCAGAACCTGGTCGATCAAGCGGTTGCAAAGCTGCCTCAGGTGACGGGCGAAGCAGCGCAGGTCTATGTTGATCAGACGCTGGGCAAAGTGCTCGCCGAGGCGGAAAGCGTTGCAAAGAAAGCCGGCGATACCTTCGTGCCCGTCGAGCGGCTCCTTCTGGCGCTTGCGCTCGTGAAATCCAACGCCAAGACCGCGCTCGATCAAGGTGGCGTCAAAGCCCAGGCGCTTGCCCATGCCATCGAGGATCTGCGCAAGGGCCGCACCGCCAACAGCGCATCGGCCGAAGAGAATTATGAGGCGCTCGAGAAATACGCCACCGACCTGACAGCGCGGGCGCGGGAGGGCAAGATCGACCCCATCATCGGGCGCGATGAAGAAATACGCCGTGCCATGCAGGTGCTTTCAAGACGCACCAAAAACAACCCGGTGCTGATCGGCGAGCCCGGGGTCGGCAAGACGGCCATCGCCGAAGGCCTCGCGCTGCGCATTGTGAACGGCGATGTGCCCGAGAGCCTGCGCAACAAGCGGCTTCTGTCGCTCGACATGGGCGCGCTCATTGCGGGCGCGAAATATCGCGGCGAGTTCGAAGAGCGCTTGAAGGCGGTGCTCTCCGAGGTCACGCAGGCCGCGGGCGAGATCGTCCTTTTCATCGACGAGATGCACACGCTTGTGGGCGCGGGCAAAACCGATGGAGCGATGGATGCCTCGAACCTTCTCAAGCCAGCGCTGGCGCGCGGAGAGCTCCATTGTGTCGGCGCGACCACGCTCGATGAATATCGCAAGCATGTCGAGAAAGATGCTGCCCTCGCGCGCCGCTTCCAGCCGCTTCTCGT
>JBCCTH010000115.1:0-8926 GCA_039198835.1 Pseudomonadota bacterium | reverse complement strand
GTGATCGTGCATTCGATCCAGCGCAGGCCCTGCCCATGGGTCACCACACCGATATCCTTCCCTTCCGCCTCAAGGATCGGCCCCTGTTCGATATGGAGCTCGAAAAACGCGTGCATCTTGCGCGCGCCCACCTCTTCATCGCCGACCCAGCCGATGCGCTTGAGTTCATCGCCGAAGCGCTTGCCGTCGGCATCGAGGCGGTCATAAGCCCAGTCCTGGCTGTGTTTGCCCGCGAAAACGCCCGAGGCGAGCATGGCCGGCGCGAACCGCGTCCCTTCCTCATTGGTCCAGTTGGTGAGCACGATGGGGTGCTTTGTCTTCACACCCATATCATTCATGGTGCGGATCGCTTCGAGCCCGCCCAGCACGCCGAGCACACCGTCATATTTGCCGCCGGTGGGCTGGGTATCGAGATGTGAGCCCATATAAACCGGGAGCGCGTCGGGGTCCTGGCCCGCGCGGGTCGCAAACATGTTGCCCATCGTATCAACGCCCATCGTCATGCCCGCCGCTTCGCACCAGGTTTGAAAAAGCGCGCGGCCCTCTGCGTCTTCATCGGTGAGCGTCTGGCGGTTGTTTCCCCCTGCCACGCCCGGCCCGATTTCAGCCATCTCCATGAGGCTGTCCCACAGACGATCGGGATCAATCCTTAGATTTTTACCATGCATGGGGCCTCCTTTGCGGGGCGCGCGCGGCCCCGGTTTCAGGCTGGGAAAACCGCCAGTGACGGTCAAGCGGATTGTAACCGCCTCGAGAAGCAGCGCAGAAAATCGCGCAAGTTTTGTGCAGCGCTTCACTCATCGAAGCGCGCCTGCCTCGGGCGTCAGATGCGCCATGTACATCGGCACGAGAAACGCCTCCGCATCGGCGAAGAGCGTCGGCATCTTTTGCGGAGAAAGCTCGGCGATCTGCGCTTCAAAATCAGCGTAATGCTGGGTGGTGGCCCAGATCGAATAGATAAGGTGGTGCGGATCATGGCGCTTGAGAAGCCCGTCGCGCATCCACGCCTCGATCAAAGCAATTTTTGCATGAAACGTATCCGTGAGCGGGATAAAAACTGCATCGCGCGCTTCCGGGACGCCCATCATGATCTCGGCCGCAAAGAGCCTGCTCTCGCGCGGGAAATCGCGCGACATCTCAAGCTTTCGCCGGATGTAAGACGCAATCTCAGTGAGCGGCCCCCCGTCCGGCGAGATCGCCGCCAAGGGCTTTCGCCAAAGGAGGATCGTGTCGCGCAAAAGGGCCTGATAGAGCGCCGCCTTGCCTTCGAAATGATAGAGCAGGCGGGGGGTGGACATGCCCGCATGCTCGGCGATCTGATTGATCGACGCGCCTCGAAACCCGTGGGCCGAAAAAACATCGAGCGCGGCCGCGAGGATCTCCTCTCGCCGTTCGCGCTGAATGCGCGTGGGTTGCTTTGGGGCGTCGACGTCGGTCACAGCGCGCTCCCAGCCCCGGGCCTGACCCGGGGCCTCCATGTCATCGCCAAGAGCCCTCGGGCGGAGTGACCAGCCATTCTCACGACAATGCCGGGATCACGCTGCGCCCGTATTCGGCGATGATGTTCTCCTCATCGCCATTATCGAGATAGATGTTGAACTGCGTCACTCCCACGCTTTCGAGCGTCTTGAGCTTGGCGATGTGATCATCGGGCGTGCCCAGAACGGCAAAGCCGTCGATGATGTCATCGGTGATGAAATCAAGATAGGGATTATCGGACTGGCCGTGTTTGGAATAATCATAGCCCTTGCGCCCTTTGATATATTCCGTGAGCGAGGCAGGGATATCTTCGCGATCTGTCCCGTATTTTTCCACGATGTCGGCGACATGGTTCCCCACCATCGCGGGGAACCAGCGCGTGGCTTCACGGCATTCCTCCATGGTGCCAAAGAAGGCGGGCGCGGCTGACATGACTTTGTAGCCAGACATATCGCGCCCGTTTTTGACGCCCGCAGCCACGGCCTGGTCGGTGAGCCATTTGCAGATCGCGGGCTCGGCGATCTGGAGGATGAGGCCGTCGCCCATGCGGCCCGCGCTATCGAGCGCCTTGGGCCCGTAAGCGGCGACCCAGACGGGAAGTTCATAGCCCGTCGCCCAGGGAAACTGGATCGGGTTGGGAACATCGCCATATTGCCGCTCTTCCCCGCGCACGAGGCCTTTCACGACATCGATGAATTCATCCATCTTGGCGAGCAAGGCCGGCTTGCGCCCCATGACGCGCACGGCGCTATCGCCGCGCCCAACGCCGATATCAAAGCGCCCCCCCGATTGCAGCGCCAGCGACCCAAAAAGCGAGGCCGCCGCCGACCATTCGCGCGTGTTGGGGTTTGTCACGCAAGGTCCAAAGCGCATGGTCTTTGTGTGCTCCATGCACATCGCCATCGCCGGGAAACTCTCGCGCCACAGGATATGGCTGTCGTAGAACCAGCAATAGGTGAAGCCTGCCTCTTCGGCCTGGGCCACGAGCTTGCGCGCGCGCCCCGGCTCCATGAAGCCTTTGAATGTGATCCCGAATTCCATGGGCGTGCCCTCCTGCTGGTGGTCTGGCTAGTGTTCCGGCGGCCAGATGCGGATGCCGGCATGGGAAAACGGCACCTGCTTTGAAATGTTGATGCGTATGAGAATGGGGGTAAGGGCCTCGATGCAGCGCGCGGCCTCTGCATCGCCCGCATTATATGCCTCCACGCCGAGTGCGGCGCAAAGCGCCATGACCTTCTTGCGTGGCTCAAGCCCGTTGCCGCAGACGAGAACATCGCAGTTTAACTTTGCATCGAGATCGTTGAGCGTGTGCGCTGAAACATTGTGAAGCGCGCCCATCACCGGGATGTCGGGCCCAAGAAGCGCTTGGGCCGCTTCGGTCGCGGACCCCTCTGGCGGCATATCGACCTTCTTTGGATCGCCCTCCTTCAAGGGCACGACGATATCAACGAGGATCTTACCTGCGAGGCCAGGCTTGATTGCCTCTAAAGTGGCCTGGTGCCCGGCCCACGGCACCGCGAGAATGACAAACTCATCGGCCATCGCCACCGCGCTCTCATTGTCATGGCCGCTGATCGGGGCCGCTGTCTCGGGAAGCTTGGCCTGCAACGCGGCGGCGATTTCCGCCGCGCGCGCCCCATCGCGCGATCCGATGGCGATCGGAATGCCTGCGCGCGCGAAGCGCAACGCGAGGCCTTTGCCCTGCGGGCCTGTTCCGCCAATGATGGCCACACTCATCGAAACACATCCTCTTTGCTGGCGCGCAGGATATCGCGCGCGCTACTTTGCTCCTGGGCTGTCCAATCAAGCCCGCGAAACCACACGACCGGCGTCTTGGCCGCTTTGGCGATAACGAGGCCAGAGGCGGCGGCGATCTCATCGCTCAAGGCAGGCTCGGTCACCGAAAGCGCCCTGCCCCAGGCATCGGTCTTGCCGATATCCGAGGTCTTGGCGGGCACGCGGTAAAGCCCGATGGCGACATTGACCTGCCCGAGCCGCCAGGGCCTGCCGAAGGTGTCGGTGATGATGATCCCCAGTGCCACCCCAAAATGCGCCTCGAGCGCGCGCCCGATGCGGCGCGCGCTGGCATCGGGATCATCGGGGAGGGTGATAACCGTGTTGAGATCATCCGCGTTCGATTCGTCGACCGCCGCATTGGCCGAGATAAAGCCGAGCTTGTGCTCGCAAATCAGTGTGCCTTCGTTTTGCTCGGGGCGTTTGAAAGCGCGCACCACCCGCGAGGATTGGCGCAAAACCACTTCGACCTTGGCCGGGTTCTTGCCGAGTTCGGCGGCGATCCGGTTCGCCTCGTCAGAAGGGGTCACCTGAGCCAGATCGATGACATTGCCCTCAGCTTTTGAGACGATCTTGTGGGCGATGCAAAAGATATCGCCCGACCGCGCGCCGCCAGCCTCTTCGATGCATCGCGCGAGGATCGCGGGCAAGTCATCGCCAGGTTGAATGTCGGGCACGCCTGCCAAAGGCGCGATTTCAAGCCGGGCGTCCATCACGCAAACACCTCGAAAGCGGGATCGATGCGCGCGGCCCGGGCAAGATGCGCGGTTGTATCGATATCAAAACTCAGGCTCTCAAGCGGCATCAGACGCGGCGTAAGCCCGCGCGCGCTGGCCTCTTCGAAATGGCGCAATGCCGAGCGCGGCCCGAAGCGAAACGCGAAGGCGCTCGGCAAGTCGAGGAGAAGCGCATTGGTGCCGCGATCCAGAGAAGGGCAGATCGTCACCGGCGCATCGCTCTTGAGAAACGCGCGGACATCTTTTGCATCAGGTGCCGCGAGATCGGCGGGAATGAGGCACAATCGGCCATAGCCCGCCTCAGATGCGGCTTGCGCTGCGCAGGCAGCCGCGCCATTGAGCGACGCTTCGTGCCCCTCGGAAATGACAGCAAAGCCCGCGCCCCGCGCCGTCGCACGGATCGCATCGCTGGAGGTCACGACCGAGAGATCGCAGCTTTCAGCCTCGGCGATGGGGCGCAGAAATGCGAGCGTGCGTGTGAAAAGAAGATGGGCGAGGCGCGTGCGCGCGGCGGGGTGCAACGCACCGCTCAGGCGCGTCTTAGACAGCCCGAGCGGCTTCATCGGAACGGTGATCAGCGTGCGCGCCGTCATGCGGCTTGCCCCGCGGGCCGCGCACGCGCGAAGCTCAATGCCTGGCGCGCGAGCCGCGTTTTTGCGGCCAGATCGGGCATGAGAATGTCGGTCGCATGGGGCGTGAGGCCGAGCGCGCGGATCGCCGGGCTCAACGCGCGGTCTTGCGTATCGATCACCATGTGCTGCGCAAGGCCCGCATAGCCCTCAGCCACCCCGAGCGCATCAGCCCGCAGGCCAAGCGAAGCCATCATCTTGTCTGCCGGGCCCTTGACGACACGCCCGGCGATCAAGGGCGAGACCGCCAGAAGAGGCGCCCGCGCGGCTTTCAGCGCCTCCGTGATGCCCGCAATGCCTGTGATGGGCGCGATCGAGACGAGCGGGTTTGAGGGCGCGATGATGATGACATCTGCGCCGGCGATTGCGTCGCGCGCCTCCTGCGTCGCCCGGGCGGCTTCCATGCCTTCGTAGCGAAGCTCAAGCACCTCCGGCGTGCAGCGCTCGCGCACGAAATACTCCTGAAAGCTCAGCCAACCCTCGGCGGTTCTCACGCGGGTCTGCACGCGGTCATCACTGGGCAGGACGATCTTGGCTCGCACGCCGAAGCGTTCGGCAATATCGGCGGTGACGAGGCTCGGCCGATCTCCGCGCGCCAGGCGCTGGCTTCGATAGATGTGCAGCCCGAAATCGCGGTCGCCGAGAAACATCCATGTCGGCGCGCCAAGCTCGGCGAGGGTCTCAAGCGCGCGACGTCCTTCATCCTCCACGCCCCAACCCTGCGCGCGGTTGATGCGGCCTGAGAGCGTGTAGAGCATCGTATCAATGTCAGGCGAGACCCAGAGCCCGTGAAAGTCATCATCGTCGGCGATGTTGCCTATGACAGTGAGCGCGACATCCTCAAGCGCTTGCAGACCTTCGGCCATTTTCGCGCCGCCGACCCCTCCGGCGATGAGCGTGACCCTGATCATTCGGCCCGCTCCGGAAACATCTGAAGAAAATCGAGCGGGTCGCGCCCCCCGCGCCCGACCAGGGGCGCTTGCTCGACGGGGTCGTGATCATCGTAGACATCGATGGTTTCATAGATGGTGTTGCGCCGCACCGGCGTCCGCCCTGCCGAGCGGATGATGTCGCACAGCTCGCGCGCGGTGATCTCTTGGCCGTGCTTTGAGCCCGCCGCGCGCGAGATGCTCTCATTCATCAGCGTGTCGCCCAGATCGTTGACGCCCCGCGCGAGCATCTGACGCGCGCGCTCCGCGCCGAGCTTGGTCCAACTGAC
The DNA here is from genome assembly GCA_039198835.1 of Pseudomonadota bacterium. Classification (GTDB taxonomy): domain Bacteria; phylum Pseudomonadota; class Alphaproteobacteria; order Rhodobacterales; family Rhodobacteraceae; genus Shimia_B. The sequence goes on along the minus strand of JBCCTH010000115.1, from coordinate 3,068 downwards.
CTGAATGTTGTCGATGAAGCCATGGAGCATGAGGCGCGCCACCGCATGCATCAGATCAACCTCATCGGCGGTCGGCCCTGGGCGCACCGCATGGGGTGCATCCGTGTAAAGCGGGCTCTCGGTATGGACGAAGCTCAGGGGCACAAGCTCTGTGAAGCCCCGGGTCTCGCGCTGGATCTCGCGCAAAAGCGCGATATGCGCGGCCCAGTGGCGCGGCGCGTCGACATGGCCATACATGATCGTGGCCGTCGTGGGGATGCCCACGCGATGCGCCGTGCGAATGATCTCCACCCATTGCTCGGCGCTCAGCTTATTTTTGGTCAGTTTCTGGCGCACTTCGGTATCGAGAATTTCGGCCGCCGTCCCGGGCATTGAGCCAAGTCCGCATTCTTTCAGATCCCGCAGGAAATCTTCGTAGGAGAGCTTGGTCTTGGCAGCCCCATACCAGATCTCAAAGGGCGAAAAGGCATGGATATGCATATCCGGCAGCGCGGCTTTTATCGCCAAAACAATGTCGCGATAGAAGGTGCCGGGCAGCTTCGGGTGAAGCCCGCCCTGGATACACACCTCTGTCGCGCCGCGTGCCCAGGCCTCTTTCGCCCGCTCCGCAACCTGCGCGGGCGAAAGCCATTCCGCGCCCTCATCTTCCTGTCGCTTGGCAAAGCCGCAAAAGCGGCACCCCATGTAACAGACATTGGTGAAGTTGATGTTGCGGTTCACAACAAAGCTGACACGATCCCCGTTGACACGGGCGCGCAGCGCGTCGGCTGTCGCGAAGATCGCCTCTTTGTCTGCGCCGCGCGCCTCAAAAAGCCGCGTGCCCTGCGCCTCAGAGAGTTCGCGACCCGTCAAAACCCCGTTCAGAATGCGCCATATCGGGCGGCTCGCGCGCTCGAGCGTTGCTTGAAGTTCCACCGAGCGACGCCGCTCGAACGCATCGGGGCGGTCTCTCATTCAGCGGCCTCCAAGGCCTGACGCGCGGCCAGGCCATCGTCGCGCGCCATCGCCTCAACGCGCGCGCGCAAGGAAGGGTGTAGATATGGCCCGCGCGCCTCGATAAAGCGGGGATACACCGTGAGCCTCTCGCATAGCTCGAAGCCACCGGCCGCGCAGCTCTGCGCAAGCGCACGGATCTCGGGCCAGTCGTGCTGCGGGTTGATGAAATCGATTGTGACCGGGCTGATCCCGCCCCAATCGTTGATTCCCGCATCAAGATAAGAGATGTGACGCGCGCTCAGGTTGGGGGGCGCTTGCAGGCTGATTTCGGGGTTCAGGATGAGGCGCGCTGCCGCGAGCGTGCGCAGCATCTCCTCAAGATCAGGTTCGGGGTGATCGGCCATGGCGATATCTGGCTTGCGCTGGAAGTTCTGGATGATCACTTCCTGAATGTGACCGCCCTTGGCATGGGCGGCGTTGATGGCGTGAAGCGCATCGATCCGTTCTTGCCAGGTCTCGCCGATCCCGATGAGAAGCCCTGTCGTGAAAGGCACCTGCTTCTGGCCCGCGCGCTCAAGTGTCCTGAGCCGTTGCAGGGGGAGCTTGTCCGGGCAGGCATGGTGCGGCCCGCCCGCCCGCGCGAGCCGCCGGCTGACGGTCTCAAGCATCATGCCCATTGACGCCGAGACCGGCTTTAACCTTTCGATCTCATCGTCGTCGAGCGTGCCAGCATTCACATGGGGCAAGAGCGTCGTTTCATTGAGCACGAGCGCGCACATATCGGCGAGATAATCGGTCATGCGCGCATAACCGAGCGCCGCCAGCCCGGCTTTCGCGGCCTCGTAGCGCTGCTCGGGCTTTTCGCCGAGGCTGAAGAGAAGCTCTTTGCATCCCTTCGCCTCGCCGCGTCGCGCCTCACGTAAGACCTCTTCGGGCGTCATGATGTTGGCGGCGGGATCGGAGGGGTGTTTGACGAAGGTGCAATAGCCGCAAGTATCGCGGCACATATTCGTCAGCGGAACAAAGACCTTGCGCGAATAGGTCACGCGCCTGCCCCAATGGGCATCGCGGATCGCCGATGCCTGCCGCATCAACTCAGGCGTCGTCCGACGCGATAGGTCAGGTGCATTCATGGCTATATCAGACTTTGCGGGCCTTTTTCACAGGCTGCCCGCAAACCCGCCCTCGATCAATAATTTTATCACCGGCTAAAAATTTGTGGGGCGCCTTGGCCTAATCTTTGGGCAGTTTCGGTTTGCCGGTGGCGCGCGCGCGCGCCGCAACCTTTGCGGAACGCACGCCTTTGTCTTTGGGGGGATTGAGGCGGAACGCCGCGTTGCGTGCCACCGCATACCATTTTACGCACGAGACGTAGGAAATCCGGGGAGCGCTCGGTGAAGATTGCGCGCGTGTCCCGGCAAGGTACCCAAGGGAGCAGAAATGGCAGACGCAGCCGTCCACGGCCCAGGACATGATGGGCATGAAGATGAGCGCGGGTTCTTCACGCGGTGGTTCATGTCGACGAACCACAAGGATATCGGCATCCTTTATCTGCTCGTTGGAGGCCTGACCGGGTTCATCTCGGTTGCTTTCACTGTCTACATGCGTCTCGAGCTGATGGAGCCCGGTGTACAATACATGTGCATGGAAGGCGCGCGCATCACCGCCGCCGCCATTGGCGATTGCACCCCCAACGGCCACCTCTGGAACGTTCTGATCACCGCGCACGGCGTCTTGATGATGTTCTTTGTGGTGATCCCGGCGCTGTTTGGTGGCTTCGGGAACTATTTCATGCCGCTCCAGATCGGCGCGCCCGATATGGCGTTCCCCCGGCTCAACAACCTGAGCTTCTGGATGTATGTCGCGGGCACCTCACTGGCCGTCGCCTCGGTTTTTGCTCCGGGCGGCAATGATCAGCTGGGCTCGGGGGTGGGCTGGGTGCTTTACCCGCCGCTTTCGGTGAACGAGGGCGGCATGTCGATGGATCTTGCGATCTTCGCCGTTCACCTCTCTGGCGCGTCCTCGATCCTTGGCGCGATCAATATGATCACGACCTTCCTGAACATGCGCGCGCCGGGCATGACGCTTTTCAAGGTGCCGCTGTTCGCCTGGTCGATCTTCGTCACGTCCTG
>JBCCTH010000114.1:0-8980 GCA_039198835.1 Pseudomonadota bacterium | reverse complement strand
GGTCTCGCTCGGGACCGGCCTTGAAGCCCAGGTCGCGACGCTTTTATCCGAGCTCGATGCGGGCAAGGGCGGCTTTCATCCCGCCGCCGCGCCTCGTATCCGCCGGGTCGGTGAAAACGCATCCGCATCGAGTGGCGCGAAATTCATTCGCCCCTGAAGAGGGGTCTTGAACGGCGCATAAGAGTTCCCACATCTGTGGCGTCGGAGGCCAAAACGGCTCTGACGCAGCGCTCTGGGCCCGATGAGGGGCAGGGCATCGCGACCATCGCTTATGAAAGGATGATACCTATGCGAACGCTTGATTTTGCACCGCTTTACCGCGCCACCGTTGGTTTTGATCAGATGGCTGATCTGATGGACCGCGTTCTCACCAATGATGCGGGCGCGCAACGCTACCCGCCTTACAATATCGAAAAAACGGCCGATGACGCTTACAGGATTTCGATTGCCGTGGCGGGCTTCACGTCTGATGAACTCGACGTCGAAGTGAAAGAGCACGCGCTTCATATCTCCGCGAAGAAAGCGGAGGACAAGGAAGGCCGCAAATATCTCCATCGTGGGATTGCCACGCGCGCCTTCTCGCGCCGCTTTCATCTGGCCGACCACGTGAAGGTCACGGGTGCGGCCCATGAGAATGGCATGCTCCATATCGATCTGATCCGCGAGGTGCCCGAGGCCCTCAAGCCCAGAAAGATCGAGATCGGCGGCGCGAAGGCCATCGAGGCTGAAGTTGTCGAAGCCTGAAGCCTCTGACAGCTAGGAATGTGGGGCCGCTCGTTTGAGCGGCCCTTTTCCGTGCGGGGCCAAAGATGCGAGGGGCCAGCTTCGTGCGGCCCCCCCCCGGAGTATCTTGCGCTTATGGAAGGGGAGATTGGCGCGGTGAGTATCTCACTGACGCATCTTACCAAAAGCCCCTAGACTGACATGCACAGATATTTCATTTCGAGGAATTCATCGATGCCGTGGCGTGAGCCTTCGCGCCCGAGGCCGGATTGTTTCACGCCGCCAAAGGGCGCGACCTCGGTCGAGATGATCCCTGTATTGATCCCCACGATCCCGTATTCGAGCGCCTCGGCGACTTTGTAAACACGGCTGAGATCCTTGGCATAGAAATAGGCCGCAAGGCCGAAGATCGTGTCATTGGCCATGGCGATGACCTCGTCTTCGTTTTCGAAACGGAAGAGCGGGGCCATAGGGCCGAATGTCTCTTCCTGGCTCACGCGCATATCCTGGGTCACGCCAGTGAGAATGGTGGGCTCAAAAAACTGCCCGCCGAGCGCGTGGCTTTCGCCGCCCAGCAGCAGCTGCGCGCCCTTTTCGAGCGCGTCTTTGATATGGGCGCGGACCTTCTCAACAGCGGGCTCAGAAATCAGCGGGCCAAAATCAACGCCGTTGAAGCCGTCGCCCACTTTCATCAGTTCAACCGCCGCTTTGAACTTTGCAGAGAACGCCTCGTAAACGCCCGCCTGCACATAGATGCGGTTGGCACAAACGCAGGTCTGGCCGTTATTGCGGAACTTGCAGGCGATGGCCCCCAGCACCGCTTCATCGAGATCGGCATCGTCGAAGACGATGAACGGGGCATTGCCGCCGAGCTCCATCGAGATGCGCTTGATTTGCGGCGCTGCTTGCTCAAGCAAAATCCGGCCCACGGCCGTTGAGCCTGTGAAGGTTATCTTCCGCACGGTTTGGTTTTCGCAGAATTCCTTGCCGATGGCCGATGCGTCATTTGAGGGGACGATCTGGAGGATTCCTGCGGGAAGGCCTGCGCGCTCGGCCAAGACGCCGAGCGCAAGGGCTGAAAGGGGGGTGAGCTCAGAGGGGCGCGCGACGAAGGCGCATCCGGCGGCGAGGGCGGGCCCCGCTTTGCGGGTGATCATCGCATGGGGGAAGTTCCAGGGCGTGATCGAGGCGGCCACGCCCACCGGCTGCTTGATGACCGTGATGCGCTTGTCGGGGGCGGGTCCGGGGATCGTCTCGCCGTAGATGCGCTTGGCCTCTTCGGCGAAGAACTCGATGAAAGAGGCGCCATAGGCAATCTCGCCTTTGGCCTCGCCGAGCGGCTTGCCCATTTCAGCGGTCAAGATCCTGGCGAGATCGTCTTGGGCAGCCATGATCATTTCAAACCAGCGGCGCAGAATCATCGCCCGCTCCTTGGCGGGCTTTGCGGCCCAGGCCTTTTGCGCGGTATGCGCGCCCGCGATGGCGCGCGCGACATCCGCGCGTGACAGATCGGCGACCTCGGCGATGACATCGCCGCGCGCGGGGTTGGTGACCGCGAAGGTCGCCCCGCTCGACGCATCCGCCCATTGCCCGTCAATATAGGCCCGGGTCTGCAAGAGAGCGGGGTCATCGAGCATGGCGGTGAGGTCTGTCATCGTGTCGAGCATTGCTGATCTCCCTTCAAGCATGGGGGAAGGTAGCGCGCCATGGCGGCGGTCCACCCGGCCAGCCTGTCGCTGCATAAACGCCGCGCGCAATCGCGCGGGAAAGCGTTGTGGAGGCCGCATGGCCGAGCGCGATGGCATCGGACAAAGGATCGTTGAGCGGCTTTTCCCCGGTAGCGGCGCAAAAGACCAGATCGCCGTCAAAAAGCGTGTGGGAGGGGATGATCGCGCGGGCCATGCCATCATGGGCGGCGATCGCCATGCGCGTCGCCTGGGCTTGGGTGAGCGCTGCATCGGTGGCGACAATGGCGATCGTCGTGTTTTGATCGCCGAGCTTGGTGGGCGGCGCGGTGGGGATCTTGGCAGGCGCGCCCAGACCTCCGAATTCTCCTTGGTTCTCGAAGGGCGCGTCGTTAATTTGACCTGTTTCAGGGTGCCAGGGCGCGCCGATGGCATTGACGGCCACGAGCGCGCCAACCGCGACCCCACCGTTAACGCGCATTGAAGCCGAGCCAAGCCCGCCCAAGCCGCCCGCCACTGTTGCGCCATAGCCCGCCCCCTGGCTGCCGATGTCAAACTCAGCGGCGGCTTGTTGCAGCGCGGTTTGCCCGAGGGCGGGATAGGGGTTTGCCGTCCAATCCTTTTTGCCGCCATTGGCCAGATCAAAGAGGATGGCGGAGGGCACGATCGGCACGCGGATATCTCCCGCCGCGAAGCCACGGCCGTTTCGCCTGAGTGCTTCTGAGACGCCGTCGGCGGCTGCCAGACCAAAGGCGGAGCCGCCCGCGAGGACCAGAGCATCGACCTCTTGCACGAGCCTATCCGCGGCAAGCAGGTCTGTTTCGCGGGTGCCGGGCGCGCCGCCAATAACGTGGACCGCCGCTGTGAAAGATCTATCGGCGGTCAGCACAGTCACGCCGGAGGCCAGCGCCGGGTCATGGGCGTTGCCGACCTTGAGCCCCGGCACGTCGGTTATCAGGTTTTTCATGGCACAGGGCGCGTGCCGCTGAACCGCCCGAGCGGAAAGAGCTTTGGCGACGCGGGCACGGGCCCGGCTTTCGGGAAAGCGAGGATTACGGTCGTCTCGATGCCGATGGTATCGATGATGAGATCGACTTGCTCGGGCGCGAAGTAATGGCCGAGGCGTGGGCACGGATCGGCTTTGCAAATCACCTCTAATTCACTGAGATCAAGCTCTGGGCTGAGATCATAAAGATGCGCGAAGGCAAGCGGCTGGCTCTCGAAGGTGCCGGCGAAGACCATGATCTCGACGGGAACACGCGCCATCAGATGCAGCGCCCGCCATCAACCTCAAGCGCGACACCGGTGATCATCGAGGCCTCATCAGAACACAGAAACGCGGCGGCCGCGCCCATATCCTCGGGCCGTGAGAACCGTCCGAGCGGGATCGTGGAGAGAAATTTTTCGCGCGTCTCCGGCGTGTCTTCCCCCATGAAGCTGGCGAGGAGGGGCGTTTCGCCCGCCACCGGATTGAGCGCATTGACGCGAATGCCATGGGGCGCGAGTTCGACAGCCATGGCCTTGGTCGCGGTGATCATCCAGCCCTTGGAAGCATTATACCAGTTGAGGCGCGGCCGCGGCGATACGCCCGCCGTTGAGGCCACATTGAGGATAACGCCCGCGCCGCGCGCTTTCATGGCAGGCACGAAATGACGCGCGAAGAGATAAACGCTTTTGGCATTGACGGCGAGGACGCGATCGAAATCAGCTTCGGTGATGTCTTCCATGGGCCCGGGGAGGTGGGTGATGCCGGCGTTGTTGACGAGAATGTCTGTCCCGCCCAGCCGGTCTCGCGCCTCTTCGAAGAGCGCTTGAACGTCTTTGTCCCGCGAGACATCCGCGCGCGCGCTGAGCCCGCCGATGGCAGCGGCGACGGTCTCCGCGCTTTCGGCGTTGATATCCACCACAAGAACGCGCGCGCCTTCATCGGCAAATTTGCGCGCGATGCCCGCGCCGAACCCGGAGCCACCGCCCGTGATGATCGCTGTCTTACCCGCCAGCCGCATATGCGCCTCCCGCTCGGGACATGTCTAAACCGGATCGGTGGCAAGCGAAAGCGTGCCCGAGCGGGCGTTGCGCGCGTTGCCCGCAGCGGGCCCGCCCGCCGCCCTTCTGCGCCTTTCAGGCTTGAACCATCGGTGGCGCGCGCTGCGCGCGCGACGAGGCTTCTCTGGCGGGGCTTGCGCCGCGTGCCTTCAAAGGGTCGCCTGCCTTTTGGTATGCAGAGAACGCCGCCATTTCACACCTTGAGCCAGGGAACGCCCCCATGATCCTCGCAGCCACCTTCATCATACCCGGCCTGATCGCCATCGGCTGGGGGGTGCGCGGCTACCGGGACCGCCCGCGCACGACCGCCGAATATGCTCTGGGCGCGATGTGGTCGTTTCTGTTTGCCACGGCGTTTATCTTTGCATGGCATGCACTCTGGCTTGGAGCGGCAGCCATGGCCACCGGGCTGGCCCAGGGCCTTTTGATCGGAACGGTATTCAACAGCGCGGTGTCTGCCGTGATCTGGTTTCCGCTCCTGATGATCTCGTATACCTTCAACGCCCAAAGGGGGCGCCGTGACGATACCTGATGCCGCGCAATACTCGCTCTCGTTGATTGGGCCGGCCATCGTTTTGGCGGCGCTGGCATGGGGTGTGCCGAGTTGGCTTGGGCGCAAGCTGCCCGAGACCATGCTCGCGCTCGGCGCAAATCTCGCGGTGTCGGCGTCCTTTCTTTGGGCCATGGCGGGGCTTGGCTTTGCCGTGAGCTACGCGCTTCAGGGTGTCCCATGCGCCACCCTTGTGACGGGGATTGACCATTTTGCCGGGCTTGGGCGGGCGTCCGCGCTCTTTTGGGGGCCAATACTGCTTTTGTGCCTGGCCATGCAGCCACAGCACTGGCGGCCCGATCTTTGAAAAGAGGCCTCGCGTTTCGGCAATTAAGAGTGGCAATTGCCGGTGGCGCACCTCACATACCCCGAAACGGCGCGGGCGCGAGGCGAGGAACACATGGTCATCATCCGGCTTTTCATCATCGTGATGGTGATCTCGACGATCCTTTACGTCTCGATCTCGGTCTATAGCCGCGGCATGCGTCGCGAAAAGCTCCTTGACCAGTGGCGCGCGGACATGCGTGTCGGCGACCAGGAGGCCTGGCTCTCCGAGGAGCTCGCCAAATACGACCGCTCGCTCAAACGCCGCCTGATCCTGCTTGTCTACGTCTTGCCTCTGGCATTCCTCGGATTCATCGGCATCATGCTTTACGTGCAAAACTTCATGTGAGGCCCGCGATGCAATATCTGCGTTGGACGATCCGGATTTTCTTGTTCGCCCTCGTGGCGGGATTTCTCTATTACACGCTTCCGCAGCGCGATATCGTGCGCGTCAACGGCACCAATGAGATACGCACCGATTTCACCGGATGGAACCGGATTTTTTATGCCCAGGCCGATGGCGGGAACAACAATGCGGTCACGAACCGCGATGTGCGGTTCATCAACGCGCAGACCGCCGAAGGGCGCACGCGTGTCTATCGCAACGAAGATACGAATTTCGGCTGGCCGCCCTATTTCAAGGTTAACAGCCAGGATCTTCAGGCTGACGCGCAAGCGGCGCAGCGCATTGACGATGCATGGTTCGTCGTGCGCCATTACGGCATCCGCAATCAGATCTTTTCGATCTACCCGAACGCGCTTTCAATCCGTCAGGTCGAAGGGCCGGATGTGCGGCTGATCCCTTATTTCAATATCGGCGTGTTACTCGTTTTGTTCGCGATCTACTGGGGCGTTTCCGTGCGCCTGCGCCGCTTCAAGGAACGCAGGATAGACCCGCTTTTTGACGGCGAGTGATCGCCTGCCTTAGCCTTCGCCGTAGGGGATCCAGATCGTCTTGATCTCTGTGGCGTTGTCGAGCGCCTCGCGCAAATCGCGGGCGGCCCAGTCGCGCGCGCTTTCGCTGACCCAAGTGCGCTTGAGATTGCCGCTTGATGCCGCCTCGATGCGCGCAGCTAATCCGCGCGGTGCAAAACACCACAGAGCGTCGAGATCCAGATGCGCGGCCAGCGGCGCTGAAAGCTCTCCGGGGTCGCCGATGAGGATGTTGAACGCTCCGGCGGGCAGGTCGGAGGCTTCAAGCAGATGCACGAGATCAAGCGCGGCCAAGGGATAAGGGAACGAGGCAGTCGCGACCACTGTATTGCCCATGGCCAGCGCGGCGGCCGCGGGCGCGAGAAGGCCAAGGAGCGGATGTTCATCGGGCGCGATGATGCCGATTGCGCCCACCGGCTCGCGCATGGCGAGCGCGGTGCCCCGCATCGGCACGGGCTTTGCCGCGCCGTCTAGCTTGTCGGCCCAAGCCGCGGCCGTGAAGAGCGCCTCGATCGCGGCATCAACTTCTTTCATGGTGCTGCGCTTGCCGGTCATCGCGGCGATCCCGCGCGCGAATTCAGTTTTTCGCGCGGCGAGGTTTTCGGCCATGAAATAGAGGATCTGCGCCCGTCCATGGGCGCTTAAACCCGCCCATTTAGCGCTTTTGGCGGCTTCAACGGCGTTGCGGATATCTTTTCGGTTGGCGATGGGCGCTTGCCCGAGCAATGCGCCGCGCGGGCCGTAAACCGGCCGGGAATAGCCGCCATCCGGCCGCGCTTGTTTCCCTCCGATATAGAGCTTGGGCGTTCTGTCGATGGCATCCATGGGCGGGCCGTCGCCCCGATGCGGCGCGATTGGTTTGGCGGCTTTGGGGCCTTTCGCGGCTTTGGTATAGGCCCTCAGACCTTCCCAACCGCCTTCGCGCCCAAAGCCCGATTCCCGGACGCCGCCAAACCCGGCGGCCGCATCGAAGAGATTTGTCGCGTTCACCCAAACGACCCCGGCCGCGAGCTTTGGGGCGATATCGAGGGCCAGATTGATGTTTTCTGTCCAGAGTGTGGCGGCGAGGCCGTAGCGGGTGTTGTTGGCGATGGCCACTGCCTCTGAGGGGGTGCGGAACGTGGTGCTCACAAGAACCGGGCCGAAAATCTCTTCCTGCATGAGCGGTGAGGCCGTTGAGAGGCCGGTGATCAGCGTGGGCGGATAATAACAGCCATTGGCGGGCAGGTCTCCGGGATGATGGAAGACCGACCCCTCTTTATTCGCGTTGACCATGCTCTTGACGGTTTCAAGCTGCGCCGGGTCGACAAGCGTGCCGATATCGATGCATTTGTCCATCGGCTCGCCAACTCTGAGCCGGGACATGCGGGTGCGTAACTTCTCATAAAAGCTCTCGGCGATCCCTTCCTGGATCAACAGACGTGACCCCGCGCAGCAAACCTGGCCCTGGTTGAACCAGATTGCATCGACGAGGCCTTCGATGGCACTGTCGAGATCGGCATCGTCAAAAACGATGTAGGGGCTCTTTCCGCCAAGCTCGAGCGTCAGCGGGATGCCCCGCCCAGCGGTTGCCTCGCGAATGGCGCGCCCCACCGATGTTGAGCCGGTGAAGGCGATTTTATCGACTTGCGCGGCGGTGATCATCTCGCCGACGCGGCCATCGCCCGTCACGATGTTGACAACGCCTTTGGGCAGGCCCGCCTGTTGGCAGATATCTGCGAAAAGGAGCGCGGTGAGCGATGTGTATTCAGCGGGCTTGAGAAGAACCGTGTTGCCCATCGCCAAGGCGGGCGCGACCTTCCAGGCGAGCATGAGAAGCGGGAAGTTCCAGGGGATAATCTGCCCGCAGACGCCGAGCGCTTCACGCTCGGGCAATTCCGAGGCCATAAGCTGCGCCATTCCCGCATGATAATAGAAATGGCGGTGAACGAGCGGGATATCGATGTCGCGGCTTTCCCGGATGGGTTTGCCGTTGTCGAGGGTCTCCAGAACGGCGAAGAGGCGCGCGTTCTTCTGAATGAGACGCGCGAGGGCATAAAGGATACGGGCGCGCTTGTGACCATCCTTGGCCCAGCTCGGTTGCGCCTTGCGGGCGGCTGTGAGCGCGCGGTCTATATCCGCTTGGGTCGCTTGGGAGAGCGCGGCGAGAACGGTGCCGTTGGCCGGGTTCCTGCTTTCGAAATCATCGGTGGGTTCGGTGAAAGCGCCGTCGATGAAATGACCGAAACGCGACCCTTGATCGACGAGCCAACTCAGCGCCTCTTCGCGGCTTTCGGGAGCCGGGCCGTAATCCATCGTGTCGAAGATCTCTTTGACGGTCATGTTTGATATCCGAAGAAAGCTCTAAGGGACGCGCCCGAGCCTGGGAGGGCATGTGTATAGGTTCGTTGAAGCGAGTGACCCGCGTCAGTTCCGTAGTTCACTTCATATAGCGGCGGATGCTGTGCGCCCGCCCGGCGGGAGGGTCGGGCGCGGCCCGGTATGGGCACTGGGCTTCTTACTTCAGCAGAGAGATTTCGCATCTTCGCTTAGCCCATCGGGTGGCGATAGGAGGCAGAATAAGCGCCCGTCACAAAATGTTCGAGCTGCCGTTCGATATCACCGAGCAGCGATGACGCGCCAAAGCGAAAGAGATCAGGGTCGAGCCAGCGGTAGCCCAATTCCTCTTTGATGAGCGCGAGATACACCAGAGCGTCTTTCGCTTTTGAGATGCCGCCGG
>JBCCTH010000113.1:0-9030 GCA_039198835.1 Pseudomonadota bacterium | reverse complement strand
GTCAATAATTGGGGCATTGCCTTTGCCTACTTTTTCATTGTACCACTCCCAAGCTTCTTGATTGATCGGCTCACCCACCGAACCGATGACTTTCAGACTACTTAGATCGTATTTGTCCACGTATTCATCGCCCTTTGCCATTAAAGCACGAATCGCAGTGGGCGTTTACAATCCGGTGTCGAAAAGACGCCGCACGCTTCTTGCCGAGGCGCGCGAGATCCTCCTGAAGCACCGCCCGGCCGAGACGCCCGTGATGCTCGCAAGCTCCCTTGGACGCCCCGAAGAAGCGGTGGTTTACCGGCGGCTCGATGCGCTCGATGTCGATGAAGTGGATATGTTGACGGTGGTGCTCATTGGCTCGTCGCAATCTCGTCTGGCCGAGCTTGGCGAAGGCCCGAGGCTGTTCACGCCGCGGGGCTATGCGCGCAAGATCGATGGCGACCTGGCCGAGGCGCAAGAAACCGGCGCGGCGGCGTCAAAACCCATGGGGTCATCATGAAAGTATGGTTCATCGGCGCGGGGCCGGGCGACCCCGAATTGCTTACACTGAAGGCAGCGCGGCGGATCGCGCAATGCCCGGTCTGTCTCTATGCGGGTTCGCTTGTTCCCGCCGAGGTCGTGGCCGGCGCGCCCGAGGGTGCCTTAGTGATGGATACCGCCCCGATGACACTCGCCGAGACCCATGCAGAGATTTGCGCGGCACGGGAGAGGGGCGAAGATGTCGCGCGCGTTCATTCCGGTGATCCTTCGCTTTATGGCGCAATCGCCGAGCAGATCAGGCTCCTTAATCGCGACGGGATCGACTTCGAGATCATTCCCGGTGTCCCGGCCTATACGGCCGCTGCGGCCGCGCTCAAACAAGAGCTGACGATCCCGGAAGTGGCGCAATCGATTGTCCTTACCCGCATGTCGATGCAATCCACCGGGATGCCTGAAGGCGAGACGCTCACGAATTTCGCCGTCTCCAGGACGACGCTCGCCATTCACCTCGCGATCCGCAATCTTCGCGAGATCGAGCGCCAGCTCATTCCGCATTACGGCGCGGATTGCCCTGTAGCGGTGATCTACCGCGCGTCCTGGCCCGACGAGATCGTCCTTCGGGGGACATTGTCAGACATTCGCGCCAAGGTTCGTGCGGCAAAGATCACGCGCACGGCGCTCATTCTCGTGGGGCCCGCCTTGGCATCGGTCACCGATTTCAAGGACAGTGCGCTGTATGACCCCAATGAAGAACACATTCTGCGTGTCAAAAAAGCCGCATCATAGCCCTTAAGTGGCCCTAAAATAGCATGGTTTTTACAACTATGCCTGACCTTGGGGCAAATGCGCTTAGTATTTAAGCGGGGACATTGCGGGGAGCGAAGGGCATGACATACCTTTCAGATGAGGTGCGCGCGAGCTTGGAGGCTGCACAGGCCAAACAGCAAAAGCGCCGGTCGAGGCTCCGTGTCGAGGCGGGCGACGCTTATTTCTCGGTTTTGCGCATGTGGGAAAACGGCTTCGCGCTTGATAGCGCAGATGCATCGGGCGTGCGCGGTCTCGTGGACGTCTATGACGGCCCGCGCCATCTCTATCAGGCGTTGATCGTCGCGTCGTCCGAAGAAGGCGGCGAGCGGCATTTCGAGTTCAAGCGCAATACCGCTGCCAATGATCGGGCACCACTCGATTTCGCGCGCGATGAAAACGCGCCAATCGCGTTGCTCCAAAGCCCGGACCCCGCCTGACGGGGCCGCCCCTTTCTCTGCTATTGTAGATCGCCGAAAGCTGCTTGCAGCCGCGAGACTGCCTCTTCAATCCGGGCGCGCGGCGTTGCGATATTGAAGCGCAAGAAGGTCTCGCCGCCTTTCCCGAAAGTGGGGCCATGGTTGACGGCGATTTTCGCTTCTTTCTCGACGCGCGTGGTGAATTCATCGCGTGCCATGCCGGTATCGCTGAAATCGACCCAGCTGAGGTAAGTGGCCTCAAGCGGCATCGAACTCAGTCCGGGGATAGCATTCACGCCCTCATCGAAGAGCTTGCGGTTGCCATCAAGATATTCGCAAAGCCCATCGACCCATTGCGCGCCCGCCGGGCTATAGGCCGCCGTTGCCATGAAAAGGCCGAATGAGTTCGGCGACAGACCAAGCGCCATCATCCGCGCGACAAACCTATGGCGCTAGTCTGGGTCGGCGATGATATCGTTGCCCGAATGCGACCCGGCGATGTTGAATGTCTTTGTGGTGGCCGTCATCATCACCAGCCGATCTTCGATACCCTCGATATGGGCCATGGGCGTGTGCTTGGCCCCGAATGTCAGATCGTGGTGGATTTCGTCGGAGACAAGGATCAAGTCGTGCTTTCGGGCGAATTCTGCGACGCCTTCAAGCTCTTCACGCGTCCAGACGCGCCCGCCGGGATTGTGCGGCGAACACAGGATGACCATGGTCTCGCGCCCTGTCATCGCCGCGTCATAGGCCGCGAAATCCATCTTGTAGCGCCCGTCTTCATTGACGAGCGGCATTTCAACGACCTCGCGCCCCGCTGCTTTGATCACTTTCGCGAAGGCATGGTACACAGGCGTGAAAAGAACGATCCCGTCGCCCGGCGCGCTATAGGTATCAACGCACATCGCAGTGCCGTTCACGAGGCCGTGGGTCGTGAAGACCCAAGAGGGGTCGACATGCCAATCATGGCGCTGCCCCATCCACCAGGTGATCGCATCGAGATATTTCGTGTCATCGCCGAAATACCCGTAGATCCCATGATCGATCATCTCGCGCAAAGCATCCTGGATGACTTCGGGCGGCCGGAAATCCATGTCAGCCACCCACATCGCCAGCCCGTCATCGAGCGGCACGCCGTAGATCTTTTCCATCATGTCCCATTTGACGCAATGGGTGCCGCGCCTGTCGATCTCGAGGTCAAAACTCATGGCTGTCTCCTTTGGGGCGGACCCTATCCCCATGGCGCGCGCCCGCAAGGGGCAGATTGCGGGTAGGGGGGGCATCTATTATGTGAGGCCTATGGCGATAAAACCGATACTCGTTCACCCCGATCCAAGGCTCAAAAAGGTGGCCGAGCCAGTGACGGAAATCACTGATAAGCTCCGCGTGCTCGCCGAGGACATGCTCGAAACCATGTATGACGCCCCCGGGATCGGCCTTGCCGCTCCGCAAGTCGGCGTCAATGCGCGCATGATCGTGATGGATTGCGAGAAAGAAGAGGATGCCGAGCCAAGGCCGATGGTTTTGTTCAACCCTGAGGTGATCTCGTCCTCCGAGGATCTCAACGTTTATGAAGAGGGGTGTCTCTCGATCCCCGATCAATTCGCCGATGTCGCACGGCCTTCTGAGGTCGATGTGCGCTGGCTGGGCCTTGATGGCGCGCTCCATGAAGAGCATTTTAGCGGGCTATGGGCGACTTGCGTGCAGCATGAGATCGACCATCTCGATGGCAAGCTTTTCATCGATTACCTGGGGCCGCTCAAACGCCAGATGATCACGCGCAAGATGCAAAAGCTCAAGCGCGAGAAAGCGCGGGCCTGAAGGCATGGCGGTCCGGCCTTTGGTCTATCATCCCGATGCGCGCCTTTCCTTGGTCTCCGCCCCGGTGGTTTCGTTTGACACAGCGCTCGCGCGGGTCGTCGATGATCTTTTCGAGACGATGTATGCCGCCAAGGGCCGTGGCCTTGCGGCGGTGCAGATCGGCGTTCATGCCCGTCTTTTCGTGCTCGACATGGGTTGGAAAGACGGCGCGCCCACACCGCAGGTCTTCGTAAACCCGGTCTATGTTTCCATGAGCGCGGAGACCGCGCCTTTTGAGGAGGCCTGCTTATCGATACCTGGGCTCCCCCGGCGCCTTACCCGCCCGGCCCAGATACGCCTTTCATGGCAAGGGGCTGACGGTGCCGCGCACGAAAGCGCGTTTTCGGGTGCCGAGGCGGTCGTCATTCAACATGAGATTGATCATCTGGAGGGGCGTCTCATCCTCGATCACCCGGAAGCGCCATGAGTGTGCGCGCATGCTTGCCTTGGCCCGCCAAGGCCTTGCGGACAAAAGCCGAAGAGGTGGCAGAGATCACCGATGGGGTTCAAGATATCTGGCGCGACATGATCGACACCATGGAAGCGATGCCGGGGATCGGGTTGGCCGCGCCACAAATCGGCATCTCCCTCAGGCTGGCGGTTGTCGATGCCAGCCGCGAACGGGGCCAGGCGATCAAAATGGCAAACCCGGAGATCCTCCATGCCTCGCTTGAAACCGCGCAAGGCGAAGAGGCATCGCCCAACTTGCCCGGCGTTTCTGCCAAGATCGTCCGCCCGCGCGCTGTGACGATCCGCTTCATCAATGAGCGCGGCGAGGTTGATCGGCGCGAGATGGTCTTGCAATGGGCCCGCTCGGTTCAGCATCAGATCGATCATCTTGACGGCAAGATGTATTTTGATCGGCTGAGCCGCGTGAAGAGGCAGATGCTGATCAAGAAAGCCGGAAAGGGGCGTTGATGCGAATTGTCTTTATGGGCTCGCCTGAATTTTCTGTCCCCGTGCTTGAGGCGTTGGTGGCGGCGGGTCATGAGATTGCTTGTGTCTATTGTCAGCCGCCCCGCCCGGCCGGGCGCGGCAAGAAAGATCGCCCGACGCCGGTTGAGCGTCGCGCGCGGGCGCTTGGGCTCAAGGTCCGTCATCCTGCAAGCCTTCGTGACGCAGGTGAACAGGCGCGCTTTGCCGAGCTTGGCGTCGAGGCCGCCGTGGTTGTCGCTTACGGCCTGATCCTGCCTCAACCGATCCTCGATGCGCCCGCGCTTGGGTGCTTGAACATTCATGCATCGCTTCTGCCGAGATGGCGGGGGGCCGCGCCGATCCACAGGGCGATCATGGCTGGAGACGTGGAAACCGGCATCTGCATTATGCAGATGGAAGCCGGGCTTGATACTGGGCCCGTTCTGATGCGGCGCGCGACTGCGATCGGCCCGTCCGAGACAACAGGCGATCTTCATGATCGTCTTTCGGCCATGGGCGCGACTATGATTGTGGAAACCCTTGCCCAAATGCCTCTCGAAGCAGTGCCCCAGCCCGAGGCGGGCATCACTTACGCAGAGAAGATCACGAAGAACGAAGCCCGGATTGACTGGGAAAAACCGGCCCGCGACGTAGACCGGCACATTCGCGGCCTGTCCCCCTTTCCCGGGGCGTGGTGTGAGATGGAGGGCGAGCGGCTCAAGATCCTGCGCTGTCAGATGGCCGAGGGGAGCGGCGCGCCCGGGCAGGTGCTCGACGGTGCCCATGTCGCTTGCGGCGCAGGCGCGATAGAGCTCATTGAGATCCAGCGCGCGGGGAAACGCCCGATGGCTGCGAAAGACTATCTGCGCGGCGCGGCGCTCCCCGAATGGCTCTCATGACCGGGGGTGAGGCGGCTTCTTGGTTTGATCGCCTGCCACCTGCCACTCTCGATGATTTGACGGGGTCTTGGGCGGGCGCGGATGTGACCTGCGATCACCCGATGGATGGGCTCTTGCGGGCGAGTTATTGGCGCGGCAAGCGATTTGATGGGCCCGATGCTGCTTTTCCGCTGATCCATGACTTGCCCTTTTGGGGCAAGCGCGCGCTCAATCCGCGCTTCATGCCGATCCGATTAATCACGGCTTTGCCCGCGCGCGACCGGCTGTTGCGATGGGTCATGCCATGTGTCGCGCCCGTTTTCTTCACCACCCGGCCAAAGGCGCGCCTGCGCATGATCCGCTTTCGAGGGCGGCTTCACGCGGCAATGTGCTATGACGATAAGCCCATCCACGATGTCTTCGCACGCATCGATGCGGCGTCTCTCTTGGGTTGGATGGACTTCAAGGGCGCGCCCGCGCCTTACTTTTTTCGCCTCACGCGCGCTGAGGCGCTATGCCGCGGGCGGGCTTTTGAAAGGGGCCATCCCAGCGCGCGCGAGCTCATCGGCGCGCTCGTTCTCGGGATGTCCGGCATGGCCCTTGACCCATTCCCATGTCACATCATGGCGCTCGCGCGCGGCATCGAGGCGCTGCCAGAGTTCGACGTTCTTGAGCCCGCCCTTCTTTTTCCAGCCGTTCCTCTTCCAGCCAAAGACCCATTTTGTGATCCCGTCTTTCACATAGGAGGAATCGGTCACCAATGTGAGCTTGGTCGGGCGATCCAGCGTTTCGAGCGCGGTGATCGCTGCCATGAGCTCCATGCGGTTGTTGGTTGTCTGGGGCTCACCGCCAGACATCTCTTTGCGTTTGAGCTCTTGCGCGCCGTCTCTGGCGATGAGCAAGACACCCCATCCGCCAGGGCCGGGATTGCCGCTGCACGCGCCATCGGTGTAGGCAACATAGTCAGCCATGTTTGACGGCCCGGATGAGGAGGAAAGGGTCGGTCTTTCCGGCAAGGCCTTTCTCTTCGCCCTCGCGTTCCCAAACGGGGTGGAGGCCTTGCTCTTTAAGGAAGCCAAGAAGCTCATGGCGGGTGTAATAGGCGTAGAAGCGCCCGATGCTGTCGCGCTCTTCGCCTTCGCCGAGCTTCATCCCAAGATGAAAAATGCCGCCCGGTTTGAGCGCCGCGCCAATCGAGGCCATGTGACGGGGCATCGCGGATTTCGGTGCGTGGAGAAGCGAAAAGCTCGCGAAGATGCCGTCATAGTCGTCCTGGCTCACGAGATCATCAAAGCCTGCGACGCGCGCTTTAAGGCTGGGTGCATCGCCCACCGCCGCAATCATCTCTGGGCTGAGATCCCAGGCGTGGGTGTCAAATCCGCGCGACGCCAGATAGCGCGCGGCATGGCCCGGCCCACATCCGAGATCGAGCACCTTTCCGCCCGGGGGAAGGGCGTCCGCGAACGCGATGAGCGAAGCCGCTGGCTCAGGCTTTACAAGCGCGAGATATTGATCAACCCGGCCCGCATAGGCCTCTAGCGTTTCAGGATCACTCAAGCGAAAAGCCCCACTGTCAGCGCCAGCACAACGAGCGCGGTCAAAAGGACGCGCAGTTGCATCCACCATTCAGGCGTCAGGCCGCGCCGGTAAAAGAGCCAATCGAGCGCGAGAAGACCCGCGAACCCGACGATGAGCATATCAGCCGAGTTATCAGCGCCTGCTCCCACGAAGAAAAAGCAAAAGAGGGCGGGCAGGGTCGAAAGGGCATACCCCCAAACCTGCCAATCCCCGGCCTTCGTTGCAAAGCCCCAAAGCACGCCGGACATGAAGCTCAAGATGATCGCGCCGTACCATAGCTGAACGAAGGGCCCTATGAGACGCGGGTTCAGAAACGGCAGTGCCGCCGCGCCAAGCTCGGGGAGGACCGTTGTAAGCGCGCCCCAAAGGAAGGGCAGAACGCCAGCAAGACCCAGAACCAGCGCAGAACGAGGAACATCGATGACCATGGGACGCCGCCGCGCCTTTCTTAAGCGCGTTCGAGCGCCAAACGCCCCGCAAGGAGAGCGAAGACGCCCGCGAAGCCGCGATTGAGCCAAGTGAGCACGCGCTCGGAGCCAAGGATCGCTGTGCGCACCCGCGCCGCGAAGACGCCATAGATGACGAAGACCGCGAAGGTCATCGCCATGAAGACTGCGCCGAGCCCCGCCATCTCGGCCGTCGCGGTGGCGGGATTGCCGCTCAGGAAAGGCGGCAGGAGCGCGAGAAAAAAGATCGAGAGTTTTGGATTGAGCACGTTGATCAGCGCTCCGCGCCGCGCGATGCGCATGCCGGTTTCGGGGCTCGGATCGGGTTTGATCTGAAGCGCGCCCCCTTCGCGCAGCGCCTGATAAGCCAGGAAGAGCAAATAGGCGACACCTGCGAATTTCACGATCTGGAAAGCCAGCGCGGACGTGTGAAGAAGCGCCGCAAGGCCGAGCGCGGCCGCAAAGAGATGCGGGACAATCCCGAAGGTGCATCCCATTGCAGCCCAGATCGAGGCGCGCGCGCCGCGTCCAAGGCCGATGGCCAGTGTATAGATAACGCCCGTTCCCGGCGCGATGACGACGACGAAGGCGGTGATGAGAAATTGCAGTGACATTGGGTGCCTCATGATCCTTTGGCGCACCCAAACACATCGCGGCGTCTGAGGCCATAAGGCAGCGTGCCAATTCGGTTGATGCTTAGGCTCAAGGTTTCTGATCGATCCTTGGTATCTATGCCCGCATGCCCATGTCTTACTCGTTCGTTAAACAAGATTGAGTGTGCGTGAGGTCTCATGCGTCATGTTATTCTGGGCGTCTTTGCGGCTTTGGCTGCCGCGCTAAACGCTCTCCCCACCGTGGCGCAGGGGTGCGCCATCCCAGCTATGCGGGGGCTTGTGTCCCCCTCGTATCTGACGTTGATTGCGCGAAAGGCGGCGGGGACGGCCCCGCCTAAATGCGCGGCCCTGTGCAGGTCGTCGGTGGGGATGTCTATGGCCTTGACGGGGACGGCAATGGCATCGGTTGCAAATAACGTGGTGATTGACGCCCGGCCCCGTGCCGCGCCTCTCGTAGCCGGATAAGGAGCGATCATGGCGACATATCACATTCGAGAAGATGGCAGGGGCAAAGCGATCGGCGATTACTGGCCGCTGATCGCTCTGGTGGGCGTGTCGGTGCTTGCTGCGTTTGCGCTCGCTGCCCAAGGCATGGCCTGGATGCCCGCTTTCATGGGCGTGTTTCTGATCTTCTTTGCGCTGCTCAAGATTTTTGATCTCAAGGGGTTCCGGAGGGGCTTCAAGATGTATGATCTTTTGGCGCGGCGCTTTCCGAATTACGCGCTCATCTACCCCTTTATCGAGCTTGGGCTCGGGCTCGCTTATCTCAGCGGGATCGCACCAACGCTGACGCAATGGGCCACAGTCGCAGTGTTCTCATTCGGGACGCTCGGCGTGCTGAGCGCGCTCCGCCGTGGGCTTGATATCGATTGCCCCTGTATGGGGTCGATCCTCTCTGTGCCGCTGTCCACGGTGACGCTAACCGAGGATCTTTCGATGGTTGCCATGGCGGGCATCATGCTCATGGGCTTTGTGTGATTGGGCCGCCTCCACGAAAGAGGCGGCACCAGAAGGCTATTCTTCCTCGCTTTCCATG
>JBCCTH010000112.1:0-9121 GCA_039198835.1 Pseudomonadota bacterium | reverse complement strand
TTTCTTCTGGGTCTTGGGCAAAAAAAGGGCGATCCACATCGTCTCGTCCATTTCACGCCGTGACACCCGGATACTGCGGCGCTTCGCCCATCGCTTTATGAGATCACGCACCTAAGTCGCCGGCCCTCACCGCGAAGAGAGGCGTTCCGGTGTCCAATCCTGACCGCAACAACCTCACCATATATGACGATGTCGCCGCGTCCTGGTGGTCTGACGACATCCGATGGGTGCGTACGCTCAAGAACATGGTGCCGGGGCGGCTTGGTTGGTTTGACAAACACTTTGATTGGCCAGGTAAAGACGTGCTCGATCTCGGCTGCGCTGGCGGGTTTATGGCTGAAGCAATCACGTTGCGTGGCGCGCAAGTGACGGGTATCGACCCGGCTGCGCAAGCGATTGAGGCTGCCCAAGCGCGCGCTGCGCAGATGGATCAGACCATTCGCTACGACGTCGGTGTGGGCGAGGCGCTGCCTTACGACGATGCCGCTTTTGATGCGGTTGTTTGCGTCGATGTCCTGGAGCATGTCGCCGATCTTGATCAAGTGTTGGCTGAAGTTCTGCGCGTGCTGCGGCCCGGCGGCGTATTTCTCTATGACACGATCAACCGAAATCCGCTCGCGCGATTGGCCACGATCACCGTCGCCGAGGACATTTTGGGTCTTTTGCCGAAAGGCACGCATGACCCAGACATGTTCATCAAACCCGGTGAACTCCGCCGCGCGATGACGGGCGTTGGTTTGGTCCCTGGGCCAGAGACGGGTCTTGGGCTACGTGGGATCAATGGGAAAGGTGACTTCGTTTTTGGCGCGCTACCGGTGACGGGCATCATCTACATGGGTGTGGCGCGCAAACCGGTCTGAAGCCGCTCTGTCGACGTAACCAGCCCCAGCCAGTCTCAGGCAAACCGCCGTTTGGCCTCCGTAGCTTAACGTATTTGGCTTGCAGAACCATGCGTTTGCCCATCATCTCCCCACACACACCGATGGAGGACGCCATGGCCGACTATCTCTTCACCCCGCCTGAGACAAAGCACATCCCGGTGCAGGGGCGCGACGCAGTCTATCCGGTCAACCGCATCTTTTGTGTCGGTCGCAACTACGCGGCCCACGCCGCGGAAATGGGCAATGAAGTGGACCGTGAAGCTCCGTTTTATTTCACGAAGTCGCCCGCGCATGTCGTACAGAGCGGGGCGACCATGCCCTTTCCACCTGGCACGCAAAACCTGCACCATGAGATGGAGTTGGTGATCGCGCTTGGCAGTGCGGCCTTTCGCGTCCCGGTCGAAGGGGCGCATAAACATATCTTTGGCTACGGATGCGGCCTAGATATGACCCGGCGCGATTTGCAAGATAAGGCTAAGTCCAAACGACGCCCATGGGATGTGAGCAAGGATTTTGAACAGGCCGCTGTGCTGGCACCCTTGATGCCTGCCGACACCGTAACTGAGATCGGAAGCCGGCGCATTCACCTCGCCGTCAATGGCGAAACACGGCAAGAGGCCCATTTGTCGGATTTGGTTTGGTCGCTGGATGAGATCATCAGCGACCTAAGCCACTACTACCATCTGGTGCCTGGCGACGTCATTATGACCGGCACGCCTGCCGGCGTGGGCGCCGTCGTGCCGGGAGATGTCCTAACTGGCAGCATCGATGCAGTGGGTAAAATCAGTCTGACCATGGCTGAGGCAGAGCGTTAGGCCACCTTGCGCAGCGCCGGTGCCGGTCTCAATCCCAAGGCCTGCAGCACATCCTCGGTCAGTTCCGCCCGGTTCAGCGTGTAAAAGTGTAACCGCTCCACCCCTTCGGAGAGCAGCGTGTCGCAAAGCTCGGTCGCGACACAGAGTGCTAGCAGATCGCACCGATCCTCCGTCCGCGCGGCAGCAAACGCATTGTCGAGCGACGTGGGCACGGCAGCGCCACAGCGGGCGGCGAAGCTTTTTGTTCGGTTCCAATCCGTGATCGGAAGGATGCCAGGCGTTATCGGTTGGGTGATCCCCGCAGCAGCGCAGGCATCCCGAAAGCGCAGGAAGGTGTCAGCTTCGAAAAAGAACTGCGTCATCGCCATCGAGGCGCCCGCCTGAAACTTTGCACGCAACCATTCGATATCGGCCATGGCCCCTTTGCTCTCAGGATGCGGCTCGGGATATGCCCCGACATGGACCCCAAGCCCCTCCGCGCAAAGCGCCTCGACGAGCTCAAGCGAAGATGAAAAGCCATCCTCGGCCCGCGCGCCATCGCCGCGCAGCGCCACCACCTCTTTCACCCCGGCTTCTCTATATCGTTTGGCCACGCTCAACGTTTCTTCGCGAGAGGCCCCCACGCAGGTCAGATGCGCTGCAACATTCGCGCCCTGCGCCGTCAGCGCCTCGACCGTCTCATGGGTGAGCGTGCGGGTTGAGCCGCCCGCGCCATAAGTCACCGAGACATGTCTGGGTCTGTAGGGCATGAGCGCTTGCGCCGTCTCCCAGAGTTTGAACGAGGCCGGAAGGTCTTTCGGCGGGAAGAATTCAAACGAGAGCGTGGCCTGCGACATGGAATGTCCTTTCAATCATGCCTTGATCTCACCGCGGTCGTCACAATACAATTTCATAAACGTGAAGAACTTTATGAGCACGACTTGCATATTGATCTCAAACACCTGCGCGCTGTGAAAATGATCCATGATGCCGGTGGGCTCGCCCGCGCCGCAGACATGCTTCATCTGACCCAATCGGCGCTCTCGCATCAGATCAAGGGCCTCGAAGAGCAGGTGGGCGTCGATCTGTTTGTCAGGCGCACCAAGCCGCTCAGGCTCTCGCCCGCGGGCATGCGCGTTCTCAGGCTGGCCGAGAAAGTTCTCCCTGAGATCGCCGCCACCGAAGAAGAGTTTCGCGGCCTTCAGCAGGGCAAGACCGGGCGACTTCACATTGCCATCGAATGTCACGCCTGCTTTGAATGGCTCTTTCCCGTGCTCGAGGCGTTTCGCAAAGCCTGGCCCGATGTCGATGTCGATATCCGCCCCGGTCTCGCATTCGATGCCATGGCTGCGCTGGGGCGTGAAGAAGTTGATCTTGTGGTGTCTTCCGATCCAGAAGATCTCGACGAGATCACATTTAGCCCGCTGTTTGATTATGAGGCGGTCTTTCTGGCCTCTGCCGCCCATCCGCTCGCGCAAAAAGCGCATGTGGAGGCGGCCGACTTTCGCAAAGAGCTTCTGATCACCTATCCGGTGGAGCGCGCGCGCCTTGATGTGTTTTCTCAGCTTTTGATGCCCGCCAAGGTCGAACCCCGCGCGATCCGTCAGGTTGAGCTGACCGCCGTGATCCTGCTGCTCGTGGCCTCCAATCGCGGTGTGGCCGTCTTGCCTGACTGGGTCGTGCGGGAGGTTCGCTATAACTCCGATTACGTGACCCGCCCGTTGACCGAACACGGGATAACACGCAGGCTTTATGCCGCCACGCGCAGCGATGATACGGTCAAACCGTTCATGGCCCATCTTCTCAAGCTCGCCCGCAGCGAACCTGTGAAGCTCCAGCGGAGTTAGCCCCTTGGCAGCGGACGCCGGCACCGCTAAGGGGCAACGCTCACCGACCGGAGGCAGATAATGCAGGGCTCAGCCAATCTCACCGTGATGATCAACACCGCGCGCAAGGCCGGGCGGTCGCTCGCGAAGGATTTCATGGAGGTCGAGCAGCTTCAGGTTTCGACAAAAGGGCCCGGCGATTTCGTTTCGCGGGCTGATATCCGTGCCGAAGAAATAATCCGCGAGGAATTGCGCCGTTCCCGCCCGACCTATGGCTGGCTCGCCGAAGAAGGCGGCGAAGAGCCGGGCGAAGATCCCACCCGCCGCTGGATCGTCGATCCGCTCGATGGCACCACCAATTTTCTCCATGGTATGCCGCATTGGGCGGTTTCGATCGCGCTCGAGCATAAAGGCCAGGTTGTGGCCGGCGTCGTCTATGACCCGACAAAGGACGAGATGTTTTTCGCCGAAAAGGGGTTGGGCGCTTTCATGAATGATAAGCGTCTGCGTGTCTCGGGGCGGCGCGCCATGATCGATTGCGTCTTTGCCACGGGGCTGCCCTTCGCGGGCCGCGCTGATCTGCCCGAGACCCTGCAAGATCTCGCGCGGCTCCTTCCGGCTGTGGCGGGTGTGCGGCGCTGGGGCGCGGCGGCGCTCGATCTCGCTTACGTGGCCGCGGGCCGGTATGACGGCTTTTGGGAGCGCGGGCTCAACCCCTGGGATCTCGCCGCGGGCCTCATCCTCGTGCGGGAGGCCGGCGGCTTCGTGGAGCCGCTCGCCCCCGGCGGCGGCATCTTTGAAGATGGCGCGGTGATCTGCGCGAATGACCCGATTTTCCCCAACTTTTCAAAAGTGATCCGGGGCGCGCGCTAATCTTCGTTCAGCGCGTAGTTGACGCCATCATTCCAACCCAGCGGCTCGTGGTCAGACGGCGCGACGCCGTCGATGCAATAGATGTTGACGCCGTATTCATCGGGTCGTGATCGCCTTTGATGGTGGGTATAGATGCCGCAGCGGGAACAGAAATAGTGCCGCGCGGTGCCCGTGCCCCATTGATAGCAGGAGAGTGCATCCTGCCCGCTTATGACGCGCAGATCAGCGAGCGGCACACTGACATTTGCCGCCTGGCGTCGCTTGCAAAAGCTGCAATCGCAGCGCCGCGCGCTGCTGAGCGGCGCCAAGCTCAGCAACTCGAGCTCCACAGCGCCGCAATGGCAACGCGCGCGCGTGCTCATCTTTTATCCCAGGGGGAGGGTTTGGTTTTGCGCACGCGTCCGGCGCGCGGCACGCCGGGCCGTGCAAGGCGATACTCCGCGTCGGGATGCGGTGGATGGCCGTCGACCGCTTCAAAGGGCTTGCCCGCGCTGCGCATCCAAAGCGGGAGCGTAAAGATCATCCCCGCAACGAAGCCGCCGGCATGGGCCCAATAGGCCACGCCCCCGCCTGCCGCCTGATCGGCCACACCTGCGATGATCTGAAAGCCGAACCAAAGGCCCAGCATCACCCAGGCGGGGATCGGAATGATCCGGAATATAATGATGAGAATGAGCAAAATGTCGATCTTGGCGCGCGGATATAGCAGGAGATAGCCGCCCATCACGCCCGCGATGGCACCCGACGCCCCCACCATCGGCACCCCCGAACTCGGGTCAACGGCCACCTGCGCGATCCCTGCGGCGACGCCGCTCGCGAGATAAAAGATCAAAAATCCCACATGGCCGAACGCATCTTCCATGTTGTCGCCGAAAATCCACAGAAAGAGCAGGTTGCCCGCGATATGCATCCAACCACCGTGGAGAAACATCGACGTGAATACGCCAGAGAGGTTCTCGCCCGATGTGAAATCGCGCGGCACGAGGCCATACTCCTGAAAGAAAAAGAAGAGCCGGTCTTCATCGCCGAAAAGCGGGAGATAAAGCAGAAAAACGACAGCATTGGCCGCCAGAAGCCCGTAGGTGACATAGGGCACCTTGTCAGATGGGTTGTGATCGCGAATGGGAAACATGGGCCCAGATGGGCGCGGCGCGCGCGCGCCGTCAACCCCACTTGACCTCGCGCCCGCAAGCCTCACCCTTTGCGCATGCGCTATCTCATCTTCTTGCTCTTTGCTTCACCGGTTTGGGCGCAATCTTGCCCGGCCAACAAAAACATCATCGACGCCGAGACAGCGCTTTACGCGCAGATTAAATCATTGCCCTCGCCCGCAGGGGTCGCACCGCTCAACCGCGAGCTCTGGCAACTTTGGACCGACGCGCCAGACATGCGCGCGCAAGGCCTGCTTGATGACGGCATGGAAGCGCTCCGCCTGGGTGATTTTGGCTTTGCGGCCCAGCAGCTCGACGCGCTGATCGCCTATTGCCCCGATTATGCCGAAGGCTACAATCAGCGCGCTTTTGTGCATTATCTGCAATTCGAGTTCGCCGATGCGCTCACGCTGCTCAACGCGGCCGAAAGCCGCTCGCCGCGTCACACGGGCATTCTTACCGGCAAGGCGCTCACGCTCATCAACCTCGGCGAAAGCCAGGCCGCCCAAGAACCGTTGCGAAAAGCCGTTCGGCTTAATCCATGGCTGTCTGAACGCGCACTTTTGGTTGAGCCCCTCGGCGAGGAGCTTTAACGCAGGTGAGCGTGCCTGCGTGGTGGAATGGTAGACACAGGGGACTTAAAATCCCTAGGCCTTAGTGCCGTGCCGGTTCGAATCCGGCCGCAGGTACCAGCGGATTGACGGGCTTGGCGCGCGGAGGCTGGCGATGAATGTGGGCGAAAACAATCGGGCCTCGCGCGTGTGGCGATGAAACCGCTCGACGGGATCACAGTCGTCTCGCTTGAACATGCCATCGCCGCGCCGTTCTGCACGCGCCAGCTCGCCGATCTCGGCGCGCGCGTCATCAAGATCGAGCGGCCCGGATCGGGCGATTTCGCGCGCGGCTACGATACGCGCGCCCGCGGCCTTTCCTCGCATTTCGTTTGGGTCAATCGCGGCAAGGAGAGCTTCACTCTCGATGTTAAGGCAGCGCCAGAAGTGCTCTCGCGCTTGTTGGATCAAGCCGACGTGATCGTGCAAAACCTCGCGCCCGGCGCGGCGGCCCGGCTGGGGATCACCTGGGAGGCGCTCAAAGCGCGCAACCCCGCGATCATTTTTGCAGAAATCTCAGGCTATGGCAGCGATGGCCCTTATGCGCACCGAAAGGCCTATGACCTTCTCATCGAGGCCGAAGCCGGGTTTCTTTCGATTACGGGCACCGAAGAGAACCCGGCGAAAGCGGGCATCGCCATCGCTGATATAGCCGCGGCCATGTATGCCTATTCGGGCATCTTGGCGGCGCTTATCACGCACGGCAGGACAGGAGAGGGGAGCCACCTCGACATCTCGATGCTCGAAGCGCTCGCGGAATGGACAGGCCACCCGCTCTATTACGCCATGGATGGCGCGCCGCCGCCGGCCCGCACCGCCGCGAGCCACGCCTATATTCTGCCCTATGGCCCGTTTGAGGCCGCCGACGGCGAGGTGATCCTGCTTGGTGTGCAAAACGCCCGCGAATGGCAGAGTTTTGCACGCGTCGTCTTGCAGCGGGCGGATTGGGCCGAAGATACCGAGCTTGCCTCTATTGTCGAACGCAGCGCGCGGCGCGGCGAGATCTTGCCCGTGATCGAACGCATCCTGAAATCGCTCACCGGCGCGGAAATGCAGGCGCGGCTCGAACGCGCCAAGATCGGCTATGCAAAACTGCGTGATATGGCCGATCTCTGGGCGCATCCCCAGCTCGCCGCGCGGGGCAAATGGGGCGAAACGCAAACGAGCGCGGGCCCGCTCCCCGCGCTCGCGCCACCGGGATCGAGCGCCGAAAATCTCGGCCCAGTGCCCGCTTTGGGCGCGGATACCGACAGGATTCTGAGCGAGTTGGGCTTTGATGCGAGCGACGCCGCTCAATTGCGCGCAAAAGGCGCGATCTAGCGATCAATGAGGCCTGCGGAATATGCAATCGCGCGCTGGTAATTGCCGCTATCGTTCCAGGCGCTCAAGACCTCGAAATTCGCGGTGCCGGGCTGAAACGGCTGGCCCGCGCGCCAACCATTCCGGGCGAGCATATTGGCCGCCGAGGCCAGCGCATCGACGGGGTCGTATGGGTCTGCCCGACCATCGCCATTGGCGTCGACCCCAAACGCGATCCAGTTGCCTGACAAAAACTGCATGTGCCCCAGCTCGCCCGAAGGGCCGCCCTGCGTATTCGCTGTGATCAGGCCCCGGTCAACGAGCGTGAGGGCCGCGAGCGCATGGGGCTCAAAGCGCGGATGGCGGCGACAGTAAGATGAGAGCGTCACAGCCGCGCCAACGATGGGCGAACGGCCCAGATAGCCGCCAAAAGAGGTCTCCAGGCCCCAGATTGTCGCTAAAATCGACGCCGGGACCCCGAAACGACGCTCGATGGCGGCGAAGGTGTTGGGGTTGCGCGCGATCCGGTTTTTGGCAAGTTGGACAAAGTCTTGCGCCGACGTGCCCGAGCGTTTCGCCAAAAACTGCGCCGGATCGCCTTGGAGCGTGCCGGTCTGGCTCGAAGGGCGGCTCTCAAAACGCCAGGTAATGTCTGACATCCGCGCCGAGGCCAGCGCTTGCATGCCAGCCCCGCCAATCCCAGCTGCTTGTGCATCGGCGGCAAAGCGCTGTTTATAGGCGTTGAAACTGCCCTTATCTGTAATACACGTGGCGGCGTTCACCACCACCGGGAAAAGAGCCAATGCGAGCGCGGCAAGCTTCATACGCAACCTCCAAAATTTGCCGCGAGGCTAGCAGGTGCCGCGCGCTGCGCAAGGCGCGCTGAGGCAGCGGCGATGCCAAAACCGCCCGTAGCCGCACGCATTTGCTATTCCTTTGACGCGGGCTTTGCGGATTGCACCCTGGTGTCGGCCTATTCGACACTGAAGAACGGCAATGTCAGTGAGCTAAGGTTCTACACGCTGGGGGAGATGGGCGATTTCGGCGCGCGCGTCGCAAAACTGCGCGCAGCCTTCCCCGACTGCAAAATTCTTCTCGAGGCCTTGCCCGAAGAGCTCTTTAATTTCACCCCGCCCGCGCCTTTGACGGCCGCAACCTTCGCGCGGCTTCTGCTTTTGCGCATTTTGAGGGGGAAGTGGCTTTATCTCGATGGGGATACGCTTGTCCTCTCGTCGCTCTCGCCGCTTTTCGAGCAGCCCTTGGGCGGCAAGGCCTTTGGTGGCGTGCTTGATTATTCTCTGCGGCGCGCGACGGCGCGAGGCAAATGGCGCAGATTGCGGCGCAAGCTCCTGCGGCGGCGCGCGGTGTGGCATCATGAGAGCGATGCGCGCCGTGGCGAGCTCATGGACATGGACAGATATATCAATACCGGCGTTCTGCTCTTTGATACGGAGATCCTTCGCACCCACGCCAATTTCGATTTCTTGACCTCGCTTGAGGCATCGAGCGCTTTTGTTGACAAGCATCAACTCCAATATGCCGATCAGGATTGGATAAACTACGAGATGACCGATCAAATCGCCTATATCCACCCTCGCTGGAACCTGATTTGGGGCGCCGACCCCAAGGCGCGCAGATTCATGACCAAGAGCGAGCTTGAGGCGGTGGCGGAGGCAAATGCCGCGC
>JBCCTH010000111.1:0-9304 GCA_039198835.1 Pseudomonadota bacterium | reverse complement strand
GCAGCGGTGATTGCCATCTGCCTATCCTCTTGCTCGCAAGTGTTGCGCCGCGCTTTTAGGCGCGGCACCGGTCAATTTTGTGAAACTAGCCTTCGACGGGCGCCTCGGTCTCTTGGGTGGCCTCTGGAGCGGCTTCGAGCGTTTCCTCGCCGAGGCCCTCTTCCATCTCACCCAGATCGATGCCCGCCGCGCCCATTTGCGCGGTCATCCCGTCAAGGGCTGCGCGCGCGGCCAGATCACAGTAAAGCGCGATGGCGCGCGCGGCGTCATCGTTCCCGGGAATGATGTAATCAACGCCATCGGGCGAACAATTCGTATCTACGACTGCAACGACTGGAATGCCCAGCTTCTTTGCTTCGGCAATGGCCAGGTCTTCTTTATTGACGTCGATCACGAAGAGCAAATCGGGGACACCCCCCATCTCGCGGATACCGCCCAGCGAAGCCTGGAGCTTGCCTTGCTCGCGCTCCATACCCAGGCGCTCTTTCTTGGTGAGGCCTTCCGCGCCGGTTTCCATCTTTTCATCAATGGCCCGCAGGCGGTTGATCGATTGTGAAACCGTCTTCCAGTTCGTGAGCGTGCCACCGAGCCAGCGATGGTTCATGTAGTATTGCGCGCATTTCTCCGCGGCCTCGGCCACAGGCATTTGCGCCTGACGCTTGGTTCCCACGAACAGCACGCGCCCACCCTTGGCGACGGTTTCGCGGATCACCTGAAGAGCGGCATCGAGCATCGGCACCGTCTGGGTGAGATCCATGATGTGAATGCCGTTGCGCTCGCCGTAGATGAAATCCGCCATGCGCGGGTTCCAGCGTTGCGTCTGGTGGCCAAAGTGAACGCCCGCTTCCAAAAGCTGGCGCATGTTGAACTCAGGAAGAGCCATGCAATATCCTTTCCGGTTTCTGACCTCGGCGGGACGACGGGCTGTTGCCCAACCGGCGGACCGTGCGGGATGTCTCCCCGAACGGCCCAAAAGCCCCGCCTGTGAAGTGCTGCGCGCATAAAAGCTCGCGCGCGGCCTTGCAAGCCTTATTCTTCGTGGGTTGGTGAGATCTCGGCGTGGGTCTGGCCGTTATAGGCGGTCGTAAAGATCCGCCGGTCAGGTACGACAACCCAACTGCGCACTTTCGCGGCGTTCAGATCAGAGGTGTAGCGGCGCAGAGTGTAGATATCATCGATGATGTAGGTGGCATACATAACCGGCTTGCCCGGCGGGGCCTCCTCATAGCGGATCTTGGTCGTGCGCTCTTCTTCGCTAACCTCCGAGCGCGTGCGCGTTGTCGTCACTTTGAGCGATTGTTTGAGCCCGAATTCGAGCGGGATCGTGACCGTCTTGATCAGCAAAGACAGCTTCGCAGCGAAGGATAGGTTCGTCGTGGCTTCAAAGACCTGGCTTTCCTCCTTCTTCACGCCGCTGAAATATCGGATCGTCTCTTCGCGCGCCGGGCCTTCATGGCGGAACTTGTCGACCAGGCGATAGCGCTGCGTGCGGGTGAGAACATACCAAGGCGCTTCCCGGATCTGGATCTTGGGGTCGCGGAAGCGCCCGTCGACATCGGTCACGAGGTAAAACGGGATCGGCGTCTGCCCGATCAACACTTCCTCGCCTTGCTCCGGGACATTATCGAAATCGATCTTCGGAAGGGGCCCGATGTTGAAAGGCTCATGCGTGCCTTTTTTGAGACCGGGGTCGCGAACATCGACGATCTCGGGCAAAAACTCCTGCGTGCCGCCGCGCCTTGGGTGCCAATCGGCTTTGCCCCATCTGTAGATCTCTGATCGCGGCGCAGGCTGTTTTGGGAGCCATTCCACTGACCAGACCTCCGGCCTGACCGCTGTCGCGCCATAGGTTTCGAAGAACACCTTGCCGCCCTTCCCGGGAAGCAGGCGCATTTTCTGATGCTTGTCATAGTCAGGCTGATTGATGCCCATATAGGGCTCGAGCTTGATGACAGAGACAAAGCCGCGCCATTGGATATCGCAGAATTTCCCTTCATTGGCATCGACGATGTAATACGTGCCGTCGGAGGCAGGGAAGAACTGCCAAAGCTGGTTGCCGCCATAGCCCAGCTGCGCCAGGCCGACCCAACCGGGCATCTGCTTTGGATGGAAGGAATGAAGCGGATAACGCCTGGCCTTCAGGCGGTAGCGCGCCCAAATATTGGGTTTGAAGGCGGCGTGTTGCTTGGGCATGGCGTTAATCCGAAACTGGCTTGCTTCAATCCCGGAAGCCTACGCCGGTCGCTTGCGATACCCTAGCGAAATCGGTGCGTCTTGCTTTGGCGTACGGGGCTCCTTAAGGGCTTTGGCGTCATGACACGCGCTCCTGCCGCCCCTGATCCCGCGCCCCCTTCGGCACCTGACAGTATCTGTATCGGTGCTGTCTTGTGGGATATCGTCGGTCGCTCGGCATCCTCCATGCGTGTGGGCTCGGATGTGCCGGGCCGCATCACCCGCCTGCCCGGTGGCGTGGCGCTCAACATCGCCATGGCGCTCCAGGGCTTCGGGCTTAAAACCGCGCTCCTTTCGGTGGTCGGGCGCGATGCCGAAGGCGAGGAGCTCATGGCGCGCCTCGCCGATCTGGGGCTCATCACTGAATTCACCTATCGCTCAGCCGATCTGCCCACAGACCGCTACATGGCCATCGAGGGCGCAAACGGGCTTGTCGCAGCCATCGCCGATGCCCATTCGCTCGAAGCGGCGGGCTCAAAGATCTTGCGCGCTTTGGCCGATGGCAGGCTCGGCTCTGAGACCGCGCCCTTCGAGGGGATCGTTGCGCTCGATGGCAATCTGACCCTCGCGCTCCTTGCCGAATGCGCGACCTCGCCGATTCTGGCCCAGGCTGACCTGCGCGTCGCGCCCGCCTCTCCCGGCAAAGCCGAACGTCTCCTGCCGTTTCTGCGGCGGCCCCGGGCGACGCTCTATGTCAACAAAGAAGAAGCGGGCATCTTGTGTAAGAGCGAGTTCGACACCTCGCGCGAAGCAGCCCGCGCGCTCGTTGAACGGGGCGCGTCGCGTGCCATCGTCACAGATGGCGGCCAAGACGCCGCCGATGCCCGCAGCGGCGATGATCCGAAAGGCGAGATTGTGCGCGCTCCGCCGGCCGTTCTGGTCAGCCGCGTGACCGGCGCCGGCGACACCTTCATGGCGGGCCATATCGCCGCTGAGGCCGATGGCGCGAGCCGCGACGAAGCCCTCGCCCGTGCCCTTCGGGCGGCGGCGAAATATGTCTCTGGGGGGAGCCCGTTTTGACGCCGCGCCTGACGCTTTCTGAAGAGGTCGCGCGCGCGCGGAAGACGGGCGCGCCCATCGTTGCGTTAGAAAGCACGATCATCACCCACGGCATGCCCTTTCCGCAAAACCATCAGACGGCCTGCCTTGTTGAAGACACCGTCCGCGCGGCAGGCGCCACGCCTGCGACAATCGCCGTGATCGACGGCGCGCTCGCCATTGGGCTCAACGGTGATACGCTTCTTGCCCTGGCCCAGCGCCAAGACGCGCTCAAGCTTTCGCGCGCTGACATGGCCTTTGCCATGGCAAATGGGCTGACCGGGGCCCCGACCGTGGCCGCCACCATGATTGGCGCGCGCCTCGCGGGGATCGAGGTGTTCGCAACCGGCGGGATCGGCGGCGTGCATCGCGGCGCGGAAGCCAGCTTTGATATCTCAGCCGATTTGCCCGAGCTCGCGCAAACCCCGGTTACGGTCGTCGCGGCGGGCGCAAAGGCCATTCTCGATCTCCCGAAGACGCTCGAATATCTTGAAACCCTCGGCGTGCCCGTGATCGCGTATGGGCAAAGCGCCTTCCCCGCGTTCTGGTCGCGGCAATCAGGCCTTGATGCGCCGCTCAGCGCAACATCGCCGCTTGAGATCGCGCGCGCCCATGTCATGCGGCGCGCGCTTGCGCTCCCCGGCGGGCAGCTCATCGCCAATCCGATCCCGCTTGAGGCCGAAATCCCGCTCGAGCGGATCACGCCATTGATTGATCAAGCGCTCGCAGACGCCGAAGGCCGCGCGATCACCGGAAAAGATGTCACCCCATTTTTGCTCGCGCGGCTTTTTGAGCTGACCCAGGGCGCCTCGCTTGAGGCAAATATTGCCCTGGTGCGCAACAATGCAGAGCTTGCCGCCCAGATTGCGCGCCAATTGACCGCGCTCAAGGAGACGATGTTGTGATGACCCGCCGATCCGCATAGATTGAAGACGTCCGAACAGAATTCCGCAGTCATGGCAAAGCCTTTCGAAGATATCCCCAAAAAACGCCGCGCTGGCCGGTTCGCCGGAATGCGCGCGAATTTTCTCACCGGCCTCGTCGTGATCGCGCCCATCGGGCTGACCATTTGGTTGATCTGGTCAGTCGTGGGCTGGATTGACGGCTTCGTTCTGCCGCTCATCCCCGATGGCTGGACGCCAGATATCTTGCTGCGCCGCCTTCTTGGCCCTTGGGTCAGAGAGCTTCTGGGCATTGAGGGCGAAATTGATCCGAGCTTCACGCCCACATCGATCCGGGGCGTGGGTGTGATCATCTTTTTGATCTTCACCGTTCTTGTCGGCTGGATCGCGAAAGGCTTTATCGGTCGCTCACTTCTGCGTTGGGCCGAAAGCGTTGTCGAGGGCATTCCTGTCGTTCGGTCGATCTATGGCGGAGTGAAACAGATCGCCGAGACTGTTTTTAATCAGGAAGATACGAGCTTTGAACGCGCCTGCATGATCGAATATCCCCGGCGCGGCATCTGGGCAATCGGGTTTATCTCCACTGATGCCAAGGGCGAGATCGCAAAGAACAACCAAGAAGACAGCGATCTCATCTCGGTCTTCGTGCCCACGACGCCCAACCCAACATCGGGCTTTTTGCTCTTTTTCCCCCGCTCGGACATCATTGAGCTCGATATGAGCGTCGAAGACGCCGCCAAGCTCGTGATATCGGCGGGCCTCGTTTACCCCAACGGGAAAGGCGGGGTCGACGCTGAGCCGAAGCCGCAAAAACCGGTACGGGCCGCGGAGTAAACGGCTCAGGCTCGTTTAGCTAAACATCGCTCCGAGATCGACGCTGCTTTCTTTCCCCAGTTTGGGCGCGTCATTGCGCAAGAAGGCCTGTGCGGCGGCGCGACCGGCTTCCTTGAGTTTGCCAAGGATGATCGGCGAGGGGACGATCTTCGTAGCCACCGAAAGCTCTGTCATCAGATCATCATCGGCGATCATATGGACCTTGACGTCCTTCATCGCCCCGCTTGGCATCTTTTCATCTGAAATCAGGCGCTGAACAAATGAGATCGCCCGCAATTCTCGCAAAAGCGAGGAATTGAAACTAATCTCGTTGATCCGGTTCTGGATCTCTTGAGGGCTTTTGGGCAGTTCCTCGCGCACGAGCGGGTTGATGTTGACGATCACCAGGTCATCGGGGAGCTCTGGCGCGAAAAGCGGAAAGAGCGCAGGGTTGCCTGTATAGCCGCCATCCCAATAGGCTTCGAGGCGGCGCGTCTTTGGATCACGGATCTCGACGGCCTGAAAAAGCGTCGGCAAGCAGGCAGAGGCCAGGATCGCGTCGGTATTAATCTGATCGCCGGAAAACACCCGGATCTTACCCGTGCGCACATTCGTCGCGCAGATAAAGAGCTCTGGCCCGGCTCTGGCGCAGACGGCCTCAAACGAGAAGCGATCAACGATGCGCGCGAGCGGGTTCTGGAAAAGATCACCATAGATATAGGGCGACATCATCCGCGAGGTCATATCGGTCAGCGTGTAAGGCAGCGAATACTCGATGCTCTTGCTCACGAGCCCGGGCGAAAATGGGGCCATCCAGGCCGCAAATCGATCGTCGTTGATGGCGCCGACCTGCTCCCAAAGCCATGAAAGGCTTTCGCGCGCAGCCTCATGCCCGCCGCGGACCAGCCCTGATTTGAGCGCAGCGCCGTTGAGCGCGCCTGCCGACGTGCCTGAAATGGCGGCGATCTCGAGGTCTGGCTCTTCGAGCAAACGGTCGAGAACGCCCCAGGTGAACGATCCGTGCGCGCCTCCGCCCTGTAACGCCAGATTTATGCGCATGAGACGCGCTCCCTCACAAAGCCGTCCAACCGCCATCAACGCTTATTGTCGTGCCGGTGATCTGGGCCGCGTCATCGCTGCAAAGAAACGCAGCCACGCCGCCGAGCTGATCTGTCGTGGCGAATTCCTTTGAGGGCTGGCGTTCAAGCAAGACCTTCTCGATCACCTCTTCTTCGCTCATCCCATATTTCTTGGCCGTATCGGGGATCTGCGCTTCCACCAGAGGCGTTTTCACATAGCCGGGGCAGATCGCGTTGGCGGTGATCGGCTCTTTGGCGGTCTCAAGGGCCACGACCTTGGTCATGCCCACGACACCGTGTTTGGCTGATACATAAGCTGACTTGTAAGGCGATGCCGTCAGGCCATGGGCGGAGGCTACATTGATGATCCGCCCCCAACCCTTTTCACGCATCATGGGGAGCGCGGCGGCGGTCGTATGGAAGGCCGATGTCAGCATGATCGCGATGATCGCGTCCCATTTGCCCACGGGAAACTCATCGATCGGGGCGACATGCTGAATGCCCGCATTGTTGATGAGAACATCGCAGACGCCCGCCTTTGCCACGAGTGCCCGCGCCTCATCGCCCTTTGAGAGATCCGCCTGGATATAGCGCGCCACTGTCCCCGTTTCGTGAGAGATCTCAGCGGCGATGGCATGGTCTTCCGCGCGATCGGTGTAGGAATTGAGGACAACATTCATCCCCTCCCGCGCCAAACGCCACGCCATGCCGAGCCCGATGCCCGAATTTGAGCCGGTGATGATGGCGGTCTTGCCCTTGAGTGTCATGTTTGCTCCGATCTGCCGCTCAATGCTGCGCTCGCAAAGTGACCCATGTCGCCGGGCAGGACAAGATGGCGCGCTTAGGATTTAGGCGCAGGTCATGGGCGCGGAGCACCACACAAAAAAACGCCGGCACAAGGCCGGCGTTAAGTCATTGAGGCAGGTTTCATACAGGCAAGAAACCTATCGAGCAGTGCCCTGTGTATAGGCAATCTTGCGCTCGATATAAAGCTAAAAGTTTGAAAACGCTTAAAGCCGCCCGTAACGTCTGAGATAACAAAACAAGGCATCACGGGGATCGTTGCAGACATGCGCCTAAATTTTTTCGCCAAACTTCGCTCATTGTCCGCCATTTGCGCGGTCTCTCTCGCGCCGGGATTCGCAGGGGCTGAGGGCCATGCAGGCCCGCAGCATGGCATAGCTATGTATGGAGACCCCGCCCTGCCCCCGGATTTTGTGTCACTCCCTTATGCCAACCCCGATGCGCCCAAGGGCGGGCGCATCATCCAAGGCGAGGGCGGCAGCTCTGACAGCCTCAACCCCCACATCCGAAAAGGCTCGGTCCCCTGGCAGTTGAGATTTCTCGCCCATGAGAGCCTGATGGGCCGGTCTTACGACGAACCGTTTACCCTTTATGGCGTGCTCGCCGAATCGATTGAGACGCCCGAAGATCGCTCCTGGGTCGAATTCACGCTCCGAGAGGAGGCCCGATTCTCAGATGGCAGCCCTGTGACGGTCGAAGATGTCATGTGGTCTTATGAGACGCTGGGCACGGTCGGCCACCCGCGCTATGCCAGCTTCTGGACCAAGGTCGACACGATGGAGCAAACCGGGCCAAGGTCTGTCCGCTTCACATTCAATGTAGAAGACCGCGAGCTCGCGCTCATCGCCGGGATGCGCCCGATCCTCAAAAAAGCGCAATGGGACGGACGCGACTTTACCGAATCGGGCCTTGAGCCGCCGATTTCCTCGGCGCCTTACGTGATCGACGATTGGGAGGCCGGGCGCTTTGTGAGCCTCAAGCGCAACCCCGATTACTGGGGCGCTGATATCCCCTTCCGGCGGGGCACCAACAATCTCGATGAGATCCGCATGGAGTTCTACGCGGACGGGTCGGTGATGTTTGAGGCCTTCAAAGCCGGAGAGCTCACCACGCATCGCGAGTTCAACGCAGAAAAATGGGCGACCGCGTTCGATTTCCCCGCTGTGACACGCGGCGATGTCGTGCGCTCGGAGATCCCTAATGATCGGCCCTCGGGCATGACGGGCTTTGTGATGAACACCCGCTCAAGCGTCTTCGCGGATTGGCGGGTGCGGCAGGCGATGATCGAGGCGTTCAACTTCGAATTCATCAACGAGACCATGACCGGCGGCCGCCAGGACAGGATCGTCAGCTATTTTGGCGGCTCGGTGCTCGGGATGGAGACCGGCCCAGCCGAAGGCCGGGTTCGCGAATTGCTCGAACCCTTCGCGGGCGAGCTTTTGCCTGGAGCGCTCGAAGGCTATAGCCTGCCGGCGTCCGACGGCTCCGAACGCAACCGCGCGGGCATCGCACGCGCCACAGCCCTCATGGAGGAAGCGGGCTGGACGATCCAGGATGGCACGCTCAAGAACGCGGCTGGCGAGCCTTTTGAGTTCACCATCCTTCTCAAGGTCGGCGCGACAGAAAACGAGACGATGATCGACATGTATGTCGAGGCGCTCAAGCGGCTGGGCATCTCGCCCCAGATCGACAAAGTCGATAGCGCACAGCACAAAGAGCGCGTCACCAATTACAGCTTTGACATGGCCTATTTCCGCCGGGGCGTTTCGCTGTCACCGGGTAACGAGCAATTGCTCTATTGGGGTGCGGCGGGCGTCACAGAGCCCGGCACGCGCAATCTGATGGGCATGGATGTCCCCGCGGCTGAGGCGATGATCAATGCGTTTTTGAACGCGCCGAGCCAGGATGATTTTCGCGCCGCCGTCAAAGCGCTCGATCGGATCCTGATGGCCGGGCGCTATGTGATCCCGATCCAGCACTTCTCAACCGGTCGGATCGCCCATGCCAAAGAGCTCAAGTTTCCTGCGCAATTGCCGATGTACGGGGATTGGATCGGCTTTCAGCCTGACGTCTGGTGGTACGAAGACTAGCCTAGCGGCGCGCTCCCCGGCCGCGAGACCCCTTGTTTCTCGGCCAAGGCCAAGCGCGAGGTCACGGGTCAGGCCCGGGACTGCGGTTTTATTGATCGCAGCCCCGGCTCGGCTCCTCCCCAGCCCGTCCGAGCGTCACATTCCCGTTACATTCGGGGCCTAACGGCCCTCGCATGAACATCCTCGTCCTCTGCACCGGTAACTCGGCCCGCTCCATCCTCCTTGAATACATTTTGAAGACACGCTCGAACGGCGCGGTGACAAGCTTTTCGGCGGGCTCAAAGCCCGCTGGCCGCGTGCATCCGCAATCGCTGCGTCTTCTGGCCGCTAAAGGCATAGATGCAAG
>JBCCTH010000110.1:0-9342 GCA_039198835.1 Pseudomonadota bacterium | reverse complement strand
GCCCGGGTTCACAAAATCGGTCATCCCGAAGCGTTCGGCCATCGGCACTTTTGATGGATTGAGATCAACACCAACGATCTGATCCGCTCCCGCGAGCCGGAGCCCCTGGATCACATTGAGCCCGATGCCGCCAAGCCCGAAGACAACGCAGCGCGAGCCGATCTCGACCTTGGCGGTGTTCATCACCGCGCCGATGCCCGTGGTGACCCCGCAGCCGATGTAGCAGATCTTGTCGAAGGGCGCGTCCTTGCGGACCTTCGCCAGGGCGATCTCGGGCAAAACCGTGTGGTTCGAAAAAGTCGAGCACCCCATGTAATGGAGAATGGGATCGCCATCGAGGGTCGAGAAGCGCGAGGTGCCATCGGGCATGACACCCGCGCCCTGCGTTGTTCTGATCGATTGGCAAAGGTTGGTTTTGGGATTGAGGCAATAATCGCATTCCCGGCATTCGGGCGTGTAGAGCGGGATCACATGATCACCGGGCTTAAGTGATGTCACCCCCGGCCCGACATCGGCAACAACCCCCGCCCCTTCATGGCCGAGAATGGCGGGGAACATCCCCTCGGGATCAGCCCCTGACAAAGTGAATTCATCGGTGTGGCAGATGCCCGTTGCTTTGATCTCAACGAGAACCTCGCCCGCCTTGGGCCCATCGAGATTGACGTCGATGACGTCGAGAGGTTTTCCTGCGGCTATGGCTACTGCGGCACGTGTGCGCATTTGGCTGATCTCCCAAGTTTTCTTTTGAGCGTGGCTCAGTACGGATTGCATTGCAATGCTCTTGCGCAGGCCCGGCACTTGGTTGAAACTTCGCCTATGTTTCGATTTGTCTCTTTTGTCTTGCTGGGTGCCGCACTTCTTTCTGCGTGCGCCCCGCGCCCTGCTCCCCGGCCTGACGGGGAGCCGATCATGCTCACGAGGACCGAGCCGCGCGAAGTCAGCACGAGCTGTCGGGCCGATGAATTCCAGCGCCTCGTTGGCATGAGCCATAGCGAGCTTTTGCGCGTGCGCATTCTCGGGCCGGTGCGCGTCATTCGCCCGGGTATGGCAGTCACCACTGATTTCAGTGCCACGCGTCTCAACATCGCGCTCGATGAAAGTGAAACGGTGACACGCGTTTTCTGCGGCTAGCGGAGCGCCGCGTTGAAAGAGCAGCTCCGCGCATGGCAGCTTCACTGGCATGATCTCTTTGACGAAGATGCAACGCTCAAAGGGCGCGAGTAATTCGCGCGTCCTTCTCCCGTTCCTGACGACATGGGCAGTGACTTCCGCCTGATTTTCGGTCTGGCGCATGCAACCCTTGAGACCCGCGCGCGGTGCTTTGCGCTTTTTCTAGAGGGCGCGAGGATGGCGCGCCGCCTTGGCGCATATCTCTCGCGCGGTCCTGCCCGAATGTCGGAGGCGCGGGCGCGGGCCGCGCTGCCTGCTCTCTTCGATTTGATCGAGACGCTTGGCGCCACGCGCGCATTCAAGCGCGACACTGTCTTTGTCGTTGATCGCGAGACCGAAGAAGGCCTGGCCTCCCTCATGGCCTCTGAGAGCATCGGTGATCTCGTCGATCATCCCCGCTATGGAGAGGAGACCGCCGCTTCGAGCCCGGCCATCGCCGCCGACCTCTTTTTGACCGAACCGCTTTATGCGGCCGGAGGGAATTTCTATCACCTTCATGATTGGATCACCGGGGCCATGTTTGGCGGGCAGGTGGATGCGCTCCAGACAGCGCTTTACCGGCTTTGGGAGGGCGGTTGGCAGGTTCACAGCGCCGAGCACGGGATCGTTCTGGCTGGGCGCGGCGTCTGATCGCGGCCCTCTCGCCTCCTTCTCGCGAATCGATATAGAAGAACGAAGATAGAACATCTTCGCTGATAGGAGCCCGGTTGCTGCCCATGGCCGAGACGCTCGCCTTCGATAAACCGCGCCGTATTCTCGCGCTTTGGTTCCCGCGCCTCGCCGCCGAGCAGATATTGCGCCGGGCGCGGGGCCGGATCACCGCGCCTTTGGCTGTCGTGCGCGAGAGCGGCAATCTTCAGCTGCTCGTTTCGCTGTCAGAGGAGGCCTCAAATGCCGGTCTCAATGCCGGACAGCCGTTGCGCGATGCGTTCGCGATGTGCCCCGAGCTTCTCACAGAGCGCGAAAATCCCCCCGCTGAGGAGGTCTTTCTCGGGCATCTGCGCCGGTGGGCCGGCAAGTTTTCTCCCTGGGTGAGTGGGTGCGGCACGGCGGGCCTCTTCCTCGATCTCACCGGTTCAGCCCATCTCTTTGGCGGTGAGACGGGGGTTGCGGAGATGATCGAGATGGATTGCGCGCGCTTTGGTCTCACCGTGCAACTGGGGGTCGCCGATACGCCCGGCGCGGCCTGGGCGCTGGCGCGCTATGCGGGCCAAGGGCCGGGTTTGACACGCTCAAGCGACGCCATCGATCAGGAGGCCTATGCCACCCGGGCGCGCGCCGTCAAAAGGGGCAGCGTCAAGCGCCGCAACTGGGAAAAGGGAGGCGCAGCGCCGAAGGTGGTGCCGCTTCGCGCGCGCCAGGCCCGCATCGCCGCGCCGGGAAAGACGCGGCAGGCCATTGCGAGCCTTCCGGTGGCTGCTTTGCGCCTTGAGGAGACGACCGTCACCGAGCTCAATCGCGTGGGTCTGAGGCGGATCGAGGATGTGCTCGGCCAGCCCCGCGCGCCTCTGGTGCGGCGGTATGGGCAAGAGCTGGGGCGCAGGCTTGATCAGGCCTTGGGCCTCTTGGGCGAGCCGATCAGCCCCGCGCGTGCGCCCCGGCTTTTCTCATGCCGCCTCACCTTGCCCGAGCCCATCGGGCTTGAAACCGATGTCGAAGCGGCGGTTGACCGGATGCTGCCAGCTTTGGCGGCGCGGCTGGCGGAGGCCGGTCGTGGCGCGCGGCGGCTCCGGCTTGAGGCCTACCGCGCCGATGGAACCTCGCAGGCGGTTGAGGTGGGGCTCGCCCGGCCCTCCGCCCTCGTTGATCGGATGCGACCACTTATCTGGATGAAAATCCCCGAGATCGATGCGGGGTTCGGGATCGATATGTTGCGCCTCATCGCCAGCGCCCATGAGGCTGTCCACCCTGAACAGCAGCGCCATGTTGCGGCGGCGGGTGGCGGGCAGGGTTCCGCGGGCGGTGCCGCAACGCCTGATGCCGATGCCAAAGCTCTGGGCCCGGGCTCGGCTCTGGGTCAAAGCTCTGCCGAGATCGATGATCTCATCGGGCGCTTGGGCGCGCGGATCGGCCTTGAGGCGGTGACACGCCGCCATCCCTGCGCCTCGCATATTCCCGAAAAAGCCGCTCAGACACTCGTCGCCGCCTTCGCGCCCGCCGCCGATGAATGGCCCCGCGATCATCCCCCCCGCCCGCTCACGCTCTTTCCTGTCGAGATCGTTGATGCCCCCGAGGAGCCCTATGTGCCCGTTCGCTTCAAATGGCGGGGGCGGTGGTTTGAGACAGCCTCCGCGCGCGGCCCCGAGCGCATCGCGCCTGAATGGTGGCTTGATGAACGCCCCTGGCGCACCGGGACCCGCGACTACTGGCATGTGACCACGAAAGAGGGAGAGCGGCTCTGGCTCTATTTCGCCCATGGCGGGGCGCAATCGGGCGGCTGGTTTTGCCACGGGCAATTCGCCTGATATGCGCCGGGCCGCCGCAGGTCAGACCCCCGCGCGCGCAGCGCGCGCCACCGATGGCCGAACCCGTAAGGGTGAGGGGGAGGCGGGCGGGCCCCCTCGTCGCTCAAAGTGCGATCACAATTTTCTTCGGAAAGGCGCAGGCAAGGACACCCTGAGACACCGCGTTGGGTGGGGGCAAATAAACGGCCTCCCAGGGTGCCTTGCGTTGCATCCTCTGTTTCGCCGCCTCAAAAGGCACAGGCGCGACGTTCAAAAGGAACTTCGCGGACGATTTCACGGCAGGAATTCGGCAGGCTTGATTTCGTGGCCCATGGCGGCAAGGGTGTCGGAATGACAGCCCAGCCCGCCCCTTTCCGCCTCCCCGAGCAAGTCGCCTTTCACCGCAGCGAGCTCAGTTTGATTTTGTCGCTTTACGGGCGCATGGTCGCCGCCGGAGAATGGCGTGATTATGGCATCTCGACGCTGCGCGATGTCGCGGTCTTTTCGGTCTTTCGGCGCACCGCTGAAATGCCGCTTTACCGGATCGAGAAGCGCCCGAAGCTGCGCGGGCGGCAGGGGATGTATGCCGTGATCGGTGCTGAGGGTCAGGTGCTCAAGCGCGGCCATGATCTCAAGAGCGTGCTGCGTGTTCTCGAACGCAAGCTCATCCGGGCCGTTCTCTGACCCCCTGCAAGAGCGCGGGCCGCGCTCTTTTCACGATCGCGCCGAATTCACGCGCGCCAATCCGGGCGCATGCTTCTGCAAATGGTTCGCACGCGACGCGCATGTGGTGGGCATTGGCATGAAGGAGTGTTTCAGCAGATGTCATGATCCCCACATGACCCGCCCAAAAAACCAGATCGCCGCGCGCGGGCGCGCCTTGCGCTTCAGGGAACGCGGCGCGCTGTTGATCGCTGTCGCGGGGGCAAGGCAGGCCCGCCTCATGGAATGCAGCCTGCACGAGCCCCGAACAATCGATCCCAAAGGGTGTGGACCCGCCCCAGAGATAGGGCACGCCGAGATAGGCTTCGGCGGCACTGACCCAGTCTTCCGCATGAGAGGCCAGCGGGCTGACCTGCTGCGCGGCGATCCAGCCGCCCGCCCCATTGCGCCAAAACCCGGCGCGTGGGTCTGAAAGCCTCAAAAGCGCGCCGCGCGGCAAGGCCAGCGTCTCTCGGGCCTTGATATCGGGCGCGTCGTAGAGATGTGCGCGGGCGAGGGTGACGCGGTGCGTCGGAGCCCCTTCCCCCCGCGTTTGCGGCGTGCAGGCCGCTGCATCGAGATAGCCGACATATCCGTCCTGCGCCCCCTGGCCAAAAACCCATCCGTCATGGAATTCGAGTGCCTCGAAGATCTCTCCATATCTGAGTTGCGTGTCCCGCGCGCCTGCGGGCGTGGCGCGGAGATCGGCGACCGGCACGCAGACGCGGCAGCGCACGACCTCCGCGGCGAGCGGGATATCGGTTTGGCCCGCAAGGCTCGGATGCGCGACCCGCCCATTTGCGGGCCACGTGCGACGGTCGTTCACGCTCACAGCTTGAGAAGGGCGGGGAGCGCGGCCAGAAGAGCGCGCGTGCCCTGGCCCACGCCGCCGCGCGGGCGCGAGGGGGCCGCGCTTGGTTGCCAGCCA
Organism: Pseudomonadota bacterium; assembly: GCA_039198835.1. GTDB lineage: Bacteria > Pseudomonadota > Alphaproteobacteria > Rhodobacterales > Rhodobacteraceae > Shimia_B. The sequence goes on along the minus strand of JBCCTH010000110.1, from coordinate 4,098 downwards.
TAGATATCAAAATGTGCATAACGCGGTGCATCGCTGGCGAAACGGCGCAGGAAGAGCGCCGCCGTGATCGCGCCCGCAAAGCCGCCCGATGGCGCATTGTCGAGATCCGCGATCCCCGGCTCGATCATTGCCTCATAGGCCGGGTGGAGTGGTAAGCGCCAAACCGGGTCTTGAGCGGCTTTTCCAGCCGCTTCGATGGCCTGCGCGAGGTCTCCATGATCGGTAAAAAAGGGTGCGATGTCGGGCCCGACAGCCACCCGCGCCGCGCCGGTGAGCGTTGCCATCGAGATCAAGAGATCGGGGGCGCTTTCTTCGGCCAGCGCCAGGGCATCGGCCAAAACGAGCCGCCCTTCTGCGTCGGTGTTGTTGATCTCGACCGTGAGGCCCTTGCGGCTCGTCAGAATGTCTTGAGGCCTGAACGCGCTGTCGCCGATGCTGTTTTCGACCGCCGGGATCAAAACGCGCAAACGCAGCGGCAAGGCCAGCCCCATGATCATCCGCGCGAGGCCGAGCACATTGGCAGCGCCGCCCATATCCTTCTTCATCAGGCCCATCGAGCCTCCCGGCTTGATGTTGAGCCCGCCCGTATCGAAGCAGACACCTTTGCCAACGAGTGTCAGGCTCGGGCCGGTTTTGCCCCATTTCATATCGATGAGCCTCGGGCGGCGCGCGGAGGCTCGACCGACGGCATGGATCATCGGGAAGTTTCTTTCGAGGAGCGCGGCATCGGCTGTGACCTCGATATCGGCGTCGAATTCGCCGGCCAGGGCGCGGGTGGCCTCTTCAAGCTCATGCGGCCCCATATCGGATGCAGGCGTGTTGATAAGATCGCGCGTGAGCGCTTCGCCCGCCGCAATCGTTTCGATCCGGTGCGCATCGATGCCCTGGGGCGCGATGAGATCGACGCCAAGGGCGGATTGCTCGGCATATCGATCAAAGCGATAGGCCGCGAGCAGCCAGGCAAGGCAAAAGTAATCGAGATCAATATCGTCGGGTCTGTTGGCGAGCCTATAAACGCCCCGGGGAAGCTGCGAGAGCCCGGCCAGCGCGCCATCTCGCTTGCGCAAGCGCGCCTCTTCCTTACCGAGGCCCAGGGCCGCGGACGCGATGCCGGTGTCGGAAGGGATGGCGATGGCCTGGCCCGCAGCCGCCGAAAAGCCCTGAGCGGCCACCCAGGCCCGCGCCGGGGCGGGCAGGGTTTCGCGCCATGCCTCGAAGGTCGCAGGGTCAAGCAGTGTCAGGGGTGTCGCGGTGTCGTCTGCGGCAGCGAAGGTGAGGGCCATGAATTGCTCGCTTTTTTCCTTTGGCATTGCAGCGAGCATACCGAGCTCAGGCGCGCGCGCCAGCCTGGAGCGCGTTCAGTAATTTGTCGATGCCGGAAGATCCCAGACCGCAGTGAGAGATCGGTCGCCCAGGCGGATCAGGCGGTTGAGCACGGCCGCAAGCGCCACTCGATCCGGCTTGCGCGCGCAATCGGCCACGGCCCGCGCGCTTTCCGCAAGGGATGTGAGCCCGATTTGCTCGGCTATCCCTATCAAGCCTTTGGACGCTTTCCAAAGCGTCTCGACATCTTCCTGATAATAACAGCGTTCGATGAGCGAGAGCCTGTTGGCAAGCTCTTCCATCGCGCGGCTGATGATGCCCTCGGCACCGGCCTCTCCGAGTTGATCGGCCAGGGCGCTCAGCGCGCGCTCGTCCATTTGCACAGCCTCGTCTTGCGCCAGGACAGTGACGTTCTCCATAGGGTTCACCCTTCGCTCATCGCCCCCACGACGCGCTTTGATATGCGCCGTGGATCCTAACGAAAGGTAATCTTGCGGCTTGGCTTTCAACTGCATTTGATGCAAGCCGACGGATAAAAGCCAGATAAGACAGACGATCACCGCCCGCCATGCATCGCGCACAGCCTCTCCCCCCAGACCTCGTTGACCGCTATCGCAGCTGGACAGAGACCACTCTGGCGATCAACGCGGCACGGTATAAAGAGCTTGCCGAGGTCGGCCAAACACCGCGCGCCCTGCTCATCTCATGCTGCGATAGCCGGGTAAACGGGCTGTCGATTTTTGGCGCTGCCCACGGGGATTTCTTTGTGCATCGCAACATCGCCAATCTGGTCCCGCCCTACACGGCGGGAGCCGGCCAGCAGGCGACATCGGCGGTCATCGAATATGCGGTCACCGTGCTGAAGGTTCCGCACATCATCGTCATGGGCCATTCGCAATGCGGTGGTGTGGCGGGGTGCCGCGACATGTGTGAAGGCAAAGCGCCGCATCTTGAAGACGAACACAGCTTTGTCGGCAAGTGGGTCGACATGCTGCGCGAAGGCCATGCCCGCGTCGCTCATATCGAAGACGAGGCCGCGAGGACCCGCGCGCTCGAACTAGAAGCGGTGCGTCTGTCGATCCGCAATTTGCTGAGTTTTCCCTATGTCGCGGCGGGGGTGGATGCGGGGGATATCGAAATCCATGGTCTTTGGACCGATATCGCCAGTGGAGAACTTTTGTCTTTTGACGGGTCGTCGAAGGAGTTCTTTCCTGTTTGAGCCGTTGACCATCGCGTGCTTTGAGCCGGGCAGGGACCTGAACGAAGAGAGTGCGCCCCATGTTTGAACTCGCCATCGCGAATTTGCTGTCGCCGATCATTTTGAGCTTTGTTCTCGGTCTCGGGGCCGCGCTGGCACGGTCTGATCTGTCGATCCCCGAGGCCGCCGCCAAGGCGATGTCGATCTATCTGCTTTTCGCCATAGGCTTCAAAGGCGGCGTCGCGGTGGCTGAAAACGGGATTGACGGCCAGCTTTTAGGAACGCTCGCAGCAGGTTTCGCTCTGTCGGCGCTTATCCCCTTCGTCGCGTTCGCCCTGTTGCGTGTTCTCAGCGATCTTGATGCGCTCAACGCTGCGGCGGTCGCAGGCCATTATGGCTCGATCTCGATTGTCACCTTCGTCGCCTCTTCCTCCGTGATCGATGCCGCCGGGCTTGCGGCCGAGGGCTTCATGGTGGCCACTGCCGCCATCATGGAAGCTCCCGCGATCCTTTCAGCGCTTTGGCTCGCCTCGCGCAGCGGCAGTGACAGCAAAGGCGGCATGGATGCGGGGCTTTTGCGTGAGATTTTGCTCAACGGGTCCATCGTTCTTCTGGTGGGGAGCTTCTTTATCGGCCTTTTGACGGGGAGTGATGGCCTTGATCTGATCGCGAGCTTCATCGTTGCCCCGTTCCAGGGCGTTCTTTGCCTCTTTCTGTTGGATATGGGCCTCATTGCCGGGCGCGGCCTTCGGGAAACGCGGGGCGCTTTGAGCGCTGGAACGATTGTCTTCGGGTTTCTCATGCCGCCCATCGGGGCGCTTTTTGGCTTGGGCGCGGGCCTTCTTGTGGGTCTGAGCACTGGCGGGATCGCGCTTTTGATGACGCTTTCGGCGTCCGCCTCTTATATCGCCGTCCCTGCGGCCATGCGCGTTGCTCTGCCCGAGGCCAAGCCTGCCATCTATCTGACGCTCTCACTGGGCATCACGTTTCCGTTCAATCTCATCATCGGCATCCCGCTTTATCTCGGCGTCGCGAGCGCCATCACCGGAGGCTAGGCAAATATGCAAACACACCCCGCCAAACGTGTTGAGATCACAATCGAGGCCCCGATGGAGCGGCGATTGCGAGAGGCCTTCGAGGGCGCGGACATCCAAGGCTATACGATTCTTCCGGTTTTGGGCGGTGCGGGTCGCTCCGGATCCTGGAGCCGGGAGGGCCAGATCGGGCGCTCGGGGATGGTGCAATTCGTGTGTATCATCCGCCCGGAACGGCTCGATGCGTTGCTTGACGCGGCGTTTACCGTCGTCGAACGGCAGATCGGCGTGGTTTGCATCACCGATGCGCAGGTGTTGAGAGCAGAAAGATTCTGACTTTTGGTTAATGTGTGCTATTATTCCTTTTGTAGCCAACACTAAGGGTCCGCGCCCAAAGACGGACAATAAGCTATGAGCCTCGGCCTTGTGCCGGGGCTCATGCTTTTCAGGCTCACTGTTTTACGGCCGCCAGTCGAGCCCCATGCCTTCGGGCCACCTTAGATCGAAGCCAAGCTCGATGAGCGCCGTTTCCTCAGGCTCTAG
>JBCCTH010000109.1:0-9352 GCA_039198835.1 Pseudomonadota bacterium | reverse complement strand
GCGTGATGAATTATGACGGCGCGACGGGCTATCTCATCGGGGAAGCTCACAAAGGGATGCGCGCAATGTTCATCATGATGAACGAGGCGCGGCTTGGCGTGGGCCTTCAGGGGTATGCCCAGGGCGAGATCGCCTATCAAAACGCGCTGGGCTTCGCGCGTGATCGCATCCAGGGCCGCGCGGTCACAGGGGCCGAGGCCCCCGACAAGGCCGCCGATCCGATCATCGTCCACCCCGATGTGCGCCGCAACCTGATTGATCAAAAGAGCTTCGTGGAAGGCGCGCGCGCGCTGACCTATTGGGGCTCAACGATGCTTGACCGCGCGCACCGTCTTCAAGATCAGGACGCCGAAGACATGATGAGCCTTTTGACACCCGTCATCAAAGGCTTCCTGACCGACAAGGGCTTCGAGACCTGCGTGAACGCGCAGCAGACGCTGGGCGGCTCCGGCTTCACCCGGGAATGGGGCCTTGAGCAATTTGTGCGCGACGCCCGCATCACCATGATCTATGAGGGCACCAACGGCGTTCAGGCGCTCGATCTCGTGGGGCGCAAGCTTGGTCTCAATGGCGGAAAGACTGTCATGGCTTTCTTTGAGATGGTCAAAACCTTCATCAAAGAGAACGAGGCGCATGAAGAGCTCAAGCGCGACTTTCTCGACCCGCTGAAGGCGGCCTCAAAAGACCTTCAGGCGGCGGGGATGTATTTCATGCAAGAGGGCATGAAGGCCCCGAGTAACGCGCTTTCGGGCAGCTATGATTTCATGCACCTCTTCGGCCATGTCGCGCTCGTCCTGATGTGGGCGCGCATGGCCAAGGCGAGCCACGCCGCGCTTGAGGGCGGCGCATCCGACCGAGCGTTTTATGAAACAAAGCTCGCCACCGGTCGCTATTACATGGCGCGCCCGCTCAAGATGACGGCGACCCATCTCGCGCGGATCCAGTCAGGCGGTGAGCCGGTCATGGCCCTGAAAGCCGCGAATTTCTAGACGCATGGCGCGGCGCTCTACTGGGAGCGCCGCGCTTTCACGCCAGGCCGGAGCTGCCTCCGGCGGGAGTTTTTATGGAAAAATGAAGACGATGATGCACTCTGTCCTCCGCTGGGGCGCCCGTGACCTAACCAAGGCGCATCACGAAGGACAGAGCTTCACCTTTCACGGTCATCGACTCTCCAGCCTGTACCGCGCGTTGACCTTGGCTGATCCTGGTGAACAAACCCTTAACTTCATTTTTCCAAAATAACTCCACGGGGGTCCGGGGGTGTGAAACCCCCGGGTCTACCGTGAGCCACTGGGAGGGGGACATGACAGTCAAGCTACACTGCTTCGGAGAGAGCGGGAATTCTTACAAAGCCGCGCTGGCGCTGGAATTGGGCGGCGTGGATTGGGAGCCCGTGAAGGTCGATTTTTTCAATGGCGCGACCCGCTCCGACGATTTCCGCACGCAAATAAACCCGATGGGCGAGGCCCCCGTTCTCATCACGCAGGAAGCCACGCTCACGCAATCGGGCGTGATCCAGCAATGGGTCGTGGATAAGACAGGCGAGCTCGGCGGTGCCCCCGCTGAGCGCTACGAGGTCTTGCGCTGGGTGCTTTGGGATAACCACAAGCTTTCTTCGCAGGCAGGCATGACGCGCTTTCTCATGAACTTCCTCCCGGCGGCCAAGCGCCCCGCGGAGGTCATCGCTTTCATGCACGCCCGGCTTCGAGCGGCGTATGCTGTCCTTGACGGACACCTCGAGGGCCGCGACTGGATCGTCGGTCGCGACGTCACGGTGGCCGATATCTCTTGCTGCGCATACCTCTATTATCCAGAACCCTTCGGCTTTGAGCGCAAGGATTGGCCCCATATCGACGCCTGGCTCACACGGCTGAGCGCAGTGCCAGGCTGGAAACACCCTTACGACCTGATGCCCGGCAGCCCCGCTGACCGCGCCTGATGAGGAAAAGAAAATGAAAGACGCCTACATCTACGACGCCGTGCGCTCTCCGCGCGGGAAAGGCCGCAAGGATGGCGCGCTCCACGAAGTCACGAGCGCCCGCCTCTCGATCCAGATGCTCAACGCCATCAAAGAGCGCAACGGGCTTCAAGGCCACGCCGTCGAAGACGTCATCTGGGGCAATGTCACACAGGTGATGGAGCAGGGCGGCTGTCTCGCACGGACGGCAGTCCTTGGCTCGGACCTCGACGAGAGCATCCCCGGCCTTTCGATCAACCGGTTCTGCGCATCTGGCATGGAGGCGGTAAATCTCGCCGCCAACCAGGTCCGCGGCGGTGCGGGAGAGGCCTATATCGCGGGCGGTGTCGAGATGATGGGCCGTGTTCCCATGGGCGCGGACGGGGCCGCGATCGCGGCTGATCCCAGCCTCGCCATGGAGCAATATTTTGTGCCGCAGGGCATTGGCGCAGACCTCATCGCCACCGAATACGGATTTTCCCGCGATGACGCCGATGAATTCGCGGTTGAAAGCCAGACCCGCGCCGCAAGGGCCTGGGACGAGAACCGCTTTGAGAAATCAATCCTCACCGTGCGCGACCAGAATGGCCTGCCGATCCTGGCGGAGGATGAATACATCCGCCGCGGCACCGATATGCAATCGCTGGGCGCGCTCAAAGCCGCGTTCAAGGATCAGGGCGAGGTGATGCCCGGGTTCGATAAAGTCGCGCTGATGAAATATCCGCATCTCGAACGGGTCCATCATGTTCATCATGCGGGCAATTCATCGGGCATCGTTGACGGCTCAGCTGCCGTTCTCGTTGGCTCCAAGGAGTTCGGCGAGACATGGGGCCTGACGCCCCGGGCCAAGATCAAATACACCGCCAAGATCGGCTCTGACCCGACGATCAATCTCACAGGCCCTGTCCCCGTTACCGAGAAGATGATGGCAGAAACGGGCCTCAAGATTTCTGACTTCGACCTATTCGAAGTGAATGAAGCGTTCTCTTCGGTGGTGCTGCGCTTCATGCAGGCCTTCGGCGCGGATCACGGCAAGGTCAACGTCAATGGCGGGGCCATCGCCATGGGCCACCCTCTGGGCGCCACGGGTGCCATCATCATCGGGACGCTCCTCGACGAGCTTGAACGCCAGGACAAAGAGCTGGGCCTCGCCACGCTCTGTGTGGCCTCGGGCATGGGCGCGGCGACCGTTCTGGAACGCGTGTGAAGGGAGAAAAGAACATGACTGACTTCACAATGAATGTGGGCGAAGACGGCGTCGCCATCATCACATGGGACACTCAGGGCAAGTCCATGAACGTGATGAACGAGCAAGGTTTCCTCGATCTAGAAGCTCTGATCGACCAAGTGCTCAGCGATGAGGCCATCAAGGGCGCTGTCATCACCTCGGGCAAAGAAGGCTCCTTCGCGGGGGGAATGGACCTCAACATCATCGCCAAGATGAAAGAGATGGCGGGCGACAACCCGGCCGAGGGCCTTTTCAGCGGCATCATGGATATTCACCGCCTGCTGCGCAAAATCGAACGCGCGGGCATGGAGCCCAAAACGAACAAAGGCGGCAAGCCGATCGCGGCTGCCCTCCCCGGCACAGCGCTCGGCATCGGGCTTGAACTGCCGCTCGCCACGCATCGCATCTTTTGCGCCGACAACCCAAAGGCCAAAATCGGACTGCCCGAGATCATGGTCGGCATTTTCCCCGGCGCGGGTGGCACAACGCGCGTGAGCTGGAAGCTCGGGCCCATGGCGGGCTCGCCGATCCTGCTTCAAGGCAAGATGCATTCGCCCCAGCAAGCCAAGGCCACGGGGCTCATCGACGAGGTCGTGGACGACCCGGTAGAAGCCGCGCGCGCGTGGGTTCTGAGCGCGCCCAAGATCGTTAAACCCTGGGATGAAAAGGGCTATAAATATCCCGGTGGCGCGCCCTATCACCCGGCAGGTTTCATGACCTTCGTGGGAGCGTCTGCCATGGTGAATGGCAATACAAACGGGGTTTATCCGGCGGCGAAGGCTCTCCTCTCGGCGGTCTATGAAGGGGCCATGGTGCCCTTTGATACCGCGCTCAAGATCGAGGCGCGCTGGTTCACGAATATCCTGATGAACCCGTCCTCAAGCGCCATGATCCGCTCTTTGTTCATCAACAAGGAAGCGCTGGAGAAAGGCGCGGTGCGCCCCGATGCCCCTGACCAGAAGGTCAAAAAGCTCGGCGTTATGGGCGCGGGCATGATGGGCGCAGGCATCGCGCTGGTCTCCGCGCAAGCGGGTATCGAGGTCGTGCTGATTGATCAGGCGCAGGAAAGCGCCGACAAAGGCAAAGCCTATGTCGAGGACTATTTCACAAAGGGCGTGCGGCGCAAAAAGATCACCGAAGAGAAGAAAGCCGCAGCCCTCGGTTTGATCACCGCGACAACCGATTACAGCGCGCTCCAAGGCGCTGATCTGATCGTGGAAGCGGTGTTTGAAGACATGGGCGTCAAGGCTGAAGTGACCAAGAATGTCCTTAAAGTCGTCGGAAAAGATTGCATTTTTGCGACAAACACGTCGACACTCCCGATCACCGAACTTGCAAAAGCCTCTCATCAGCCTGACCAGTTTATCGGTATCCACTTCTTCTCACCGGTCGAGAAGATGGCGCTCGTTGAAATCATCAAAGGCCAGGAAACCGGTGACCGCGCCGTGGCGAAGGCGCTCGATTTCGTGCGCCAGATAAAAAAGACACCGATTGTCGTTAACGATGCCCGGTTCTTTTACGCCAATCGCTGCATCATCCCTTACATCAACGAGGGCATGCGCATGGTGATGGAGGGTGTCGCTCCAGCACTGATCGAGAATGCCGCGCGTCTCGTGGGCATGCCGCTCGGGCCGCTTCAGCTCGTCGATGAGACCTCCATCGATCTCGGCGTCAAAATCGCCAAGGCGACGAAAGCGGCCATGGGCGCGGAATATGATGAAACCGTCGATGAGATCCTTTTCTGGATGCATGGCGAGGGCCGTCTGGGACGCAAAGCCAATGCAGGTTTCTACGAATATGACGACAAGGGCAAACGCCAGGGCCTCTGGCAGGGTCTGGCGGCGCGGTATCCCGTGGCCGAAGACCAGCCTGATCTCATTGACGTCCAGCACCGGCTCTTGATGATCCAGTCTCTCGAAGCCGTGCGCGCGCTCGAAGAAGACGTGCTGATGGATATCCGCGAAGGCGATGTTGGCGCGATTTTGGGCTGGGGCTTTGCGCCTTGGTCCGGTGGGCCGCTTTCCTGGCTCGATATGATCGGCGCGCCCTATGCGGCGGATCGTTCAGCAGAGCTCAGCGAACGGTTCGGCCCCCGCTTCGCGACACCGAGCCTTTTGAGCGAACTCGCCACCGCCAACGAGAGCTTCTATGGCCGCTTCCAACCGGCAATCGCGGCCGAATAAACCGGCATCCGCATAGACACAAAAAAGCCCGCCCAGTCGTTCCTCTGGGCGGGCTCTTTTTTGCGCATCATCGCACGGCCCCATCGCTCGGCGGGATGAAAAGGGCAGCGCGGCGCGCAGGCTTCATGCCGCGAATGCGAGCCCCTGATCCTCGGCGCGGAGCGCATCGGCGATCATATGCGCTGTCGCGCGGTCAAAGATGCCATAGACCTCTTCCGCATCGTCGCGCAGGAGATCGAGCATCGTCAGATCGCGCTGCATATGCACCAGCGCGCCATCGCCCGCATAGATCACCTGATCCTTCTCGAAGTGCAGCACCACCACGAGATGGGGCGCGCGCGGCTCAACGCGCGTGATCCCCCGCCAGCCTTCGAGCACGTCCACGGGAACAAGCGCGAAAGGGTCTCCCGTCAGATCCTCGGCGAGATCGCTTTCCACAACCACGAGCTGATTGGGCAGCATCCAGACCCGCTCTCGATTGCCCAACACCCCCGCAGGCACTTCAAAAGGCGCGACGTGATCGGGGCAGGTTTCATGATCTGGCCAGTTTACCGCGCGGGTGATGGCAGTCACCGTTTGAAAGCCGTCATCGAAGGTCAAAACCTCCTCGCCCACGGCAATCGTTTCGACTTCGCGCCAGCCCGCTTTCGTGGCAACGCGTGTCGCGTGCAAAAGACCATTGCGGCGCGTTGCGCCCGGAATTTCGTCAAGGCCGGTATCGACCGTGTTCAGTGCGTCAAACATGTAAGCATCCCTCAAAACATGTTGTCCTCGGCGTGGCTGCGGCAGCGCGTTAACCACGGATTAACCATGGCGCTGAAGGCGCGTCAGAGATTGGGGCGGCAAAAGGCAATATTGCGGCACAGATGTGCAAAACTGTGCCAATCCTGCGGCATGCCCAGATTGTTTCCGCTTCAGCGTATAATACCGGCCTCGAAGTCATAGCCGAAGCGCGCGATGTCTTCGGCGCAGAGCTCTTCAACCATGCCGCGACTCACCTCTGAATAGGCCGTTCGATAATCCTGCGGGCGTCTTGAACGGTTTTCGTGGGGCATGCGGATTTTTAGGCCCAGATCCTCCGCGAGCGCGCCAAGATCCTCATCGATGCATTCCAGACGCAGATACCGTGACGCGCGCTCGGTGCCCTGCGCATCGGTCATGTAGGCGCCATAGGGCGCGCCGCCGATGCTCGCGCGCGTATGCGGTGCGGCCAGAAACGCGGCGAAATCATGCGCTTTGGCGAGGGTGACGGCCTCATGCTCCCAGTTTTGCGCACGCAGCCAATAGTAATAGCTGACGAGGCGGTCCCAGGGGTTTCGCACGATTGTAAAGATGTAGAGTGAGGCAAGCTCATCGGTCAGCCAGCCGTCAAGATCGCTCAAGGTCGAATGCTTCCAGACCCGCCCGCGCGCGGGCAACCCTTCGAGCCGTTTGCGCCGCTTGATGGCTTTGGGCGTATCACCGGCCATGATATCGCCTGCTTTCGCGCGGTCTTCCAGCGCAAGCGCGAGCGATGTCCCCCCCGTTTTGGGGATGTGGATGAAAAGATAGCCGCGCTCGGGCGAATAGATCATGCCCGGTCTCCCCACCAAGCGAGCGCGGCACCAGAGGCCAAGATCATCGCGATGCCGATGGCAGAGAGCCCGTTCAAGCCGTGCCCCCAAGCGAGATATCCAACGCCCGCCGCCACGATCAGGACGGTGTATTCAAACGCCCCCACAAAAGCCGGTGCCGCGATCTGATAGGCTTTGGTGAGCAGCGCCACCGCCACCAGCGCCACGGCAGCCTGCAACGCACAGTAAAAAACAACATGGGCTGGCATCGGGGCCCAGCCGCGCGTCAGATAATCGTCATGCGCCAGATCAAAGACCAAAAGCGCGAGCCCGCCCAACGCCCCGATCATCGCCAGATATGTCGCAACAAGCACCCAAGGGTCCTCCTCGGCGGTCCAGCGCCGGGTGACTTTGCCGCCCATTCCGTAGAAGAAACCCGCCAGCAAAGGCCCCAGAGCAAGCCATCCCATGGCCCTTGGCTGCGGCTGGACCACCGCGAGGCAGCCAAGAAAGCCCAAAAAGATCAAAGCTCCGCTCACTGGCTCGATGCGCCCGCCCTCAAGGCGCGTTGCCAGCATGATCCAGAGCGGGGCGGTAAAGACACCCGCCAAGACCTGCGCGACCGGCAAAAAACCCACGCAGGCGAAATAGATCACCATCCCCAAGGTCAAAAGGGAAGACCGCCCAATGACACCCCAGATGTTGACAATGCGAAACCGCACGCCAGCGACGGCAAAAACGAGCGGCACAAGGGCGAGCGCCATCGCCGACCGGGTAAAATGAAACTGCGCGATCCCGATATGGCGCGCGACTTCCGGCATCACGTTGTCAGCCGCCCCGATCATACCCATGCCGATGATGGCATAGGCCGCCGCCCGCACTGGGCGCCCGATCATCGAAGGGTCAAGAACCGTCATCCCGCGAGCTTTGCTTCTTAACATCATCGGTCTCAAGCGACATAACGACGTCAAAACCGGGAGGAAACGACAGATGGGCTGGATGTCCGATGAAACGGGGCTCGAGAAGCGCCGGGCGAATTTTGTACCCCTCACACCGCTCTCGCATCTCAGGCGCGCGCGCGAGGTTTTCCCCCATAAAACGGCTTTGGTCTACAGAGATATGTCGCTCACCTATGAGGCGTATCATGGGCGTGTGTCGCGCCTTGCGGCGTCTCTTGCAGCGCGTGGGATCAACCCGGGCGACGTTGTCGCCGCGATCTTGCCCAATATCCCGGCGCAGGTAGAGGCGCATTTTGCCGTTCCGGCAACCGGCGCGATCTTGAACACGATCAACATTCGCCTCGATACTGCCACGGTGGCCTACATTTTCCAACATGGTGGCGCCAAGCTCGTCTTGGTCGATACCCAGTTCCTCCCGCTCGCCGAAGCCGCGATCTCCGAGATGGCCGGCAAAGGGCCCGAGATCATCGAAGTGCCCGATCCCGGCGCGGGGTTTCCGGCCACGGGAAGATACCCGCAATATGAAGAGCTGATCGCCGCCGGTGACCCTGATTTCGACTGGATCATGCCAGAGGATGAATGGGAAAGCCTCGCGCTCAACTATACGTCGGGAACCACGGGGCGGCCCAAGGGCGTCGTCTACCATCATCGCGGCGCGTATCTGATGACCATGGGCACGGTGATTTCATGGCGGATGACGCTGCATCCCAGGTTTCTGGCCATCGTGCCGCTCTTTCATTGCAACGGCTGGAACCATTGTTGGATGATGCCTGTGCTGGGCGGCATGGTCGTCTGCGCGCGCGATGTCACGCCCGAGACGATCTATAATGCCATCGCCGATCATGGCGTGACCCATTTCGGCGGCGCGCCCATCGTGCTCAATATGATCGTCAATGCGCCTGCCTCCGCGCGCCGCGCCTTCGCGCACCGCGTCGAAGTCTTCACCGCGGGCGCGCCGCCTGCTGCCGCGACGCTCGCCGCCATCGAAGAGCTCGGCTTCAATGTCACCCAGGTCTACGGGCTCACAGAAACCTACGGCCACATCACCGAATGCATCTGGGATGAAAGCTGGGATGCGCTCCCCCAATCAGAAAAAGCGGCGATCAAGGCGCAGCAAGGCGTGCCTTTCCCGATGATGGAGGGCATCGATGTCGTGACCTCTGACATGGTGCCTGTCCCCCGCGACGGGGCCGCCACGGGCGAGATTGTCATTCGCGGCAATTCGGTGATGAAGGGCTATCTGAAGAACCCCGAGGCGACCGAAGAGGCCTTCAAGGGCGGCTATTTTCATTCCGGCGATATCGCGCTCCGCCATCCCAACGGCTATGTGCAGATCGCAGACCGCGCCAAGGATATCATCATTTCAGGTGGCGAGAATGTGAGCTCGGTCGAAGTCGAAGGGATATTGATGCATCATCCCAATGTTTCGCTCTGCGCAGTCGTGGCAAAGCCTGATGAGAAATGGGGCGAGG
>JBCCTH010000108.1:0-9364 GCA_039198835.1 Pseudomonadota bacterium | reverse complement strand
GATCGACAAAGGCCCGCACCGGTCTTGACCCGGGGCGCTTGATCCCGCTCAGCCAGCGGGCATCGAAGACACCCCGACCTGCGCCGGGCGCAAGAGGCGATCATAGAGCATGAAGCCCTCGGCCGCGACCTGGATGATATCGCCCGCCTTTGTTTCCGGCAGCGGCGCTTCAAACATCGCCTGATGCAGTTGCGGGTCAAATCTATCGCCGACTTTGGGTGTAATAGGCTCGATCCCGTGCTTCTTGAAAGTGTTGACAAGCTCGCGCATCGTCAGCTCCACGCCTTCGAGCAGGGCTGCATTTGCTTCGCCTTCGGCATCACCGGCGGCATCGAGCGCGCGTTTCATATTGTCATAAACCGGCAAGAGATCGCGGGCGAGCTTTGAACCCCCGTAATTCTCGGCTTCCTTCCGGTCACGCTCCGAGCGCTTCCGCGCATTTTCAGCATCAGCCAGGGCGCGCATGAACTTGTCATTAAGCGCGTCGCGCTCGGCCTTCAGCGCGTCGATCTCAGCTTCTTCGGCTGTGATCTCTACCTCATCCTCCGCATATTCTTCGGCGGCGGCATCATCGATATCGTCTAGAAAATCGTCCAGGCTGTCTTTCTTCGCCACGGCGCTCTCCTTTATCCGCGATCTGCGAGCGCGCGGCCCACAAGCTCTGCGGTGTAATTAACGATGGGCACTATGCGCCCGTAGTTCAATCGCGTGGGCCCGATCACCCCGATCGCACCCACCACTTTACGATCCGCGTTCATATATGGAGAGACCACCAAAGAGGAACCCGAAAGTGAAAAGAGTTTGTTCTCAGACCCGATGAAAATGCGAACGCCCTCACCATCTTCGGTCAATTCGAGAAACTCGGCGATGTCGCGTTTGCGCTCGAGGTCATCAAAGAGCGATTTTATCCTCGAAAGATCGTGGGCATCATCTTCTGAAAGCAGGTTTGAGCGGCCGCGGACGATCAAGCGCTCCTGGCGCGATCCTTCGCTTTCCCACTCGGCGAGCCCTTTTTCGATCAGCGCTTGCGCGAGCGAATCAATTTCCTGTCGATGGGCAGCGATCTCAGCGCCCGTGATCTGTTGAAGCTCGCTCAAAGTGCGCCCCTGCGCGATCGAGTTCAGAAAGTTCGCCGCTTCCCGCATTGCCGAGGGTGTCTGACCGAGCGGCGGAGTGAATACACGGTTTTCAACTTCACCATCGGCAAAGACCAAAACCACCAGCGCGCGATCCGCGGCCAGCGACACAAACTCGATATGTTTGATCGGCGTCTCCTGCTTGGGAGCGAGCACAAGGCTCGCGCCGCGCGTCATGCCGGAGAGCGCGCCGCCAATGCTATCAAGGATCGACGGGACATCACCCACATTTGACGAAACAGTCGCATCAAGTTTGATCTTGGCGTCAGTATCGAGCTCATCAACTTCGAGAACGCCATCGACAAAAAGCCTGAGCCCTCGCTCTGTGGGGATCCGCCCAGCCGAAATATGCGGGCTTTCGAGAAGCCCCATGAACTCAAGATCCTGCATCACATTGCGGATCGTCGCTGCGCTGATCTTTTCAGTCAGATGTCGCGTGAGTGTGCGCGATCCGGTCGGCTCGCCAGATGAGAGATAGCCTTCAACCACCCGCCGAAAGATCTCGCGCGTGCGGTCATTCATATCATCCACGAGTTGGCGCTGTTCAGTCATCGATCCTAAGCGAGTCTGCGGCGAAAGATGTTTGTCCGATTTCTCATATGGGTCAATCCGGCTTGCGTTTCACCCATGCTCAGGATTTAGACGAAAGACACCGAAGGGAAACGCCCATGAGACCATCTGGCCGCCAAACGAACGAACTTCGCGCCGTCGAAATCGAGATCGGAACGAGCAAGCATGCCGAGGGAAGCTGCCTGATCAAAATGGGCGATACCCATGTGCTCTGCACCGCATCCCTTGAAGAACGTGTGCCGCCTTTTCTCAAAGGCTCTGGGCTGGGCTGGGTCACCGCCGAATACGGCATGCTCCCCCGCGCGACGCATTCGCGCATGCGCCGCGAGGCGAAAAACGGGCAATCCGGCAGAACCCAGGAAATACAGCGCCTGATCGGGCGGTCGCTGCGCGCTGGTGTCGATAGGGTCGCTCTGGGCGAGCGGCAAATCAGCCTGGATTGCGATGTGTTGCAGGCAGATGGCGGCACCCGATGCGCATCGATCACCGGCGCCTGGGTCGCGCTCAAGCTGGCCGTGCAGAAGCTCATGAAAGCGGGCGATGTTTTGAGCGACCCGCTCGTTGATCCTGTAGCGGCGGTGAGCTGCGGTATTTATGCAGGGCAACCTGTGCTCGATCTCGACTACGAGGAAGACAGCGAAGCAGGCGTGGATGGCAACTTTGTGATCACCGGCTCGGGCAAGCTTGTGGAAGTTCAGATGTCGGCAGAGGGGGCAACTTTCTCGCGCGCCCAAATGGACGATCTGCTCGATCTCGCGACTCAGGGTGTCAACCGGTTGGTCGAGGCGCAAAAGGCGGCTTTGGCTTAGGCCCATGCGGAGATTGACCGAGAAAAAGATCGTGCTTGCCTCCCACAATGCCGGGAAGCTGCGCGAGATCGGCGATTTGCTGATACCCTTCAACATCGAGGTCGTCTCAGCGGGGGCGCTGGGTCTTGAGGAACCCGAAGAAACCGAGACAACATTCGCCGGAAATGCGCGCATCAAAGCGCATGCCGCCGCCAGGGCCTCGGGGCTGCCGGCGCTTTCAGATGATAGCGGGCTGTCTGTCGAAGCGCTTGATGGCGCACCCGGTGTCTACACAGCTGATTGGGCTGAAACAGACAAAGGCAGAGATTTTCCCATGGCGATGGAGAAGGTCTGGAAAAAGCTCATCGAGCGAGACGCCCTGGAACCCTGGAAAGCGGCCTTCCATTGCACCTTGTGCCTCGCCTGGCCCGACGGACATGATGAGATATTCGCGGGCAGCGTCGATGGGGCGCTCACCTGGCCGATGCGCGGGTCAAAAGGTTTTGGGTTTGATCCGATGTTCATCCCCCACGGGCACAGCGTGACCTATGGGGAGATGCCCTATGAAGAGAAAGCACCGATCAGTCACCGCGCGGATGCTTTCAAGAAGTTCATGTCTGGCGCGCTAGGGCGTTGAGCTATGCGCCCGCGCTTTGGCCTCTACATTCACTGGCCTTTTTGCGCCGCCAAATGCCCTTATTGCGATTTTAACTCCCATGTCGCGCGTGAGATCGATCATGCCCGCTGGGGGCGCAACCTGCGCGCTGAATTGGCGCGCGTGGCCTCTGAGGCGCCCGATCACATCCTGACAACGATCTTCTTCGGTGGCGGCACACCGAGCCTCATGCCCGCTAATCTGGTCGCCGCACTCATCGAGGATGCCAAGCAGCTTTGGCGCGCGAGCAACGATCTTGAGGTCACGCTGGAAGCCAATCCGACGTCGATCGAGGCTGGGCGCTTTCGCGCCTTCCGGCATGCGGGGGTAAACAGGGTATCTATCGGCGTACAGGCTCTAAACAATCAGGATTTGCGCAAACTTGGCCGCATGCACAGCGCTGAAGAGGCACTGCACGCATTGGAGATCGCGCGCGAAACATTCGATCGCGTGAGCATTGATCTGATCTATGCCAGGCAAGATCAATCAGCGCAGGATTGGGAAAAAGAGCTGTCGCAAGCTATCTCGCTCGAGCTTGATCATCTCTCGCTCTATCAGCTCACCGTCGAACCGGGGACAGACTTCGCCAAGCGCCACAAGCGCGGTAAGCTCAAGGGGCTGCCAAGCGAAGACCTATCGATTGAGCTTTGGGATCTTACGCAAGAGATCACAAAATCCGCCGGGCTCGCCGCCTATGAAACATCAAATCATGCAAGGCCGGGCGCTCAATCGCGCCATAACTTGCTTTATTGGTCTGGCGGCGATTGGGCTGCCATCGGGCCGGGGGCCCATGGCCGGATCACCATAGATCAAGCGCGCTGGGCAACCGAGACCGCGCTCGCCCCGGCGCAATGGCTGCGCCTTGTCGAAGAGACAGGCAGCGGCGAGACGTTTCGAGAAAAGCTGACGCGCGCAGAAGAGATCGATGAAGCCGTGCTGATGGGGCTCCGGCTCCATGAAGGGCTCGATCTCACTCGGATGAAAGGGTTGGGTTGGCACCCGGATAAGGCTTCACTGAAAGAACTGTCCGAGCTCGGCTATGCAGAGCAAACGGGCAACCGGCTTATCGTCACCGATGCAGGCAAACCTTTGCTCAACGCTGTGATCTCAAAGCTCTTGGCCTAGCCCGCCAGCAAGCGGCAAAGATCATCGAGCTGATCAAGGTTGCCATATTTGATCGTGAGCGCGCCGCCCTCGCCCCCGGGTGCGTGTGACAGTGTTACCGGCATCCCGAGTGTCGCGGAAAGATCGCCTTCGAGCGCTTTGGTATCAGCATCCTTGGCCGCCGCGGGGCGTGGCGCGGCGGGAGAGGCCGGTCCTTTTTTTGTAAGCTTCTCTGTCTCTCTGACAGACAACCCTTTTGCGACAACCTGCGCCGCAAGCGCTGATGCATTCTCGGAAGTGATCAACGCGCGCGCATGCCCGGCAGAAATCTTTGCCTCTGCCAACAATGCCTGGACGTCATCTGGCAACGACAAAAGACGCAGAGTGTTGGTGATGTAGGGTCTACTCTTGCCCAAAGCGGCTGCCATCTGCTCTTGAGTGCGGTCGAACTTTTCAATCAATTGTTGAAAGCCCAGCGCCTCTTCAACGGGGTTGAGATCAGCCCGTTGAATATTCTCAATGATGGCGACTTCTAGCACTTCGGTATCGCTAAACTGGCGCACGATGATTGGCACATCATGGAGCTTGGCCATCTGCGCCGCCCGCCAACGCCGTTCACCGGCCACAATCTCATAATCTCCATCGCGATCGGGGTGGTTACGCACGATGAGGGGCTGGATGATCCCCTTTTCAGAGATAGAGGCCGCGAGGTCTTCGAGATCTTCTTTCACAAAGGTCCGCCGCGGCTGGTCAGGATTTGGGTGAACCTGTTCAATGGGGACATTCATATCAGCGGTTACGGGCGGCGCGCTCGTGGCAACGGGCGCTGTATTTGATTGTTCGACATCGGCCATCAGCGCTGAAAGACCGCGCCCCAACCCTCGCTTCTTTTCCCCTGCCATGGCTCTGCCCCTATGCTGCTTTTGCTTTGCGCTTTTCGAGTATCTCATCCGCGAGCGCCTGATAGGCCACCGCCCCCGCCGATGAAGGATCGTATTGCAAGACAGAGAGCGCGAAAGAAGGCGCCTCGCTTACACGGACATTGCGCGGGATAATCGTTTGAAAGACCAGGTCTCCAAGATTTTCGCGGGCATCTGTCTCAACCTGCTGTGATAGATTGTTGCGCCGATCAAACATTGTGAGAACAACGCCTTCGATCCGCAGGCGCGCATTTGCAGTGCTCCGGATTTCGCGAATGGTCAACATGAGCTGCGAAAGCCCTTCAAGCGCGAAGAACTCGCTTTGCAGCGGAACAAGCACAGAATCAGACGCGACCATCGCGTTGATTGTCAGGAGATTGAGCGAAGGCGGGCAATCGATCAGAATGAAATCATAATGATCACCGCTCTCGAGATGCTGAAGCGCGTCGGATAACAGAAAGGACCGCTTCTCATTGGACATAAGCTCGATATCAGCAGAGCTCAGATCAACCGTGCTTGGCACCAGATCAAGATTGGGAACTTCGGTGCCCCAGATCGCATCATCAATGGGAGTGTCTTCAAGCAAGACGTCATAGGCGGTCAAGCCGCGCTCTTCTGCCATGAGGCCCAGGCCTGTGGAGGCATTTCCCTGTGGATCGAGATCGATGAGAAGAACGCGATGACCGCGCGCCGCCAGAGCTGCGCCGAGATTGATCGTGGTGGTCGTCTTGCCCACCCCGCCTTTCTGATTTGAGATCGCGATCGTCCGTGACTGGCTTTGGAGCAATGGATCAGACACGGCGAAGATCTCCAACTTCTAGAATCACAGCATTCTGCGCTGTTTTACTTGGATAGCATTTTAACGAGAACTCCCAATCGCGCCGAGCCTCTTCAACTTCGATCTGCGCCTTTTCTCCTTTCAGGAGTAAAAGCCGACCACCGGGCGCGAGATGACGCTTTGAGAGATCGAACAGATCGGCACAGTTTGCCAGGGCGCGGGCTGTTATGAGATGGGCGTTTTGATGAGGGGCAGCTTCAATGCGTTTGGCGATGACATCTGTCTTCAAACCAAGCTCTTGAGACGCGGCGCGCAAAAAGGCGCACTTCCGTTGATCGGATTCGATCATGATCAGCTTTCGATGACCGAGAGCTTTCTGAAAGATCGCAAGAACAAGGGCGGGAAAGCCGCCGCCGGAACCCAGATCAACAATCTCATGCGCGTCTGCGACATGCGGCCAAAGCTGAGCGCTATCACGGATGTGGCGATCCCAAAGCAGGGGCACAGAGGCCTTGCTGATCAGATTGATCTTGGGCGTCCATTTGCGAACGAGGGCTTCGAGGCGCTCGAGGTCATCAAGTGTTTCACGTGAAACATCGCCGAGCAGGTCGTCAATCTTTCTCATCCCGCCTTTCGCACGCCCCGCTTGAGATGCGCCAGGATCAGCATGAGCCCGGCGGGGGTCATCCCATCAACACGGCCAGCTTGCGCTAAAGTCTCTGGTCTCACATGGACGAGCTTTGTTGAAAGCTCAGTGCTCAAACCGTTGATCGCCTTGTAATCAAAACCATCGGGGATGGCCCAAGCCTCATCCCGCTTTAAAACCTCAACATCGCGTTCTTGCCGCTCGATATAGCTTTGATAAAGCGCTTCTCGTTCGATCTGCCTTCGTATCGGCGGGGTTATGGCTTCAAGCCCGCTGTCCAAAGGCAGTAAGTCTTCAAAACTCACGCCTGGGAAAGCGAGCAATTCGATGCCGTCGCGCCGCTGTCCATCTTCGTTCACAGACAGGCCCGCCGCTTTCGCCATCTTCGGTGTGGCAGAGATCGCCCTTAGCCTCCCCTTCGCCTGCTCAAGCCCGTCGCGCTTTTCTGAAAAACTCATCCAGCGATCATCGCCGACAATCCCAAGTTCACGGCCAATGGGGGTGAGCCTTTGATCTGCATTATCCGCCCTCAAAGAAAGCCTGAACTCCGCGCGCGAGGTGAACATGCGATAGGGCTCTGTCACTCCACGAGATGTGAGATCATCGATCATCACACCGATATAGGCTTCGTCGCGCGCGAACTTGACCGGTGGCTTATCGAGCGCCGCCCGCGCCGCGTTCAACCCGGCGACAAGGCCTTGAGCTGCGGCCTCTTCATAACCCGTGGTTCCGTTGATTTGCCCCGCCAGATAGAGGCCCGGCATATCCGGCAGCTCTAAACTGCTCCGCAGCGCTTGAGGATCAACATAATCATATTCAATGGCGTAGCCGGGCTGGAGGATCTCCGCACTCTCCAGGCCCCTGATTGATCGCACATAATCTATCTGCACATCCGCCGGCAAAGATGTCGAAATCCCGTTGGGATAGATCGTTGGATCGTTCACACCCTCTGGTTCCAAGAAGATCTGGTGTGCGTCCTTCTCGGCGAACCGCACCACCTTATCCTCAATTGAGGGGCAATAGCGCGGGCCGATCCCATCGATCCGGCCTCCATACATCGCCGAGCGGTCAAGGTTCGCGCGGATGATATCGTGTGTATGTGTGTTTGTGTGGGTGATTCCGCAGGAAATTTGCGGCGCGCTCGGCCTTTCTGAAAGGAAGGAAAAGAGCGTCGGCTCCTCATCGCCCGGTTGGCTTTCTAAGAGGCTCCAATTGATTGTGCGGCCATCTAAACGCGGGGGAGTTCCTGTTTTGAGGCGCCCCATGGGCAAACCGAGGGATCGCAAGCGCGTTGAGAGCGCGTTTGCTGCCCGTTCTCCCATCCGCCCACCTTGGTGTGAGGCATCGCCAATATGGATAACACCACCGAGAAATGTCCCCGTGGTTAGAACAACCGAAAGGCCTTTGATTTCTGATCCATCAGCTAAGCGAACGCCAGTCACCCGGCCCGAAGCCATCAACACATCAGCCACTTCGCCTTCGATGACATCGAGGCGCGGAAGGCTCATGATCTCTCGCTGCATCGCCGCTTTATAGATAGCACGGTCGCTTTGCGCCCGCGGGCCTTGCACGGCGGGCCCCTTCTTCCGATTGAGAAGCCGAAACTGGATGCCCGCCTCATCCGCAACACGCCCCATCACTCCGTCGAGGGCGTCAATCTCTCTGACGAGGTGACCCTTTCCAAGCCCGCCGATCGCGGGATTGCACGACATCACACCGATGGAAGACGCATTCAAAGTAATCAACGCCGTGCGGGCAGTACTGCGCGCCGAAGCCGCGGCGGCCTCACAGCCTGCATGGCCGCCGCCAATAACCAGGACGTCATAATCAGGATGTTTCACGTGAAACACTCCTATTTGCCGATACAAAAGGACGAGAAGATTTCTCCCAATACATCTTCCACATCGATCCGTCCAATCACCTGTTCCAGTTTTGTCAGGCAAGAACGAATATGATGGGCAACAAGCTCTAACTGCCCGCCGCTCTCGTTCGCGAACTGCGCCGTCTGAACAGCCGCCACCGCTCCCAGCAACAGCTCTTGCTGCCTCAGAGATGCCACCAGCCCAGCGCCGCTCGTCATATCACTGACCTTATCTTTCAAACGCCTCTGAAGATCTGCGAGCCCTTCCCCGGTCAAAGCCGAGATCGCCCCTGCTTCCCCCGTCAAATCGCCTTTGCTCAAAACAGTCAGATCCCCGTCTTGAAAGAGCTCTTTTCCTTCGAACAAACCTGTATCGGATAGAAATATCCGAAGGTCAGCCGCCTCCGCCCGCTTCTGCGCACGACGAACGCCCTCTCTTTCGATTGGGTCATCCGTCTCCCGCAGGCCCGCCGTATCGAGAAACGTCACAAGCTGGCCGCCGATACTCAGCCGCGCTTCAATAACGTCGCGCGTTGTCCCGGCGATATCTGTGACAATGGCGATGTCATCGCCCACAAGCGCGTTGACGAGCGTGGATTTCCCCACATTCGGCGCGCCGACGATAGCGATCTCGATCCCCGTTCTGATCCGTCGCGCGTCTTCAAAGCCTGCAATCTGCTTGGCCAACGCCTTTTCGCTCTCGCCCAAAGCATGGGCAACTTGCCTCTCCAACCCCTCCGGGATCTCCTCATCAGCGAAATCTATTGATGCCTCAGTGAGCGCGATGGCCCTCAAAAGATTCTGCCTCAACCCGCCCACATAATCGCGCAGCGCACCTGAATAATTGGAAACCGCCAGTTTCCGTTGCGCTTCAGTCTCCGCCTCGATGAGATCGCCCAGCGCCTC
>JBCCTH010000107.1:0-9526 GCA_039198835.1 Pseudomonadota bacterium | reverse complement strand
TCGACCTCTGCTTCGGCCAGTGCGGTCTGTTCCATCGGTGACCACATCACCGGCTTCGAGCCTTGATAGAGCGTCCCGTTCATCAGGAACTTCATAAACTCTTCGGCGATCACCCGCTCAGCGTGGTAGTTCATCGTCAGATAGGGCTCATCCCAATTTCCGGTGATGCCCAGGCGCTTGAACTCGTCACGCTGGATTTCGACCCATCCTTCCGCGAACTTCCGGCATTCTGCGCGGAACTCGTTGATCGGAACGGCGTCTTTGTTTTTGCCCTTCTTGCGGTACTGTTCTTCGATCTTCCATTCGATGGGCAGGCCGTGGCAATCCCATCCGGGGATATACCGGCTGTCATATCCCATCATCTGGTGAGAGCGGACGATGATATCCTTGATCGTCTTGTTGAGCGCGTGGCCGATATGCAGATGGCCATTGGCATAGGGCGGCCCGTCGTGGAGCGTGAAGCTCTCGCGGCCCTTTTTCTCGCGCAGGCGGTCGTAGATGCGTGCTTCCTCCCAGCGCTTTAACCAGTCGGGCTCCCGTTTGGGCAGCCCTGCGCGCATCGGAAAATCGGTTTCAGGCAGGTTCAAAGTGTCTTTGTAGTCAGACATGGCTTGGCTCGCAGAAAATCAGAATGTGGCTCGGAAACGAAAAAGGCCCGGCGTCCGATGATCTCAGACGACGGGGCTCATAATTCGCTTTTTGAGATCGCGGTGAGCCATTTCGCGGCGCTTATAGGCCTCGCGTTCCGGCGAGACAAGCAAGGGCATGCGCTCACGAATTAAGATAATCCCAGACCCGCGAAATAACGACCGATCCTTCCCCCACCGCGCTCGCGACCCGCTTCACAGAGCCCGCGCGGACATCGCCCACGGCGAAAATGCCCGGATGCGACGTTGAATAGGCCGATGTCGCTTCAACATCCGCGCCTGTCTTTACAAAACCTTTGTCATCGAGCGCCACGAGCCCAGAGAGCCAGGCCGTGTTCGGGGCCGCGCCGACCATAATGAAAAGACCGCAAGTCGCGATTTCTCGATCCGTTCCTGACCGCTTGTCGATGACGGTGATCGCTTCGAGGCTCTCTTCGCCATGCACTGCTTTCAGTTCGGTCTGATAGTGGATGGTGATGCGCGGGTTGGCTTCGAGCCTCGAGGAGAGATAATCCGACATGGAGGCCGCGAGCGATGTGCCGCGCACGAGCACATGCACATGGCTTGAGGAGCGCGACAGATACATCGCCGCCTGGCCCGCGGAATTCCCCCCACCGATGACAACCGCCTCGCTATCCCGGCAATAGCGCGCCTCCACCTCGGTGGCGGCATAATAGATGCCCGCGCCTTCGAGAGCGTCGAGGCGCTCGATGGGCAAACGCCGATATTGAACGCCTGTTGCCACCACAAGAGCGCGGGCGCAGACAATCGTGCCATCGGCGAGCGTCACGTCGAAGATGCCGTCCCGTTTCTCCAGTGAGGCCGCGCGCCTTGGCACCGCGAAGCGCGTGCCGAACTTCATGGCCTGCACCTCGCCACGCCAGACCAGATCGGCCCCCGAGATCCCGGTGGGAAAGCCCATGTAATTCTCGATGCGGCTCGATGTGCCCGCCTGGCCGCCGATTGTGCTGTCTTCCAGCACGAGCGCATTGAGCCCCTCAGACCCGGCATAGACGCCCGCCGCCGTGCCCGCCGGCCCCGCGCCCACGATCAGGACGTCGCATTCCTCATGATCGGTCAAAGACAAGTCCATGCCGAAGAGCCGGGCGATTTTCTGGGGCGTCGGATCTTCGATATGCTGTTTCTTGCCATAGAGAACGGCGGGTCTCTTGGGGCTGATCGCGCATTGCCCGGAGATTTCGAGCGCCTCGCCCGAGCCGATCTCGATGGACCGATAGGGGATCTTGTTGCGCCCGGCGAAAGAAGCGATCTGGCGAATGTTTCGATCTACATCCGCGCCGATCAGAATGAGGGCTGCATCCTGGCTCTCGATGAGCCTGCGTCTGCGCCCGGCCATGACGGTGATAAGAAGATCTGAAAGCTCGGGGATATGGGCCATGAGATCGAGCATTGCCGCGCGTTCGATGCTGAGGATGCGCGACGGCTGGCAGACCCGCGCGCCCATCATTGCCAGACCGCCATTCAAAAAGCTGACCTCGGCAAAAAACTGGGTGGGCCCGAGCGTCGCATCGCCATAGCGCTTTCCGGTGACCGGATGCACCGCCTCGACCTCGCCTTCCTCGACGTAGAAGAAATGGGTGATCGGATCGCCAAGCCGCACCAAGATATCGCCCGGTTGATAATCGCGGGTTTCGCCCAACTCCCGCATCCGCGCCACATGGGCCGGGTCAATCGGGCGTCGCTGGTAGGTCGTCAGGTCGATGGCGAGTTGTTCCATTGCTCTTTCTCCTTCGCCTTAGCTTTGCCTGTCAAACAGGCCGCCCAGCGCGCGGCGCACCAGCGCAGTCACACTCGGGCGCTTTTGGGCCACAAAAGGCAGGGGGCGGCACACTTCCATCGCTGCCACGCCCACGCGCGCCGTCAATGCGCCGTTCACGAGGCCTTCGCCAAAGCGCCGGGATATCTTCCCGAGAAGGCTGCCGCCCGCGACCGAGCCCAGAAGATCATCACCCACCGCAACCGCGCCCGTGGCGACGAGATGGGAGAGGACGGCGCGCGTCAAGCGCCAGGACCCCAGTGTTCCTGAGCGCCCACCATAGACTTCCGCGACGCGGCGGATCATGCGGATATTGGCCGAAAGCGCAGTGAACACATCAACGAGCGCGAGCGGGACGAGCGCTGTGATCGTGGCCACCTGCCTGCTGGCGGCTTCCACCTCCTTTTGCGCGGCCGCATCCAGCGGGGCGAGGAGCTCGTTCTCCGCGAGGCCCAAGATACCGTCAGCATCAAAGATCTCACCTTGTCGGTCGTCGATCCTCCTCCGCGCGATCTTCATTTCAGGCCGCGCTTTATAGAGCCCGCTCAACGCGGCAACGACGGATTTCGCCTGTGCCAGATCAGATGCAACGAGCGCCGCCTGGGCGCGCGACCTGATCGCATCGACGCGGTTGAGCCGAGAGAAAGCGGCGATTTCGCGCAGCGCGATCAAGGAGGCCACGAGCACGAACGCCCCGAGCAGAAGCGCGGCACCATAGCCTAAAATGGGATTGCTCGCCAAAAGCGCGGTGAGCGTGTTCCACGCGGCCAGAGACACGAAAAAGCCAATCACGGCGAGTAGAAGCGACCAGAACCACCGCGCCAAAGGCGAAGCGGGGCGCGCCGCAAGGGCCGCCACGGTCTGCATCGCTGCGCCGCTCGGCAACTCATCGGGAACGGGCGGTGCCTGAGCCGGTGTCGGTTGGTCACCGTCGTCGAGCTCAAGGAAAACCGGGCCCGTTTTCTGAGTGTCTTGGTTCATCGCAATCGATCCCCCAGGAGAAATTCGGCGGCTTTATCGAGCCTGATATGGGGTGGGCCATCGCCCGGCGCGATGTCTTGCAAGGCCGGTTGAAACCGCATTACCGCCACTTCGCCAAAAGGCCAATCCTCGGCGGCCTCGCGCGCCGGATTGAGAATGCGCGACGGGTCTATTGGCAGCTCTCCGGGGTAATATGCGGCGCGTTTCCCGCTTTCGGTGAGGCCCGCGACGGCTTTGAGCGTGCGCCCGTCATGGTCGAGCGTTGTTTCGGTCGTGGTGCGCAGAGCGGAGATCGCCATCGCCCCCGTCGCCGCGCCCGCAAAGCGCGCCCGGTCACTTGCGTCGCGGGTCAGAGCCTCCATGATCGCCGTGAGTTTGGCATGCTGCTCATGATGCAAATGATCGGCCTTGGTCGCGGCGAAAAGGATCTTGTCGACGCGTTTGCCGAGGAGAAGCGACGTCAAAAAAGCGTTGCGGCCGGGGCGAAACGCGGCAAGCGTATCGGCCATCGTCTGCCGCAGCGCCTCGACGGCCTTGGGCCCTTCATGGATCGCGCCGAGCACGTCGAGCAAGACGATCTGACGATCAAGCCGCGCGAAATGATCCCTGAAGAATGGCTTCACAACTTTCGCCTTATAGGCCTCGAAGCGGCGCTCCATCTCTCGCAAGAGGCTGCGGCGTCCGCCCGTCCCTTCGAGGGGCGCGAAGGTCAGAACGGGCGAGCCTTCAAGCTCCCCGGGCAACAAGAACCGCCCCGGTGTGCAATCAGCGTAACCGGCCGCGCGCGCGGCATGGAGATAGCGCGTGAACTCGGCGGCAAGCGCTTTGGCGACGGGCTCGTCATAGCGCACCTGTGTCTCAAGTGAGGCGACCTTGGCGAGATAGGGCGCGCCGCAGTCGCGCAGGCGCAGCCTTTCCAAAACGCCCGATGACCACTCCGTATAGCTTTTGCTGAGGAGCCCGAGATCGAGCAGCCATTCACCGGGATAATCAATGATATCGAGATGGATGGTCTTGGGGCCCGAGAACCCGCTCAACACCCCCCGGGGTTGAAGAATGAGCGAAAGCCGCAGCTCGCTGACGGCCCGTGTGGATTGCGGCCATTGCGGCTTTGTTCCCGTCATCGCGGCCAGGTGCGTTTCATAGTCAAATCGGGGGATCGTGTCGTCCGGCTGGGGCTGCAAATAGGCATGTTGCAGCGCGCCGCTCGCCACTGATGCGAGTTGGGGCATGCGCCCCCGGTCAAGAAGATTGGCGACGAGCGACGTGATGAACACGGTTTTCCCCGCGCGGGAAAGCCCGGTGACGCCGAGCCTGATGACGGGGTCAGTGAAAAGCCCGGTCACGGTTCCGGTAATTCCGCCCACGGCGCGGCTCACACCGTCGGTTACAGTATCGATGACCAAGTCTCACCCTTCGCTTGCCGCCCCAACATAGGCATCGCCGCCCGTGATGCCCAGAGCGCGGATGACTGCGCGCCGACTTTCCCCAAGTTGAACTCGCGCCACCGAGCCGCTAGGCCCCGCCCATGGCACGCTATGCGCTCAAGATCGAATATGACGGCGCGCCGTTTGCAGGCTGGCAACGGCAGGCGGATCAGCCCACTGTGCAAGGGGCCATCGAGGCCGCGCTCGGTAAGCTTGAAAGCGATGTGGCCTCCATTGGCGCGGCAGGCCGCACAGATGCGGGTGTGCATGCCTGGGGCCAGGTTGCCCATTGTGATCTTGTGAAGGAATGGGACCCGTTTCGCCTTTCAGAGGCGCTCAATTATCACCTCAAGCCGAGCCCTGTTGCCATCAGCGCGTGCGCCCGTGCCCCAACCGATGACTGGCATGCTCGGTTTTCGGCGCTCGAGCGCGAATATGAGTTTCGCTTGGTGACGCGCCGCGCCCCGCCGACGCTAGATGCCGGCAAGGTCTGGCATCTGGCCGGAACTCTCGCGCTCGCACCGATGCAAAAAGCCGCTGCCTTTCTCATTGGGCGTCATGATTTCACAACCTTTCGTTCATCGATTTGCCAAGCCGCCTCGCCGCTTAAATCGGTCGATGAGATCACGATCACCGAGCGCGCCTATCCGGGCGGGCGGGAGTTCTATTTCAAGGTCAGAGCGCGAAGCTTTTTGCACAATCAGGTGCGCAGCTTCGTGGGGACGCTCGAGCGCGTCGGCGCGGGCGCCTGGCGCCCAGAAGACGTTCGCGCCGCGCTTGAGGCCCGTGACCGGAGCCGATGCGGCCCCGTTTGTCCGCCCCATGGCCTTGCGCTCAAGCGCGTCGGTTACCCCATCGACCCGTTTGATCAATCATTGTCGATGGCACCCGCCCCCGCGCCCTGACGCGATGTTTGCGTGGCGGGCACATAGGTCTTGGCGGCATGGCTTTGAAGCGCATTGAAGGTTTCGCGCGCGACGGTGATGCGGCCGCCGGGCGGGCTCAGCTCTCGCTCAGGCTGCCTGCGCTTGAGAACCCACAGGCCCGGCCCCCCGCTGGCGCGCAGAAAAAGCGCGCGTTCCTGCGTTTCACGCGCCAGAAAGGGCGCGATCAAGCCGGGCTCATCAAGGGCTTCCAGGCGAACCTCCGAGACGCCCGCAAAAAGCGCGTCGCACGCCACCGGCAAATCGCACGTGGCGCGCGCATCTGAAACCCAAAGGCGGCCCCCTTCTTCGCGCAAGCTCGGCATCCGCCACCCTGCCACCAGGGCGCGCGCCAAAGCCTCGATCGCGGCTCTGTCGCCAAATCTGGATACCGCGACGGCGAAATCCTCGCCGTGGCTCTGCGGGAGCCCGGCCCCGCGACACGCCCGCAGCACAAGCGCGAAAAGTTCAGCGCGCGAAACGCTCAGATCACGGGGAGCCAAGGGCTCTCACGACCGATTTCATCATGCAACGGCAAGCCCTGCGCCAGGGTCACCCGCGTCCACAGCCGCGATTTCGGGTCAAACCGCGTCGCACCGAAGAAGGAGAGCTTGGCGCGCAAGAGATGTATGGGCGCGGCCTCCTGCGCCAAGAGGTTCGCACGCACTTCGGCATAAGGATGATGGGCAAGCATCTGCGCACGGCGGGCCGCCGCCCGATGTTCTGGATGCTCGGCCAAAAAGCGCCAGAGCGGCGTCTCTGCGGCGGGCAGGGCTTCATGGAGCGCGTTGAACTGCCGGGCGCTATCAAGCGGCGTTTCGCGCTCACATCCCGCATCCCGCCCGCGCAGGCCCAGGCGCGGCTCAAGCTTTTCTTCCGAGACATACCAAAACTGCGCCTGCGCCTCGGGGCTCTCAAAGTCACATTCCAGCGCCCAGGCACAGTTTTCCTCGATAAGAGCCTTGAGCGCGCGGCAGGTCATAGCCGCGTCGAGCTCTGGTGTCGCATCCGTCGCCTGCGCCTCTGCGAGGTCGTCGATAAGCGCTCCAAAAGGCTCTAGAAGCCAGGCGGCCGCCAGTTCTTCGAGCGCCGTGCCATGGGCCTTGGCCTTTGCGAAAACGCGCCTGAGACCCCCCGGTGACAAAAGAGCGGCTTTTGTGAAACCTGCGCGAAACTCAGACCATGCCCCCGCCAGCGCATCGATTTCTGCTTGCGCATCGGTCTCGCTCACGCGCCAGCTTGAAAGGTATTTTCCTGCCTCGCTGGCGCTTTTCATCAAAGCCTCGGCCTCCTCTTCGGATATCTCACCAAGCGCCAAAACACGGGCAAGCGCGGTTTCGCGCACGCGAAACCACGCATCGAGAAGCATTGGATGGGACACGAGGAAGGGGGCCATGCCGAGCCCGGTTGCGTTGCCGATGCCCAGATGGCGTTTGAGGGCGCGGTCAATCGGTGCGCCACCAAGATGCTCGGCCAGATCATGGGTGAAGGCGCGGATAAGCCAGACTGTCAGCATTTCCGCCGCGAAGGGGCCGGTGAGCCCGTCGCGCTTTGCGAAAGTCTCGCGATCGGCCAGTCCGAACTTGCCGTTGCCGTAAACGGCCGTGGTGCGCATCAGATAGCCGGTATCGCGGATCATCTGCTTATCCGGCTGGCGGCCAGCGCGCAGTGCCTGAACCACGTGTTCGAAAAGGCGCACCGATTTGTTTGCCCGGCTCAGGACGAGATCGCGCGGCCCAAGACGCCCGGCTTCTTGCAACGGGACGTTGTGCGCGAGGCGGGCGAGATCAGCGTCATCGGGCACGCCGTCGAATAGAACGAAAGCCGCGTCCCATTTCGTGGCGATGACACGGTCTGTGCGCTCCTCATCCGCGAGGGCCTGCGAGAAAGCGACGAGCGAATAAGCGCGGCCGGCGAAGCGGATCGTATAGACAGCCCGCCCATGGCCCTTGTCACTCATTTCCCAGAGAGGGCGTGTCACCGTCGCGTTCATCTCGGAGAGCTTTCGCATGAGAACGCGTAGGAACGAGAGGCGCGTCGGCTGCATGACCCCGAGCCTCTCGAGGCGCATCACCTCGCCGGGAGGGCGCAAAGCGAGCTCAGAAAAGGAAGGCGCACCATCCATCATTTGGCCGCGAAACTCTCTTTGAAAAACCGATACCAATTGCCTCCCATGATGGCATGGGTTTCGCTTGTGTCAAAGCCGCGCGCGCGCAGACCCTCGGACAAAGCCGGAAAATCGCGGTTCGTGGCAAAGAATGCGGGCTGAGCCGGGAAGGCTGCGCCGCTGCGGGCCTTTTTCCAGCGCCCGTCGCGCATCCAGGCCAGGGCGCTGTCATCCTGACCCTGGCAGAGATCCGAGCCGATGCCCAAAGCCGCCGTGCCGACGGCCTCGGCGGTGCGCGCGACCATCTCGGTGAAGCTTTCCAATGTGCAGGCGGACCCATCTTTGAGATGAAGGGGATAAAGCGAGAACCCAAGCATGCCGCCGCGCTTTGCAAGGGCGGCAAGCGTCTCGGGGCGCACATTGCGCGGCACATCATGCCACTCGGACGGGTTCGCATGGGTGATCGCGATCGGTCGCGCGGAGCGCTCTATCGCCTCTCTGCGAGACCGGTCGCCGGAATGGCTCATATCGATCACGAGCCCGACGCGGTTCATCTCAGAGACGACTTCGCGGCCCATATTCGTGAGCCCGGTATCTTCACGCTCATAGCAGCCCGAGCAAAGCAACGACTGATTATTGTAGCTCAACTGCATGAAGCGGAGGCCCAGTTGATGGAGGATTTCGACGAGGCCGAGATCATCTTCGAGCGGGGCGGGGTTTTGCGCGCCAAAAAAGATCGCCGTGCGCCCGGTGGCGCGGGCATGGTCGATGTCATCCGCCCAAAGGCCGCGCAGGATCAGATCGCCATGCTCTTCAAAAAGGCGATTCCATTCGGCAAGGCCTGCCACGGTTTCGCGAAAGCCTTCGTGATAAGAGACGGTGATGTGAACCGCGTCCACCTCGCCACCGCGCATTTCCTGAAAAAGGGCGCGCGACGGTTTTGTGAATTGCAGGCAATCTATGCGCGCTGGCGGGTCCATAGCGCGAGGGTGTCGCGAAGGTTGGGCGGAGGCAAGCGCTTTTGGCGGGCATCTCGGCCCCCCCGTCACTCGAGGCCATGCGCGAAACGCGGCTGCTTCGCCGCCGGCGCTGCGGAAGGCTCAGTGGGGCGTGACCCTGCGGCCTTGAATGCCGGGTGGACCGGCCGCAACAAGACAAAGCGAAACGCGGGTCAAACGCTTCGCGCCGATGACGTCTCACCGACGTCTTGTTGAGCCTGTTCGAGGCGCTCTGCGTTTCTCGCTCGCGCTGTTTCACTCCTCAAAGAGCCAAGGCGAGATCGCGGTGCCGCGCTGGGCGCGGCCTTAATATGGCCCCTTGTTTTAGGCCGCCACGTTTTAGGCCCGCCACGGGCTGCGAACCCCTCTTGCCTTGGCCGCTTCAAGACGACCCGTCAGTGAGAGGCCGCAAGACCGCCTCTGAGATCTCTGTCACCGCTGCGCGCTGGTGCAAACCTGGCGCGAGCGCTCTGCATTAGCCAAGCGGGTTTAAGATCGTCGCCGCCGGGCTTGAGCCCGGGGCCGTTGCGGCAACCGGCACTATCACAACAGCCAAGGCCCCCAGCGCGATTGGCTCAAAAGGCAAGGCCGCAACAGCCACTGCCCCAGACGCAAATGCCCGAGGCACTACTGTGGCAAACGCAATTACTCGAGTCGCCAATGCCC
>JBCCTH010000106.1:0-9542 GCA_039198835.1 Pseudomonadota bacterium | reverse complement strand
GACATTTCTTCGAGAACACGCTCTACAAGCTGAGACGATTCATTGCGGCTCAGCCCGACTTCACGAAAAACAGCCTCGCTCAAATCCATTCTGGTCAAAGTCTTTTCTGACATAACGCCCCCCAAGTGCAGCCCCCTGATGTTAGGAGCCGCGCCTTGCTCGGTCAATATGTCGATGAATTCAGTGGGTTGGCTGGCGTGCTTAAACGCGGAAAACAACCGATCCCCAAGCCAAGCCGCCGCCGATTGCGCCGGTAATGACGAGATCGCCGGTCTTTAGACGGCCATCTTGCTTGGCAATGGAAAGCGCGAGGGGAATCGATGCAGCTGACGTATTGCCATGGTCCTGCACCGTCACAATCACCCGCTCCATGGGAACGTTTAGCTTGCCCGCCGTCGCTGTCAGGATCCGCAAGTTGGCTTGGTGCGGCACGATCCAGGTGACATCGTCAGTGGTCAATCGAGCCTTTTCAAGCGTCGCAAGCGCGCTGCCCGTGAGTTTTTCGACTGCGTGACGAAAGACGTCCTTGCCCGCCATGCGCAAATGCCCGGTCGTATGCGTGGACACCCCGCCATCGACATAAAGGATATCTTTGAAGCGCCCGTCAGAGCGGATTTCAGACGCGAGGATACCCCGGTCGCTTGCGGCTCCTGTGCCTTCTTTTGCCTCCAGAATGACCGCGCCGGCGCCATCGCCGAAGAGCACGCAGGTTGATCTGTCGGTCCAGTCCATCAGGCGCGAGAAAGTCTCAGCCCCGATCACAAGCACGCGCCCGGCCTGGCCCGAGACAATGAGCGCGTTGGCGGTGGTCAACGCATAGGCAAATCCCGCGCAAACGGCCTGAACATCAAAGGCAAAGCCGTTTTCCATGCCAAT
The DNA here is from genome assembly GCA_039198835.1 of Pseudomonadota bacterium. Taxonomy (GTDB): domain Bacteria; phylum Pseudomonadota; class Alphaproteobacteria; order Rhodobacterales; family Rhodobacteraceae; genus Shimia_B. The sequence goes on along the minus strand of JBCCTH010000106.1, from coordinate 8,666 downwards.
CTGCGCTTGCACCATGGTGGCCGCGGACGGGAAGGTGAGATCGGCGGTCGATGTCGCGACGATGAGCGCGTCGATGTCACCCGCGCCGAGCCCGGCATCCGCCAGCGCGGCCTGCGCGGCTCTGGCCCCCAGATCCGAGGTCGTTTCCCCCTCGGCGGCGAAATGGCGGCGCTCAATGCCTGTGCGCGAAGAAATCCATTCGTGCGATGTTTCTAACGTTTTTTCGAATTCGGCATTTTCCACCACCCGCTCAGGCAGATAATGGCCGATCCCGCGAATAACCGCCCGCATCTGGGTCATTGGCGATCCTCCTGGCTGGGGAAGCCCTCGGCATGGGCCACGCGCGCCGCGAGCCTGTCGCCGTAGCCCGATTTCGAAAGCTGATAGGCGAGCTTGATGGCGGCGGCAACGCCAGTCGCATCAGCGGAACCGTGAGATTTGACAACGGTGCCATTGAGCCCGAGAAACACGCCCCCGTTGACGCGGCGCGGGTCGATCCTGTGCCGCAATCGGCGCAGGGATGTCAGCGCCATGAGCGCGGCCAGCCGCGAAAGCGGCGTGTGGCGGAAAGCGTCGCGCAGGGAGGCGGAGATGAAGCTCGCCGTGCCTTCGCCTGTCTTGAGCGCGATATTGCCGGTGAACCCGTCAGTCACGACGACATCCACCGTTTTTGATGCGATCTGCCCGCCTTCGACAAAGCCGACATAATCAAAGCTGGCCGCATCGGCCTGGGCCGCGATGAGCTCGGAGGCGACCTTGAGCTCGGCGCGGCCTTTATGCTCTTCGGTGCCGACATTCAAAAGCCCGACGCGCGGCCGCTCTATCTCAAGACCATTGCGCGCATAGCTCGCGCCCATGAGCGCGTATTGCATGAGGTCAACCTCATCGGCGCGGATATCGGCGCCGGCATCCAGTAGAACGTTAAAGCCCTTCTCGGCGTCTGACGGCCACAGAACGGCAATGGCGGGGCGGTTGACGCCGGGAAGTTTACGCAAGCGCAGCATGGCCACCGCCATCAATGCGCCCGTATTGCCGCACGAGACGCAGACATCGGCCTCTTTCGAGCGCACCGCTTCAATGGCCGACCACATGGACGTGCCTTTCCCGTTGCGCATCACATGAGAAGGTTTGTCCTCCATCATCACGACGCCCTGCGCGTCACGGATGGTGGTGATGGCCCCAATCTTGCGTTTGGCGACGTGCGATGCCAGCTCGGCTTCAGGCCCGTGGAGCACAAAGCGCAGATCCGGGTTTCGGCTGGCAGCTTTCGCCAGCCCACGCACGATCACGTCAGCACCCTGATCGCCGCCCATGGCATCCACCGACACAACAATCGGCGCGCCGGTTTTAGAAGATGATTGCGAAGCGTTCTCGCTCAGTGGGGAAGCCCCGTCCATTCAGACCGCACTGCTTAGGCAGCGTCCTCATCCTCGAGATCGATCTATTCGACCATCTTGATCACCTCACGGTCACCGTAGTGACCGCAGGACGGGCAAATGTGATGCGGGCGCTTGAGTTCACCGCAATTCGAGCATTCATTTGGATTTGCGGCCACCAGGCTGTCATGGGCGCGGCGATTGTTGCGGCGCGAACGGGTGACGCGATTCTGTGGGACAGCCATGTCTCAACCTCGGATCGGGGGTAAGCGCTCTGCGCTCACCTTCATTACTGGAATTTGCCGCGCCTTAAAGCACGGCCCTGCATCGTGCAAGTGCTTTGCATGCGGGGCCGCCCGGATAAGGCGCATGCGCGCCTTTGGCAAGCTCAACTCCCGCCTTTGGTGAGCTTTTCTTTCAGCTCCGCGAGCCCGGCGAAGGGGCGGGCGTCTTCATCTGTCATCGGCGCTTGGCCCGGTGGGCCAAAAACCCTCGTTTCCAGCGCCGCATCCGGCGCGCGGGGATAGGCGGGAAGCGCCAGCGAGATGAATTCGCGCAGGATCTCGCCGAGATCGATTTCGGCCACCAATGGCTCAAGCGCGTCATTTTCGGGCATTTCCGCTTCGTTCTCGGTGATATCGGGCGCGTCTTCGCTGAAGGTTAACCTGTCTTCATCGTCAAGGCGCGTCACCACCGGCGCGAGCGTCGCGCCGCAGCTTTGTACGACCGTCGCACCCCAGCGCGCGATCAGCATCCAGTCGCGCTTTGCCTGCGGGCGCAGCTCGATCTCGGCGCGCGCTTTGCGGACCTCAAGGATGCCAAGATCGGCCGCTAAACGCTCGAGGTCATCGCGTTCAGGGGCCCATGTGAAGTGATGCGAGAGGTCCGCGGGCAGGCGGGCTAGGGAGACGACGGTATCGGCAGACATGTCCATTGGCCCTCGGCTTGAAAAATGAGCACCCCCTCTGATACATCTCCCAAAGGGCCAGGAAAAGGCCATCACGGGCGGGGTGGGCAGCCATGCTGATAAAACTGATTTCAAAAGGCGCGCTTTTTGGCGCGGCGCTGGCTTTATCCGGTTGTGCAGCGACTTACCGCAATCATGGATATGCGCCGAGCGATGATGATCTCGCGCAAATCATCGTGGGCGTGGATACACGCGCATCGGTCGAGGACACGATCGGGCGCCCGACAACAGCGGGCGTTTTGACAGAAGGGGCCTATTATTATCTGGCCGACCGCCGCCGCCACTTCGCCTTCTTTGAACCCGAGGTGATCGACAGGCAGCTCGTGGCGGTCAGTTTCGATCCGGTGGGTGTCGTCTCCAATATTGAGCGCTTCACGCTGCAAGATGGCCGCGTTGTGCCTCTATCGCGGCGAGTGACAGATTCGAGCGTGCAGGATGCGAGCCTCCTGCGCCAGCTCATGGGCAATCTGGGCAGGTTCAATCCCGCAGGCCTCCTTGCGGGCGAGGAGGGCTAGCCCTCTTCCTGGAAAGTGAGCGCGACCCCGTTGATGCAATATCTCAGGCCCGTGGGCCTTGGGCCATCGGGAAAGACATGGCCAAGATGCGCATCACACCGACCGCAATGGACCTCGGTGCGTCGCATGAACCAGCTATTATCGACACTCTCGCCGATTTCAGCGCCCTCCGCCGGGGCATAGAATGACGGCCAGCCTGTTCCGCTTTCGAACTTCTCTTTTTTGTCGAAAAGAGCTGCGCCACAGCACACGCAGCGGAAAATCCCGGGGCCGCCGGGGAATGTCTCATGGGTGCCGGCGCGCTCGGTTCCATGCTTGCGCGTAACCTTGAAGGCGAGGTCGGAAAGTTGAGCGCGCCATTCTTCGTCTGTTTTTATGACTTTATCCATGTTGCGGTAAGCCTCTGACTTGCGTTGTTTTGTGTGCCATCCTGTGCGATGCGTCAGGAGGGATGTAGGTGCGTTTTCGCTTGCTCCAAGGTCTGTGAGACGCTCTGCCGGAGTCACGAGAATGGGTGATATGAAAGCTCTTGCGCGCGGCAAGTTTGTCGCCCGTTTCGCGGAGACGGATGCGCAGAAGCGCTTGGTTTTCGCATTGCGCAAGCGGGTCTTTCGCGCGGGCCAGACAGAGGATGAAGATGCGTTTGATGCGCACTCGTCCCATGCCATGATCAGCGATGCCATCACCGGTGAGCTGGTCTGCTCTTTCAGGCTGCTCCCTTTGCGCTCGGGGGCTGAAATATCCCGCAGCTATTCCGCGCAGTTTTATGATCTTTCCGGCTTGTCGCGCTTTGATGCTCCGATGATTGAAGTGGGCCGGTTTTGCACATCTCCCGATGTGAGCGATGCCAATCTTTTGCGCGTCGCCTGGGGGTTTTTGGCGTCTCATGTTGATGCCCATGGCTGCGGGATGCTGTTTGGATGCTCCTCCTTTCAAGGTGCAGACCCCGCCGCCCATCTTGAGCCGCTCGCGCTTTTGAAGGAACGTTATATGGGGCCGCAGCGCTGGCGGCCCGCCGTCAAGGCGCCCGAGGTCTTTCGCTTCGCCCAAGACATTGAAACGGAGTTTGACAGGTGCCGCGCCACCGAAGCGATGCCCGCACTCTTGAAAACATATCTCCGCATGGGCGGCTGGGTGAGCGATCATGCGGTCATTGATCGCGATCTGGGGACAATCCATGTCTTTACCGGGCTTGAAATCGCGGCGATTCCCGCCGCGCGAAAGCGCGTCTTGCGGGCCATCGCGGGGTAAGAGCGGGAAAGATATCGGGCGATTGACGTTTGCGCCCCAGAGCAATAGCGCGCATCCCATGGCTCAACCACCCTTGCTTCAACTCACTGACATTTCCCTGACATTCGGGGGCACGCCCGTGTTTGATGCGCTCTCGCTTGTCATTCAGCCCGGTGACCGCGTCGCGCTCGTGGGCCGCAATGGATCTGGCAAATCCACCCTGCTTAAGGTGATAGCCGCCCTCGTTGAGCCCGACCGTGGGGCGCGCGTTGTGCCCTCGGGCATCGCGGTGGGGTATATGGAGCAAGAGCCCGATCTGAGCGCCTTTACGACCTTGGGAGATTTCGCGCTGAGCGCGCTTGAGCCGAGCGAGGCGTATCGCGTCGAGATGGCGGGCGAGGGCCTCAAATTTGATCCTGCGCGCCTCGTTGCCACTGCCTCAGGCGGTGAGCGCCGCCGCGCGGCTCTCGCAAAACTTTGGGCGGAAGCGCCCGATCTGATGCTCCTCGACGAGCCAACGAACCATCTTGATATTGAGGCTATCGGCTGGCTTGAAGCGCAGCTCAAATCCACGCGCTCCGCCTATGTGATGATCTCCCATGACCGCGCCTTTCTCACAGCGCTGACCCGCGCAACGCTCTGGATCGATCGCGGCGAAGTGCGGCGGCAAGAGCGCGGCTTCGCCGAATTCGAAGCCTGGCGCGATAAGACCTGGGCCGAAGAAGACGAGGCGCGTCACAAGCTCAACCGCAAGATCAAGGCAGAGGCGCGGTGGGCCGTTGAAGGGATCAGCGCGCGGCGCAAGCGCAATATGGGCCGCGTGCGCGCGCTCAGTGAGCTGCGCGAGGAACGCGCCGCCCAGATCGCCCGCCAGGGCACCGCGGCGCTCGCTTTCGAGAGCGGCAAGAAAAGCGGCAAGAAGGTCATTGAAGCCACCGGGCTCGCAAAAGCCTATGGCGACAAAACCATCGCGCGCGACTTCTCAATCACCGTCCAGCGCGGTGACCGCATCGCTTTTGTGGGGCCAAACGGGGCTGGCAAAACCAGCGTGCTCAACATGCTGATCGGTAAAACGCCGCCCGATGCCGGGCAGATCAAGCTGGGAACCGCGCTCGAGATTGCCGTCTTCGACCAGGCACGCGCGCAGATCGACCCTGACTTGAGCCTTTGGGAGGCGCTCACAAGCGAGCAAGGGCTGCGCGTGTCAGGGCAGGCCGATCAGATCATGGTTCGGGGCGCGCCGCGCCATGTGGTCGGGTATCTGAAGGATTTTCTTTTTGATGAAAGCCAGGCCCGCGCGCCGGTGCGTGCGCTTTCTGGCGGCGAAAGGGCGCGCCTTCTTTTGGCAAAGCTCATGGCGCGGCCCTCGAACCTGCTCGTGCTCGACGAGCCGACCAATGATTTTGACGTCGAAACGCTCGATCTCCTGCAGGACTTGTTAGGAGAGTATGAGGGTACGGTCCTCCTCGTTAGTCACGACCGAGACTTCCTCGACCGCGTGGCCACTGCCACTGTCGCGTTCGAGGGCAGGGGCCGCCTCACCGTCTATGCCGGCGGATGGAGCGATTATCTCGCTCAACGCGGGCCCGTGAGCGAGACGATTGCGCCCGGCAAGACCAAAGCTCAGAAACCAAGCAAAGATGCGCCACGCCCCGCCGCCAAAGATCAGCGCCTCAGCTTCACTGAAAAACATCGCCTTGACGCGCTGCCCGGCGAGATTGACACGCTCAACGCTGAAATCGCCAAGCTGGAGCAATTTCTAGCCCAGCCTGATCTCTATCAGAAAGAGCCCGCGAAATTCGCAAAAGCGAGTGCCGCGCTTGTTGCGCGCCAGACAGCGCTCAGCGAGGCCGAAGACGACTGGCTCAGCCTCGCTGAAAAAGCCGAGGGCTAGCGCGCCTTTTTTCAGATCGCGGGCAAATGGATGTTGAAGCGCGCGCGTAAGGCGGCATCGGTCGCGGCATCGAAGGCGGCCGCGGCAGGGTTGGCCAGCAGCTGAGCTGTCCGCTCCTTAGCCTTTTCAAGAAGATCGGGCTTGCCGTTCTCGGCCCATTCCTTGGGCGATGTGCGATCGCCAAGATCGGGATAGACGAAATCTTTCTGCATCCGGCTCAGCGTCTGCTCCGCCCCGAGGTAGTGGCCCACGCCGCCTTCACCATCCGCGCCCAGAACTGTCGCGCGGATCGTCTCGATGGCCAGTGCATCATCGCTGACCTCGATGCCCCGAACACAGCGCAAGGCCTGCCCGATCATATCGTCGCCCAAAACCAGGCTCTCGAAACAAAAGCCGAGAAGCGAGGCATGCATGCCCGCCGCTTCATAGACCATGTTGCAGCCCGCAAGACCGGCCATGACATTCGAACACATCTGTTCCCAACCCGCCTGCATGTCAGGCAACTTAGCATCTGATGCACCGCCCGCGGCCCCGCCGGGCAGGCCATAGAATTGATGCATCTGAGCGCAGCCCGCCGACAAAAGAGCCTGCTCGCCTGACCCGATCGACATCGCGCCTGTTCGCAGATCAAGCCCGAATGGCCAGGTGCCAAAGATCGCCGGATGGCCGGGCGCGATCGCGTTCACATAGACGAGCCCGGCAAGGCATTCTGCCGTGGCCTGCACGATGGCGCCTGCCAGGGTCGCCGGGGCCGTGGCCCCCGCCATGCCCGCCGATAAAAGCAAAACCGGCATGCCGCCCCTGATGCAGGCCTCCATGACCTCGCAGCTTTCGGTGGCGAATTTCATCGGCGGCACGACAAAGCAGTTTGTGTTCGAAACAAAAGGCCGCGCGCGCCAGGCTTCCTCTGACCCGGCAATGATATGAAGCATCTCGAGGATATCGGGCACATGGGCCGGATCGGTGATCGACGTGCCCACATGCTTACGCGTGCCGCTCGTGCAGGCGTAGAGGGTGTTATAATCCATCTCTCTGTTGTCGGCGATGTCGCGCGCGACCATCGGCCTTTGAAAGAAATGGATGTTATCGAGCTGCTCGACGAGCCGCCCTGCATCTTGCAAGTCTTTTACCGTGCTGTCGCGGTAATCTTTGCCGTTGAGCTCGACCTTGTGGACCGCTGCGCCCGCCGTTCCGAAATGGACAGCCTTGCCTCCGAGCTTGAGATCGAAATCCGGGTGGCGGCCATGGAGCTTAAATGATTTTGCGGCCAGGGCGAGCGTGTCTTCAACGAGCGCGCGGGGGAAACGCAGGCGACCATCTTCGCCCAGAATGGCCCCGGCGCGCGTCATGATCTCGATGCCAGAGGGCGGCGCGTCGGCGAGGCCGATCTCTTCAAGGCAGCGCATCACGGCGTCGTCGATGCGCTCGATGTCGCTTTGACCCAGCGGTTTGAGAACCCCGCCTTCAAGGCCGGGGCGCACCGGGCGGATATCGTCGGCGAGCTTTGTGGCGCGGGCGGCACGGCGCGCGGCGCGTCCACCTGAGCGCGACGGGCGGATTTCGGTATGCGTATTCATGGCAAGGCTTTCTGTGCTGGAGAGGCATCTAGGGGTTCAAAGAAAAAACCCTGGCCTCCCGCGCGCTGCCCGCCCACGCGATGCCCCGATTGTCCGAATTGTCAGGACGATCCGCCACAGGGGCGTGGAGAGGCCGCGCATTGCCATGCATGAAGTTGGTGTTCGAAAATCGCCGATATCGCGCCTGAAAGCGACCCCAAGGCCCGTTCACGACACGCGCTCATCGAAAATGGCGCTAGGCGGCGCGCTCCTTGACTTGGGCGGCATGGGCCAAAAGGCGGCTGAGGGCGGCCTCGAATGCCGCGTCATCGACTGTCATCGCGACGCGCAGATGGCCCTGTGCCGCGCGGCCAAAGCTTTCGCCGGGCATCACCGCGATCTCTTCATGGTCAAGAAGGCTCTGGGCGAACTCTGTTGCGCTCAGCCCAGTGCGCCGGATATCGAGCATCAGATACATGGCTCCGCCTGATGGCACGAGCCCGACAATCGACTGGCCCGCGATCAGCCGCGCGCCGATCTCGCGCCGCCGCCGAAACGGCGCGCTTATCTCATCTTCAAAAGCCGGCCCAAGTGCGAGAGCAAAGGCGGCCGCTTCCTGGATGTAGCCGGGGACGCCATAGGTCGTATGGGTGGCCAGATTGATGAGATGCTCGATCACCGGCGCGGGCCCCACGATCCAGCCGACGCGGCTGCCCGTCATGGCATGGCTCTTCGACATTGAGCCGATAACGAGCGTGCGCTCCGACATATGAGGGAGCGCACGCGGGCTCAGATGCCTGCCTGCCCAGACCTGACCTTCATAGACCTCATCCGAGATCAGCCATAGCCCGTGATCGCGGCAGGCCCGCGCGATCCCTTCGAGCGTTTCGCGGTCATAGACCACGCCAGTCGGGTTATTGGGCGTGTTAATCAAAAGGCTTCTGGGCCGCGATGCTGCTTGCGCAGCTTTGGCTATATCTGCGGCGCGCGGCATAAACCCTGCCTCAGGCGCGCAAGGAACCGGCTGCGCCAGAGCCCCGGCACCGCGGATCGTGCCGGGATAGGTGGCATAAAAGGGATCGAGAAAAAGCCCGGTATCGCCCGCGTCGAGGGCAGCCCTATGCGCGG
>JBCCTH010000105.1:0-9555 GCA_039198835.1 Pseudomonadota bacterium | reverse complement strand
CTCAAGCGCGCGAGCGGCGCGGGCATTACGCTGGTCAATATCGGCGTCGGTCCGTCCAATGCGAAGACAGCGACAGACCATATCGCCGTGCTCAGGCCCCATGCGTGGCTGATGGTCGGTCACTGCGCCGGCCTTCGCAATTCGCAGTCGCTCGGCGACTTTGTTCTGGCCCATGCGTACCTCCGCGAAGATCACGTCCTTGATGACGACCTCCCCGTCTGGGTCCCGATCCCCGCGCTCGCCGAAATTCAGACTTCGCTCGAGCGTGCCGTGGCTGAAATAAGCGGCCTCGAAGGATATGAGCTCAAACGCCTCATGCGCACGGGCACGGTCGCGACCATCGATAACCGCAACTGGGAATTGCGCGATCATTCCGGCCCGGTGCAGCGCTTGAGCCAATCGCGTGCCATCGCGCTCGATATGGAAAGCGCCACGATCGCCGCCAACGGTTACCGTTTCCGCGTGCCTTATGGCACGCTGCTCTGCGTTTCTGACAAGCCGCTGCACGGAGAGCTCAAGCTTCCGGGCATGGCGACCGACTTCTACAGGACACAAGTTGCCCGGCACCTCAAGATCGGGATCCGAGCGATGGAGATCATGCGCGATATGCCATTGGAGCGTATCCATAGCCGCAAGCTGAGGTCCTTCGAGGAAACCGCTTTCCTCTAAGGCGTCTCTGCGCTGTCTGTGGGCCATCGGTGGTGAGGAGCCAAATGACACTTATTTGAGCAGAAGCGACACAAATTGTTGTGTTAGCCGCATAGATACCGTTATCACTGGCCAACAAGGCCCGATATTTGGGTGGTGAAGGAGATAACAATATGGCCAAGCCAATGACCAAAACCCAACTTGTCGCAACGCTCGCGGAGGAGATGGGCAGCGACAAGAAGGCTGCCGCCGCGGCCCTCGAGGCCGTTTGCGATGTGATCACAAAGGAAGTCTCCGAAGGCGGCGCGGTCACGTTGCCGGGCGTCGGAAAAATTTATTGCCGCGAGCGCCCCGAGCGCATGGTGCGCAACCCCGCAACGGGCGACCAGATCAAAAAGCCCGCGGACAAAGTCGTCAAGATGACGATTGCCAAGGCGCTCAAAGAGAGCGTCAACGACTAAAGCGCACGCCCGCGCTTTCCGCCCGAAGCCAGACAATGAAAGCGCCGGATCATGCATCTGGCGCTTGTTTTGTGTCGTGAGACATGATGAGGGGCGGGCATGGATGGTCGCGCGCTCTTTCTCGGGCTCATTTTCGCACTTGCGTGGTCTTCCGCCTTTACGTCGGCGCGGATTATCGTTGCCGAGGCTCCGCCGCTCCTCATTCTGGCGTTGCGTTTTTACGTGTCGGGTCTCCTTGCTTGCGCGCTGGCCTTTGCCATGGGCCAGAGCTTCCGCCTCACACGACCCCAATGGCGGGCGACGATCATTTTTGGCCTTTGTCAGAATGCCCTTTATCTCGGTCTGAATTTTGTCGCGATGCAGAGTGTTGAGGCGTCGCTTGCGGCCATCATCGCCTCTGTCATGCCCCTCATCGTGGCTTTCGCGGGTTGGGTTTTCTTTCAAGAGCGCGTCAGCGCCTTGGGCCTTTTGGGGCTCTTGGGCGGGATGGCCGGCGTCGCTCTGATCATGGGGAGCCGCTTGAGCGGCGGCGCTGATCTCAACGGCCTCGCGCTTTGCGTCATCGGGGTTCTGGCCCTCGCGACCGCGACCCTCACGCTGAGAAATGCGTCAAGCGGCGGCAATTACATGGTCGTTGTCGGGTTTCAGATGCTTGTCGGGGCAACCGCGCTTCTCGGGCCGGGTCTGGTTTTCGAGACCTGGGATGTCACTTGGAGCCCTAAGCTTATGGCGGCCTTTGCTTACACCACGCTGGTGCCTGGGCTTCTGGCGACTGTGGTTTGGTTCATCCTGGTGGCGCGCATCGGTGCGGTGCGCGCCGCGACGTTCCACTTTCTCAATCCGGTCTTTGGTGCTGCCGTGGCGGCCTTGCTTCTGGGCGAGGTGCTCTCAGGGCTTGATCTGCTCGGTGTGGTGATCATCACTGCGTCGATCCTGGCCGTGCAGGCCTCCCGCCAAAGCGCCGCGCTCAAGGCTCAGTAACCCAGCGCGCATCCGTCCTTTCTGGGGTCTGACGCGCCTTCAAGCACGCCGTCTTCGCGCATGAGGATCGCTTGCGCGCCGCCGATGGCAGTTGCGGGCGTGGTAACGCGGTGGCCGAGCTCCGCCAGCTCGCGCCGCACGGTTTCGTCATAGCCCCGCTCGATCTTCATCTCGCCCGCATCCGAGAAAGCGCGCGGGGCGTCGACGGCGCTTTGAATGTCGAGCCCGAAATCGGCGAGGTTGGAGAGAAAACGCGCATGTCCGTTTGGCTGGTAGGCCCCGCCCATGACGCCAAAGGGCATGATCGTGCGGCCTTCCTTGCGCAGCATACCAGGGATAATGGTATGCATCGGGCGTTTGCCCCCCGCTGCCTCATTGGGGTGCCCTTTTTCGAGCGTGAAACCAGCGCCGCGGTTCTGGAAAAGGACGCCGAAGCGATCGGAGGCGATGCCCGATCCGAAACTGTGAAAGATCGAATAGATCAAGCTGACAGCCATGCGGTCCTTATCGACGACGGTGATGTAGATCGTGTCCTTGTGGACGGCTTCGCTCAAAGGCGCCGGGTCTCCCATCGCTTTCGCGGGGTCAATGAGTGCCGCGAGACTCCGGGCCGTTTCAGGCGCGAGCATATGCCCAAGGCGCGCGGTATGATCGGGGTCTGCGATGAGCCTGTTGCGCGCATCATAGGCGAGCTTTGCAGCCTCGGCCTCAAGATGCGCGCGCGCGCTTCCCCAGGGGGCAAGCGCAGCGACATCGAAATGCGACAGAATGTTGAGCATCAGGATTGCCGTGGCCCCCTGGCCATTGGGCGGATGCTCGACAAGCTCATACTTGCCATAGGTGCCGCTGATGGGTTGGGTATATTCGCTTGTCACCGCGTTGAAATCATCGAGCGTATGGGGGCCGCCGAGGGCCTGAAGCGTGCGCACCATGTCTTCGGCGATCTCGCCTTCATAGAAGCCCGCGCGCCCGTCCTCCGCGATGCGCCGCAGCACTTCGGCCTGATCGGGCGCGCGAAAGACCTCGCCGGCTTGAGGCGCGCGGCCTGCGATGCTGAAGCGGCCCCTTGCAGTGGGATGAAGATTGCCGAGCGCCTCTTCCCAGTCGAAGGCCACACGCGGCGCGACGGGGATCCCCGTTTCAGCATAGTGGATCGCGGGGGCGAGGATGGCCTTGAGGCCGAGCGTGCCATGGTCGGCGGACAGTGTGCAGATCGCATCAACCGCCCCGGGGAGCGTAACAGCGGCGGCATCATAGAGCGGGACGCTCTCATGACCCGCGTCGCGCAGCGCCGCCGAGGAAAGGCCCGCAGGGGCGCGCCCGGACCCGTTCAGAGCGATGATATCCGCCTCGGGAGATGGCGCGACGAGCGCAAAGAGATCGCCGCCGATGCCGGTCATTTGGGGCTCGCAATATCCCAAGAGGACAGCTCCCGCGAGAGCGGCGTCCATGGCGTTCCCGCCCGCCTCAAGCATTTGCACGGCAACTTTTGCCGCGAGAGGATGCGATGTGGCACACATGCCGCCGGTGGCCAGAACCGCCGAGCGGCCCGGAAGATGGAAATCGCGCATGAAGCCTCCGCTTTGTCGTGGCGTGGGAGGTAACGCACCCGCGTGGTGTTTCAAAGCCCCCGTCAAAGCCCCCGCTAAAGTTCGGGGGGCTGGTTTCTCGGTTAGTCGCTTGATTGGGCGGGAGAAACCCCGACGCCGCGCACTGGGTGGGGGCAATTACTGCGCGCCGTCGGGGTGAAGCTTGTAAGCAGCTACGAGGCAAGAGATGGCGGCGCTTCGCGTCGCTGGCGCGTTAAGAATGTGTCAAGAATACGGTTTCGGCCCTTTAAGCGGAAACAGTCTGTCTCACATACGCGCGTTGATTTCTCTTTGGCGCTACCCCTGGCCGGGCCAACCAGGGCGTCGCGGGACACGGACCGCGAGCATGGGCTTGATGAGAGGTGAACGGAAGCGCCTGAGATCAAGCGCTTCGTGGACGCCAACGCTTTCTTCCCCGGCGATCTGCGTGCGCACGGCGCTGCGCGAATAGAACGGCGCATCGAGCATATTCTTGACTTGCACGGGCGCATAACCCGCATCGGCGCGCGTTTCGCGCCGCACTGCCCAAAGCGAGCGTCGGAAGCGCGTGAGCGGCGGCGCGGTCTCCATGACCGAAGCTTTCCCCTCGGCATCAAAGCGCAACGCCGTGGCGAGGGTCGTGCCATCGAGCCGCTCGGCGTCATAAAAGCAGGCCGCGCCGTCTTGGTGGGGAAACCGGGCCCAGGTCCAAAACCCGAAATCTTGTTCCAAGGCGCGGGTGCCGAAATTGGCGTCAAAATACCCGTGACCGTCCCATTGCCATCCGGGCGCTTCCAGATCGACACGGATCGTGGCCTTGGGGGCGAAGGGACGCCAGATATGAGCGCCGTCGTCGGTCAGCGGCATTTCGACTTCGGTGATCGCGCTGGGCTTAAGCCGGACTTTTCCGCGGACGCGAGAGATCACCGGCGGGCCTGACACCTCGTTGATATCGATGATCAGCTCGCCCTGCTCCCATCGCATCGAACTCGGGCCGATTCGAAGCTGGTGATCCGACAGGCTCAGCGCCCGTGCTCCGCGATCTGTCATCGTGAAGCGGCCGCCCTTCCCATAGGTGGCGACATTCAGGCAACAGTGATTTTGCGGATGCCGCCGCCCGGCCCAGGCATACCAGGGTGAAAACACCGAGCCGATAAAGCCGATGATCGAGATCGCGCGTTGACCGTCCGCGCTCAGGCCGTCGACATACCACCAGGCATAACCGTTGGGCGGGACGGCGAGATCGAAGTTCGGGCCCCCAAGATCGCCCCGGCCGCGTGCTTCGCGGAGAGGGTGGCCATCGGGACGCCCGCCCCCGGATGCGCTCCGCCGCCCACCAGATAGAGGCCGGGAATGCGCGTTTTCGCCGTGGGGCGCTGGAACGCCGCCATCATCCCATGCGGGCTCTGCCCGTAGAGGGAGCCTGCCGACCCGGGGAAAAGCGCTTCCCATTCCTTGGGGGCTGTCAGCGCTCTGTCCGGAGGCCGGTTGCGGAAAGTGACGCCGAACTGGGCCAGCGTCGGGAATGTCTGTTGGCGACACAGGTCTTTCTCCTCTGCGGCGGGAAGGCGGCGCGTGAGCGGAGCCGCGTTCATGATGATCTCAAAGCGCTCTATCTCGGGCGGGATAAGCCCGGTGCCGCGATCTTCAGCGCAGACATAAAGCGTCGGTTCACGGGGTATTTCGCCCGCCTTTACCGCGCCGAATTCTTCCGCAGGGTCGCGCGCGAAAAAGACGTTGTGATGCGCCAGCGGCATGCCATCGGGCGCGTCGAGCCCGGATGCGAAGGCCCAGACATAGGCCGAAAGACTGCGATCGCTGAGCGGCTTGGGCGGAACCGCGCGCACGACGCCCGCGCCGAGAAGCCCTTGGGTCAGGGCGCGCGGGTCGCCGTTGAAGATGGCCTCCGCGCACGCAAAGCGGCCATCGCCCGTATGAACCGCCGCAACGCGCCCGCCTTGGACCTCGATCCGCGTGACATCGGCGCCGGTCAGATATTTGATGCCGCGCGCCTCTCCGAGATTGCGCAGCGCTTGGGCGAGCTTGTGCATACCGCCTTTCACACGCCAGACCCCGGATGCCTCGGAATGCGAGATCAACGAGAGCACCGCAGGTGATTGGTAAGGCGAGCCACCGACATAGGTCGCGTAGCGCCCAAAAAGCTGCCGCAAATGAGGGTCGCTGAAGCTCATATCGAGCTTCTGCGCGAGGCTGCGCAGCGGTGCCATGGCCCCGATCAGGCCGGGCTCCCGCAAAACACGCGCCGTCAAAGCGAGCGCCTTTGGGTCAGCGGATTGCATCATCGGTTGGTCAAAAGCATCAAAGAGGCGCGCGGCGTCTCGGGCAAATCGCGCATAATCCTGCCCGGACCGCGCCCCGAAAACGCCAGCGATTTCTTCGCGGGTTTTCGCGCTGTCCTGCCAGATGTCGAGCGCTGCGCCATCGCGCCACCAATGGCGGGCGAGCAAGGGCTCGTTTTCAAGCGTCACATGCTCTTCGAGCTTTTCGCCAATGTCATCGAAGAGCGCATCAAAAACGGGCTTCATTGTCAGCACGGTCGGCCCGGTATCGATATCTCCCGCGGGCGATGGGCGGGTGCGCATCTTGCCGCCGACGTGGCCCGCGCGCTCCAGCACCAAGACATCGCGCCCCGCCGCGCGCAGCCGAAGCGCAACCGCCAAGCCGCCGATGCCTGCGCCGATCACAATGCTCCGCTGTTGCACGTCCATGGGCTCCTCCGAACGCCAATGTTGACTTTGGCGTGGTAAGTGTCCAGTTTTATTTACAGTCAGATTGTACATCATCACTGACGCAACCGCCAACCTTTCGGAGATCACGCCCATGGAACACAGAATCGAGGCCGCGATCTCCGCTGCGATTGCTTTAGGCCAGGGTCGTGATCAAAGCGGCGCATGCGCGGTACCTGCTCGCCTCGCCGCCGCGCTCGATTATGCCGTGACGCCGGGCGGCGCGCGGATCCGTCCCACGATCCTCACATCGGTCGCGATGGCCTGCGGCGATGATCGCCCGGAGATCACCGATGCCGCCGCTGCCGCGCTCGAACTCATTCACTGCGCGAGCCTTGTCCATGATGATATGCCTTGCTTTGACGATGCCGATATCCGACGCGGCAAGCCCGCCGTGCATCGCGCCTTTTCAGAGCCCCTGGCGCTGTTGACGGGCGATAGCCTCATCGTTCTGGCGTTTGAGGTTCTGGGCCGTGCCGCTGAGATCGACGCCGTTCGCGCCGCGCAGCTTGTCGTCACGCTGGCCCAACGCACGGGCATGCCGGGCGGCATCTGTGCCGGTCAGGGCTGGGAAAGCGAGGCAGACATCGATCTTGACGCCTATCACCATGCCAAGACAGGCGCTCTTTTCAGCGCTGCAACCCAGATGGGCGCGATTGCGTCGGGCCAGGACCCGGAGCCTTGGGAAGATCTCGGTGCGCATATCGGGCAGAGTTTTCAGATCGCCGACGATCTGCGCGACGCGCTCTATGACGAAGCCGCGCTGGGCAAGCCCGCCGGGCAAGACGATCTCCATGGTCGCCCCAATGCGGTTGCGCTCCTTGGTATCGAAGGTGCGGTGGCTAAGCTCGATGATACGCTGGCAGGGGCGATCTCTTCGATCCCGTCTTGCGCGGGTGAGGCGATGCTCGCAGAGATGGTGCGGCGTTATGCAGAGCGGCTCACGCCGCTTTACGCCGCCGCGCGCACCGCAGCAGAATGAACGATACAAGCCGCGTGCCGCTGCCCCCCGCGCGGCCCCCCGAGCGGCCCACACAGCGCTTTGGGCGCGGGCCCCGCGCGTGGATGTTGCGGCTCGCGGCCTCTGAACGATTTCAAGCTTTCTCGGCGCGCATGCCGGGCCTGTCGTCAAAGGCGAAGCGGGAAGGCGAGGCGCTCTTTGATCTGGTGGCCGGGTTCGCGCAATCTCAGGTTCTTTTCGCTCTGGTTGAGCTCGGTGTGATCGACCGTCTATCGAACGGCGCGGCGCAGCCGTCTGAAATTTTGCCCGAGCTCGGCGACCGGGAGGCGCAGCTTCTGCTCGATGGCGGCGTGGCGATCGGGCTTTTGCGCAAGTCCGCGCGTGGCTACGGCCTGACTGTGCGCGGGGCCGCGCTTCTGGGCGTGCCGGGGCTTTTGCCGATGATCCGTCATCACGGTGTGTTTTACCGAGATATGAGCGATCCCGTGGCGCTTTTGCGCGGTGAAAGATCGCCCGAGTTGGCGCGCTTCTGGCCCTATGTTTTTGGGGCGGGTGCCGCTGAAAACCCGGAAATCGCCCAAACATATTCTGATCTGATGGCGCAGTCTCAAAAGCTTGTCGCCGAAGATACGCTGCGGGCCGTGTCCTTTGCTGAGACGCGCGAATTGCTTGATATCGGCGGCGGGACAGGGGCGTTTCTTTGTGCTCTCGGGCATCGGTTCAAAGCCCCGAAGCTACATCTCTTTGATCTTCCGGCGGTCGCTCCCGGCGCCGAAAGCCGATTTCGCGCGGAGCATCTGAGCGCGCGGGCGCGCATCACGCCGGGGTCTTTCAGAGATGATCCCCTGCCGCGCGGGGCTGATACGATCTCGCTCGTGCGCGTGCTCTATGATCATGCCGACGAGACGGTCACCGCGCTGTTGCAAAAGGTCCATGACGCGCTGCCCCCTGGCGGGCGCATTGTGATCTCAGAGCCGATGACAGGGGGCGAGACGCCCAGCGTCGCAGGCGATGTCTACTTTGCTTTTTACACGTATTGCATGGCCACCGGGCAAGCGCGCTCGCAAGCGCGGATCGTGGAGTTGCTCGGCGAGGCGGGGTTTTCGAATATTGAAGCCCCCAAGCCGCGCCGCGCCTTTGTCACCAGCGTCGTGACAGGCGAAAAGATCGCCTGACATTTCTTTGTCTAGTCTGATTGACAACAAGGAGTGTAAGGTTAGACTGACACCACACGAAAACGTGCTGCTCTGAGTCCCGACTCGGGCGTCGCGCGTTGAGATGAAGGGAGAGCGTCCTTGCGAACGACCGCGGTCTTGCTCGCCGAGCCTCACACGCTCGGCATTGCCTCGGTGGCTCTAAAGCCACCGGCGGCGGGTGATATTGTGATCGACGTGATGGCGTCAGGCGTCTCCACCGGGACTGAGAAGCTCTTTTACACCGGCGCGATGCCGCCATTCCCCGGCTCGGGCTTTCCGCTCGTGCCGGGCTACGAGGCTTGGGGCGAAGTTGTGGAAGCCGGACCCGAGGCCGATTTCGCCGTGGGCGACATGGTTTTTGTGCCCGGCGCAAATTGCTATGACGGCGCATTCGGCCTTTTCGGGGGCGCATCAAAGCGCCTCGTGAGCGGCGCGCATCGAGCTGTCAAACTTGACCCGGCTGTGGGCGATGCGGGGGCCTTGCTCGCCCTGGCGGCCACCGCACGGCATGCGCTCGCGGCCTCCAATGCGGCCTTTCCCGAGCTGATCGTCGGTCATGGCGTTCTCGGCCGGTTGCTCGCGCGTTTGACCATCGCTTTGGGTGGCCCTGCCCCCACGGTTTGGGAGATCGAGGCAGCCAGAAGCGAGGCGAGCGCCTATCAGGTTCTGCGGCCCGAAGATGACCCTCGGCGCGATTATCGCTCGATCTATGATGCAAGCGGGCAGGCCTCGCTTCTCAACGCGTTGATCGGGCGGCTCGAAAAGGGCGGTGAGATCACGCTCGCAGGCTTTTACGCCGAGCCTTTGAGCTTCGCTTTCCCGCCTGCCTTCATGAAAGAGGCCCGCCTTCGCATCGCGGCTGAATGGGCCGCCGAAGATCTTCATGTCACGCGCGCGCTCGTGGAGAGCGGAGCGCTCATGCTTGACGATCTTATCACCCATCGGACCCCCGCAGCCGATGCTCCCCAGGCCTATGAGACCGCCTTTGGCGAT
>JBCCTH010000104.1:0-9709 GCA_039198835.1 Pseudomonadota bacterium | reverse complement strand
TTGCTGGCGCGCCCCACACGCATATCGCCACTGTCTATGCATCGCAAGAAGCCGAGGCCCCGATCCTGCGTGATCTGGCCAGCCAGTTCCCCAACATCACGGCGATCCGGGTGCGCGACGCGATCGACCGTGTCGCGGGGCTGCTCGGGAGCCTCGCGGCAGCCACATCTTACGGCGCTTCGGCCACGCTTCTGACCGGCTTTCTCGTTCTCATCGGGGCGGCGGCGGCGGGGCAACGCGCCCGCACTTATGAGGCTGCGATCCTGAAAACACTGGGCGCAAGCCGCGTTTCGATCCTCAAAAGCTTCGCGCTCCGCTCAGGGATCCTGGGCCTCGGCGCTGGGATCGTGGCGCTCATTGCCGGGGCATTGGGCGGATGGGCTGTGGCGACCTTCATCTTCGAGACGAATTACACTTTGATCTGGCAAAATGCCTTGGCGATCATCGGCGCGGGCGTGCTGACGACGATGCTCGCGGGCCTCGCCTTTTCGCTCGGCCCGCTCGCCGCGCGCCCGGCGCAGGTTTTGCGGAACCGAGAATGATCGAGGTGTTCGGGTATGGCTCGCTCGTTAATCGGCGCACGCAGAACTTCGGCGGCACACCGGCCAAGCTCAGCGGATGGCAGCGCATCTGGGTGACAACGCCCGTGCGCGCGGCGGCCTTCTTATCGGTCAAAGAGAGCGCGGGCGAGATCGACGGGCTGTTTTTTCCCGTGCCGGATGACGCCCTTCCCGATCTTGACCGACGTGAAGCGCAATATGAACGCCAACCGCTCGGGGCCGGTCAGGTGATCTATTCCGTGCCAGCGGCAAACCAGACAACCCGGCGCTGCCCGATCCTGCGAAGCTACCTTGATACCGTGCTCCAGGGCTTTCTTCACGAGTTTGGAGAAGACGGCATCGGGCGCTTTATCGCCACGACGCAGGGGTGGGAGGCTGGCCTTCTCGATGACCGCGCCGCGCCTCTTTATCCGCGCGCCCAGCAGATTAGCGCAGAAGAGCAACGCCTCTTTGCGGCGTGCTTGGCCTCAGTGCCGGTGGTTGAAAAGCTGTAAAAGGCGCATCTGCCGCTCATGGGGTTTCGCCGGTTCCACGGCCTCCTGGCGCGCCACGCGTTGGACGCGAAAGACAAGCAAAAGCCCCACGGCCGCAAAGATCGCCCCACCCGCCGCTTGTCCGATCAAAACGCCCTGCGCGCCAAAGAGTGACGCGCCCAAAATGACAAAGGGGATCGTGCCAAGTGTATGGCGACCCCAGTTGATCCAGGTCGAATAAAACGGATGGCCGAGATTGTTGAACGAAGCATTGGTCACAAAGATCACGCCGTTGAAGACCCAGGCCAGCGCCCGCGGCCCGCAAAAGAGGACGATCAGATCGCGCGCGATCCCCGCTGCCTGAAAGAGATCGGCAATCGGTCCGCGCAGGCCGAAAAGAAGGGCAGAGACACATAAAACGATCAACGCCGTGAAAAGGATCCCCTCCTTGAAGGCGCGTTCGACCCTGTCGAATTTCTTTGCTCCGTAGTTTTGCCCGATGATCGGCCCGATGGCCCCCGAGAGCGCGAAGAGGATCGCGAAAGCAACGGGCACAAGCCGCCCGACAATGGCCATGCCAGCCACCGCATCTTCGCCGAATTCGGCCATGGCGCGGGTGACATAGGCTTGGCCGATGGGCGTGGCGAGCTGCGTCAAGATCGCGGGAAACGCGATGACGGAAAGCGGGCTCAAATCTCTGCTCAAAATGCCCGTGGTGGGGCGCAAGAGCCCGCCATGGTGCTGAAAAATCGGACGCAACGCCATGAAAGCGATGGCAAAGCGCGCGCACACGCTCGCAATCGCCGCGCCCGTGAGCTCAAGATCGAGCCCGAAAATCAAGATGGGATCGAGGATCGCATTAACGACCCCTCCGGCGACTGTCGCAAACATTGACCGGCGCGCATCGCCGTATGCGCGCAGGATCGCGCCCCCCACCATCCCGATCAAAAGAAGCGGCAGCGAGGGGATGATGATCCTCAAATAGCTTGTTGCGAGGGCCTCCGTGGCCCCTGAGGCGCCCATGAGCCGCGCAAGGGCGGGCGTGTTAAACCAAACGAGCGCGGCGAAAACCGCGCCAAAGATAACGCCCCAAATGAGCGAAGTGGTGGCTTTTTCGCGGGCCAGAGCCGCGTCCCCTGCCCCGAGCGCGCGCGCCACGAGCGCGCCAGAGGCGATGGCCATCCCGATCCCGAAACTTGACGTGAAAAAGAGGATCGCGCCCGCATAACCCACGGCCGCCGCGAGCTCTTCCTTGCCGAGCATCGAGATGAAGAGCATGTCGACAAAATCGACGAGAAAGACCGCGATAAGCCCGATAGATGCCGTAAATGACATGACCGAGATGTGCTTGAAGAGGTTCCCCTCTAAAAATTTCGCACTCTCGGCCATGATCTTATTCCTTCGCGCGGATCACCCGCATCAACGGCAGGAGTGCCGCCATCTCGGGCCCGGCGGTCTGCCCTGTCAATGCTTTCCTGAGGGGCTGAAAGAGCGATTTGCCCTTCCGGCCCGTCGCGGCTTTCACATCTGACGTCCACGAAGCCCAGCTCTGTGCGTCGCGCGTCTCGGGCAAAAGCGCCATGGCCTCAGCGATGAATGCCTGATCATCGGCATCGATGAGCGGCTCCGCCCCGTCGCGCAAGAGCACCCACCATGTTGAAATGTCATGGAGCGTGGTCACGTTGGCGCGGATCGCCTCCCAGAAATCGCGCGCAAGCTCACCCGGCACACCCGCCTGCGCAATCGCCGGGGCAACTGCTTCGAAGGGTTGATCATGCAAGTAACGCGCCGTGAGGGGGTAGAGATCGTTTTCGTCGAATTTGGTTGGGGCGCTGCCGAATTTAGAGAGGTCAAACCCATCTGCCAGAGCTTGCAGCGATGTTTGCATTTCGACGGCATCAGAAGAGCCCAAGCGCGCCATCAAGGACAAAAGCGCGAATGGCTGAATTCCAGCTTCGCGAAGATCGCGCAATGCCAGGGTCCCGAGGCGCTTCGAGAGCGCCTCTCCCTGCGGCCCTGTCAAAAGCGAATGATGAGCAAAAAGTGGGGGCTGCGCCCCGAGCGCCCGGATCATCTGAATTTGGGTGGCCGTGTTTGTGACGTGATCAGAGCCGCGCACCACATGCGTGATCCCCATATCGGTGTCGTCAACCACCGAGGCCAAGGTATAAAGCACCTGGCCATCGCCGCGGATCAAAACCGGGTCAGAGACCGAAGCCGCATCGATGGAGATATCGCCGAGAATGCCATCGGCCCAGTCGATCCGCTCCCAGTCGAGCTTGAAGCGCCAGTGGCCCGGGCGCTCTGCGGCGAGTTTGGCTTTTTCAGCGTCGCTCAATGCCAGGGCCGCGCGATCATAGACCGGCGGCTTGCCCATGTTGAGCTGTTTCTTGCGCTTCAGGTCAAGCTCGGTGGGGGTCTCGAAGGCCTCATAAAGCCGCGCCGCGCCGCGCAGATTATCAGCCGCGTCATGATAAAGATCGAGCCGCTTGGATTGAAATTCGATGCGGTCCCAAGTCAGCCCCAGCCATTCGAGATCGACCTGCAAGGCGTCGATGTATTCCTGTTTCGAGCGTTCGGGGTCGGTATCGTCGATGCGCAGGATAAAGGTGCCGCCGGCCTTCCTGGCGATGAGAAAGTTCATCAACGCGGGCCGCAAGTTCCCGATATGCAGATAGCCCGTCGGGGAGGGAGCAAAGCGCGTGGTGGTCATTGAGGGCCTCCTTGAGCGGCGCTCTGTGTCACTTTGGCTTGGTCAAGTCCACCCTGCTCAGGTCGGTGTCACCGGGTATTTTTCGCCCAGATCAGCGAGCCCCGCGCGTATGATCTCTTCGAGCACGCCCGTATCAACATCGGCGAGCTTATTGATGTAGAGACAGGCCTTGCCGGTCTTGTGCTTGCCAAGCCGGTCGAGCAACGGCTGGAAATCAGCGTAGCCTGGCATGATGTAAAGCGACAGGCGCGCCTTGGCGGCCGCAAAGCCCGTGGCGAGCATATCGCCCTCGCGCCCGGTGTCATAACGGTAGTGATAAGAGCCATACCCGATGAGCGACGGCCCCCACATGCGCGGCGTCCACCCTGTGATGCGGCGAAAAAGAGCGTTGAGCGTCTCGGCATCGGCCCGCCGGGTGGGGTGCTCGATCCCCCCGATGTAATCTTCCGGGTTGATATCGGTAATCCTGGTTTTGTTCTCAGACATGTGAAGGCCCTGCGCATTTACGCACGGGCAACACCCGGCCCGCGCTCTACCTCGCTCATTAGCACAATCTCTGGAGGATTTTCGCCATGGCTCTTTCACGCCGCTCACTTTTGGCATCCGCTGCCGCCGCGCCGCTTTTGCCCCTCGCAACACAGGCTGCGGCAGGCGGGCACAGCGCAAAAGCGCCCGCACCCCTCGCGCGGAGTTTCGCCGTCGGCGACATGACCGTGACGACGCTCCTTGCCGGCTCCGGCATGCGCGACGAACCGCAAGGCACGTTCGGCATGAATGTGAGCGCCGAGGAATTCGCGCGCGTTTCCGAGGAAAACTTCATATCGTCCGAAACCTACCAGGGCTTCTTCACACCGGTGCTCGTTGAAACCGGCTCAGAGACGATCCTGTTTGATACCGGCCTGCCGGGCGACGGTGTGCCGATGGCGCTTGAAAGCGTTGGCCTGACACCGGCTGACATCACCCATGTCGTCATCACCCACATGCACCCCGACCATATCGGCGGCCTGACGGGAGACGGCGGAGCGACCTACGCCAATGCAAGCTATGTCACCGGCGCGCGGGAATACAATTTCTGGACATCCGGCCCAGGAAGCCAATCGGGCCTTGCCGGGCAGATCAATGAAAAGGTGGTGCCTTTCGCTGAGCGCATGCGCTTCCTCGATGAAGGGGGCGAAGTGCGGCCCGGCATCACTGCCATGGGGGCCTTTGGCCATACGCCCGGCCATATGGCCTATATGCTCTCGTCAGGTGGCGCGCAGCTCCTGATCACGGCTGACATGGCAAACCACCATGTCTGGTCGCTTGCCAACCCCGATTGGGAAGTGCGCTTTGATGCAGATAAAGCCGCCGCCGCCGCAACGCGCCGCCGGATTTTGGGCATGCTGGCGGCCGATCGTATCCCCATGGTGGGGTATCACATGCCATTCCCCGCGGCGGGCTATGTCGAAACGCGCGGCGATGGCTTCCATTGGGTGCCTGTGACCTATCAGATGGCTGCCACTTAAGGCGCGGTCATGGCCCCGGTTCGCGAATAGACGAGATCGGGGTAATCATAGCCGGGAAGCATCACTTCCCGGCTTTTCTGCATCCCGAGCTTTTCAACCACGCGCAGCGAGCGCCGGTTCGAGGGATCGATCAGCGCGACGATCCGATACGCCGAGCCGTAGGTCGAGATCACTGCTTCAGCAGCCTCCCGGGCGAAGCCGTGCCCCCATGCCTCTTGCACGAGGCGAAACCCGAGCTCCGCTTCTCCGGGCTGAAGGCGGCTCGCATCTCTTGAGAGGCTGACATAGCCCAAGAATGCCGCGTCACGCGCCGCCTCGACCGCCAACGCGCCCGGTAGCGACCCCGGTAGCGACCCCGGCAAAGCCTGACTGGCATTGTCGCGCATGGCGCGCGCCAGCCACGCGGCACGCGCATCTGCGGTGGCCGGGCCGCGCAAGCTGAATTCCATCACCGCGGGATCGCCAAGGAGCGGCTCAAGCCCGGGCAGATCGCTTTGCCGAAACGGCCGGATGATCAACCGTGGCGTTGTGATGACCATGGGTCAGGCCGTGCCCTCAGCCCTGATCGCGCCATTGGCTCACAATCGGATAGCGCCGATCAAGCCAGAACGCCCTGTGCGTGAGCCGCGCGCCGGGCGCGGACTGAAAGCGCTTATACTCCGAGATATAAAGGAGATGCTCGACCCGCTTCACGACGTCGCGGTCGTAACCGGCAGCGACGCATTCGCTGATGCTTGCCTCATTGTCCACGAGCATCTCAAGAATGCCGTCAAGGATCTCGTAGGGCGGGAGCGAATCCTCGTCTTTTTGATCTTCGCGCAACTCGGCAGAGGGGGGCTTTTCGATGATCGACACAGGGATCACCTCGCCCTCGGGCCCTTTCATCCAAGGCCGCCAATGGGCGTTGCGCCACCGGCATTGCTCGAAGACACGCGTTTTGTAGAGGTCCTTGATCGGATTATAGCCGCCAGACATATCGCCATAGATCGTGGCATAGCCCACGGCCACTTCCGATTTATTGCCGGTGGTCAGCAGCATTTCGCCAAATTTGTTGGACATCGCCATGAGAAGCAGACCGCGCAGGCGCGACTGGATATTTTCCTCGGTGATATCGGGCTCAGCGCCGTTAAAGACCGGCGCGAGCGTCTCGGTCACGGCGGCGCGCGGCGCAGCGATGGGCACCGTGTCATAGCCCACGCCCAGACGCTCCGCGATATCGCGCGCGTCTGAGAGCGAGCCTTGCGATGTGTATTCAGAGGGCAGCATCACGCAGCGCACATTCTCTGCGCCAAGCGCATCGACGGCTATCGTGGCCACGAGCGCGCTATCGATGCCGCCCGACAACCCGAGAAGCACCTTCTTGAAGCCGGTTTTCGAAAGGTAATCGCGCAAGGTCTCTACCATGACACGATAATCCTGTTCCCAGGCATCCGGGTGGGGGGTTTTGGGCGCCTCTGTTATCTGCCAGCCTTCATTGGTGTGGGTCAGCTCGAGCGTGGTGACAGCCTCATCAAAGACCGGAAGGCGCGCGGCGAGTGCTGCGCCCCTGTTCAAGGCGAATGACCCGCCGTCAAACATCTGGTCGTCCTGCCCGCCGACCATGTTAAGATAGATCAAGGGCAGGCCCGTTTCGGTCACGCGGGCCACCATGTGGTTCATGCGCACGTCAAACTTCTCGCGGTGGTAAGGCGAGCCATTGGGCACGATCAACACCTCGGCACCGCTCTCGGCATGGGCTTCGGCGACCTCGGCATGCCAGGCATCTTCGCAGATCGGGGTCCCGATGCGCAGTTCGTTGACGGTATAGGGCCCCTGAACCGGCCCTTGCGCGTAAAGCCGCATCTCGTCGAAAACGCCATCATTGGGCCGCTCGCGCTTCAAGACCCGGTGGACGATCGTTCCGCCTTCGCAGATGAAATAGCCGTTATAAAGCAGCCCTTCTTCGCGCACCGGCCCGCCGATGGCGAGCGCCGGCCCCTCTGCGCAATCGCGCGCGAGCGCTTCAATCGCCTTGAGCGCGCCCTCCGCGAACGCGGGCTTCATAACAAGATCCTGCGTTTGATATCCGGTGATGAACATCTCCGGGAAGGCGACCAGATCCGCGCCCGCGTCTTTGGCTTCAAGCCAAGCGGCTTTTGCTTTTTTGGCGTTGCCCGCAAGATCGCCCACTGTCGGGTTGAGTTGAGCAAGGGTCAGGCGGAAATGGCGGGTCATTTCAGGGAAGCCTCGGTTCTAGGGCATGTCACGCCGCGGTGATAGCGAGAGGGCGCGCTTAACGAAAGCCTGCTGCACAGCCTATCCCTCCCCCATGACTTTGCCATATATGTGACTCGCGGGGGCTGACGAGCAGAACCTCGACGCCCGCGCAGTTTTGAGGTGCGGCCCGGGCGATACCGGGAGATAAACAACCCGAACGCGACGGTCGAAACGCAGCCGGAGGTAAGAAAGATGCAGCACGCTTTGACACTGGCCGCGCTCGCGCTGGTCACTGCCAGCCTCGCCATGGGTGCCGCGGCGCAGGAGCGCACGGTCAAGCAATATGACGATGGCGGCATCTATGAAGGCGAGTTTCGCAATGGCCTCCAGCATGGCCAGGGCACGTATTCGTTGCCCAACGGCTATAGATATGTCGGGGAGTGGGTCGATGGCGAAATCCTCGGGCAAGGCACGGCCGAATTTCCCAACGGGTCGGTCTATGTGGGGGAGTTCGCCAAAGGCAAACCCAACGGGCGCGGCATGATCACATTCGCCGATGGCGGCACCTATGACGGCGCGTGGACCGATGGCGCGATCACCGGCGAAGGCATCGCGCTTTATGCCAATGGTGTGCGCTATGAAGGCGGCTTTCGCGCGGCGATGCATCACGGTCAAGGCACGATGACAACGGGCGACGGCTATGTCTATGCCGGGGGCTGGGTCAATGGCGTCAAAGAGGGCAAGGGCCGCATCACCTATCCCGATGGCGCGGTCTATGCGGGCGATATGCTGCGCGGCGTGCGCGACGGCATGGGCAAGCTCACCATGCCGGATGGCCTGGTCTATGAAGGCCTTTGGGAAGCGGGGCAGATCAACGGCACGGGCAAACTCATTCAGCCCAACGGCGATGTCTACGAGGGCGATCTCGCCGCAGGACGGCGCGAGGGAACCGGCAAGGTCATTTATGCCAATGGCGACACATATGAAGGCGCCTTCAAAAACGATCTGCGGCACGGCCAAGGCACATTCCGCGGCACCGACGGCTATCTTTACGCCGGCTCCTGGATCGAGGGCCAAGTCTCCGGGGTGGGCGAGGTCACCTATCCCGACGGGTCGGTCTATACTGGCGAATTCGCCAATGATGTGGCGCATGGCTTTGGCAAAATCGTCTATGCCGATGGATCAACCTATGAGGGAACCTGGGCAGACGGCGTGATCGAAGGCGAGGGCATTGCCACTTACGCCAATGGCGTCGTGTATCAGGGCGGCTTCAAAAACGCCAAGAACCACGGGCAAGGCGTGATGACCTATGCAGATGGCTATCGCTACGATGGGGCCTGGATAGAAGGCCAGCGCCAGGGCGAAGGTACGGCGACCTATGCGGATGGCACCGTCTACACCGGTGAGTTCCTTGACGGACAGCGCCACGGCACCGGGCAGATTGTGATGGCCGATGGGTTTCAGTATGTCGGCGCGTGGCGCGGCGGCGAGATCGAGGGTTTAGGCACTGCGACCTACGCCAATGGCGACATCTATGAAGGCAACTTTCTTAATGGCCGCCGCCAGGGCGAGGGAACGATGCGCTATGCCAATGGCGATGTGGCCTCGGGAACCTGGGAAGAAGGCGCGCTTTCAGATGCGCGCGAAGTCATCGTGGAAGGGGCAGAAGACGCGCCAAGCGACGGCTGAGCGCCCTCGCCCACCGCACTTGCAAGCCGACCTGGCCCGCCTTCACCAGAGCGTCACCAGGGCACCTCATTGCCCTTCCAATCCCAAAAGCTCCCGCTCTGAGAAGGCGACTTCGACGTCAAAACATCGAGCAGGTGGCGCGCCGCCTCGGGCGGCTCCAGCTTATCGCGCCCGCCATATCCCGCCGTAAAGGGCGTCGCGACCGTTCCGGGATGGAGCGCGAGCAATCGCGCGTGTCGATGCGTGCGCCCAAGCTCTATGGCTGCGCCGTGAACCATCTGGTTGAGCGCGGCTTTCGCGGCCCGGTAGGCGTACCAGCCGCCCAGATTATTATCTCCGATGGAGCCGACACGCGCCGAAAGCACGCCGCAAAACCCATCGCCGTCGCGTGGCAAAAGGCGCGGCAAATGCTTTAAGACCAGCGCGGGCCCCAGTGCATTGGTGGCGAACTGGTCGCGCATCGCCTCGGCCGTCAGTGCCTTCAGCGATGCGCGACCAGTTCGCCACCAATGCACTGGGGCCCGCGCTGGTCTTAAAGCATTTGCCGCGCCTTTTGCCACGCGACGGCGATGG
>JBCCTH010000103.1:0-9752 GCA_039198835.1 Pseudomonadota bacterium | reverse complement strand
GCCCGGGATCGCAAGGCCCTTGAGGATCGCGCGGCGGATCATTCGTTTGGTTTGCTCATCAAGATAAGCGAAATTGTAGGCGTCGTCGGTCATTCGGCGGCCTCCTGGACCTGCGTCGCACCAGCCTCGGCCCGCAATTTGCGCACGAGCTCAAGTTCAGCCTGAAAATCGACGTAATGGGGGAGCTTGATGTGCTCAAGAAAGCCCGTCGCCTGGATGTTATCGGCGTGATAAAGCACAAATTCTGCGTCTTGCGCGGGCGCGCCGACATTGTCTTCGCCGAGTTCCTCCCAGCGCAGGGCACGGTCTACCAGAGACATCGAAATCGCCTTGCGCTCTGAATGGCCGAAAACCAATCCGTAGCCTCGTGTGAATTGCGGCGGCTCGGTTTTCGAGCCTTTGAACTGGTTGACGGTCTCGCATTCCGTCACCGTGACCTCTCCGATCTCCACGGCAAAGCCAAGCTCGGGGATATCCATTTCAACCGCGACGGCACCGATGCGAAGCTCGCCGACAAAGGCGTGGGTGCGCCCATAACCGCGCTGGGTTGAATAAGCGAG
This sequence comes from Pseudomonadota bacterium, assembly GCA_039198835.1. Lineage (GTDB taxonomy): Bacteria > Pseudomonadota > Alphaproteobacteria > Rhodobacterales > Rhodobacteraceae > Shimia_B. The sequence continues at coordinate 9,192 of JBCCTH010000103.1, read as the reverse complement.
GCCGAGCGTGAAACCCTCATCGCTGCGGGCAAGCGCTTGGAGGCGCAGCGCGCGCTCTGCGGGCATCTCAAGCGGTTCGCGTGTCAGATCAGGCGGCGTGCTGTCTTCGGGATGCGCCTCCTCGATCAGACCTTCCTGATTGAGAAACTCGGTGACATGGGGCACGTCGGCCCTGGCACCCCCGGCGATCTCGCGAGACGGCGCCTTGGCCACCTCACCGTCAGCGGCGAGTTTGAAATCGAGCAATCGATGGGTGTAATCAAAGGTCGGGCCCAAGATCTGGCCGCCGGGGAGATCCTTGAAGGTGGCCGATATCCGGCGGTCGCAGGCCATAGCGCCCGTATCGATGGGCGCTGAGGCTCCAAAGCGCGGGAGGGTCGTGCGATAGGCGCGCAGCAGAAAGATCGCCTCAATGAGGTCGCCGCCGGATTGCTTGATGGCCAGCGCGGCAAGATCGGGATCATAGAGCGATCCCTCCGCCATCACGCGATTGACGGCAAAACCGAGTTGCTCGCGGATCTGCGCGATGCTGAGCTCGGCAAGTGAGGCGTCACCGCGCCGTTCTTCAGCGAGCCAGGCATGGGCGTTTTCGATGGCGCGTTCGCCCCCCTTAACCGCGACATACATCAGCCGGCCTCCTGCGCTGTGACGCGCGTGGTGCGCGGGAGAGCGGCGAGTTTGCGCGCGCTCGTGAAGATAAAATCAAGCCCTCTGGGAAAGTGCTTACGATTGGCTGCGAAGGCGGCGACATCAGGGAGCGAGAGGGCCGCCTCGGCTTTTATCCCCGGCCCGCTGAGCGCCGCGCCCTCTGGGGCGAGTGTGTCCATCTCAACGATCAGCGTCGCGGACCTGTCAGGGTATTGAGATGTGCCGAGCGGATAGGGCGAAAGCGGCAAAAGCGCGTTCCATGCCCCAAGGGCGAACATGCATTGAGACGGGCCAACGAGCGGTGCGCCCGTATGAAAGGCGATCCATTGGCGGATCGCGTCGCAATCGAGCGCACCCGCCAGATAAACCGGTGTGTCTGTGTCGCACAGCGTCAGGATCACAGCGCCCGCGGCCACCGACATCGGCTCGGGCGGTTCTGCGCCGGCAATATCGCGCAGCTCTCCTGGCCGGGCCATCGCCTCCATCACGCTGCGAAAGGCATGTGCGGCGTCGCGAGCAGGGTCTCGAAAGCCGCCGGTCAGGGCCTGAGCCTCCATCAATCGTCTCCTCGGACCATCGTGAAGAAATCGACCTTCGTCGCGAAGGCTTTGGCCAACCGCGCGGTCTTGGCCTCAGCCAGCTCCATGCGCAAAGGATCAAGGAGCCCGCTTCGCATCTCTTCTGCGCGGTGCGTCTGCATGAGCGCATCGACAAGGGCTGCCGCTTCGGCGCAGCCCTTGCGACGCCCTTTGATGTAAGCATGGCCCACTGTGCCATCTTCGAGCCGCAAGGCGCAGCGCGTGACAGTCATCTCACCGAGATTGAAGGGCGCGCCCGTCGCGCCTGTTCGCCCGCGCACCATAACGCTGCCGATCTCCGGCTCGCGCAGCCAGGTGAACCCGGGCTGCACCCCCAGTGCCTCAAGACGCGCCGCAACCCGCCCTTCAGGAGCCTTCGCCAAGAGCCCCATCCAGTCTTTTCGCGCTTCGTTTTCAGGGGGGGCGTCTTTCATCTCGACAACTTTGCTATGGCATATACAACTAGACATATCATAGCAGATGAGACCGCGAGCGACAGATGAAATTTGTGAAGATTGTGTGACACATGGCAAAGACACCGATCTGGAAAGCCATCGCTAACGCCCTGCGGAGCGATCTCGCCGAAGGGCGCTATGCGCCCGGCAGCAAGTTGCCCACAGAGGCTGCGCTCTCTGAGCGCTTTGGCGTCAACCGCCACACCGTGAGGCATGGCATTGCGACCTTGGTCGAGGAAGGGCTTGTTCGCACACGCCGCGGGGCGGGGGCTTTTGTGGCGGCTCTGCCAACCGATTATCCCATCAGCAAGCGCACGCGGTTTACCGAAAACCTGCGCAGGGCGGGGCGCGAGCCTTCCCGGGAGACGCAGAGCCTCGGGCTGCGCGCGGCGACACCTTCGGAGGCGGCTTTGCTTCATATCGAGACCGGCGCGACTGTTCTCGCCACCGTCGGGCGCAGCCTAGCCGACGGGCAGCCGCTCAGCATGTCTGAGTCAATTTACCCCCATGATCGCATGCCCGGATTGGCGGCAGCTCTCAATGAGCAAAAGGGCGTCACCCATGCTCTCAGATGCGTGGGGATTGCAGATTATACACGCGCCTCAACGCGGATCACGGCGGTGATCGCCGATGCGGTGCAAGCGTCCGTCCTCGAGATCGCCGAGGGTGCGCCGCTTATCCGGACGAGCTTTGTCAATGTCGATCTCGCGGGCGTGCCAGTTGAGTTCGGGCGAACCCATTTCGCCGGCGATCGTATCACCCTGACATTAGAGGGCGAAACGCCCCCCGCCTGATAAGGCGGAGGGCGCCCGGCCTGAACCGTTTATTCGAGACCCATGCAATTTGCATAATAGGTGACTGTCGCGGGCCAATCCGAGAAGATCCCGAGCACACCGACATCTTGCGCGAGCGCATCGATGAGCTCATACATCACACCGTCGCTGTCAGTGACCTCTGCGATTGACTGATAATACCAGCCTCCGCCTGTAAAGAGAGGGCCCGAGCGCTCGACTGTCCATGTAATGATATCGAGATCGGCGGCGGCGGCCTGCACCGCCAGCCCTGACGGCACGATCTCACCGTTTTCGACGGTGACAAGCATCCAAGTCGGCGGCGCGATGATGTTCACGCCCATGGCCTTCAACTCTTCCATCGTGTTGGGCCAGGTGGCGGGGTCCATCGGAGAGTAGCCTTCGATGTTGTACTCATCCATCAGGTAGACCGCCTGCGCCCCGAATGCGGGCTCTGCCTCGATCCAATAGAGCACGTCTTCAAGGTTGAAGCTTTGCAGCCAGACATCTGACGCCGGGACACCGGCGGCCTTAAATTCATCGACAAGCTTTTGAGCATAATCCTGCTGCGAAAAACCGTTGAAGGGCATCTCAACGGAGGGTGTTTTCAGCTCTGGCGTGAATTTGGCGCCGAGCGCGCGGAAAAGCTCGATCGATTCAGCGTGGGTCATGAGCGTTGCGGGCTCAGCTGAATACAGATCGGTGCGCCAAGACGCCGTGCCGCCGAGATAAGCCTCGACGGTCGTGGCGCTGCGGTCTGCGGCGTCCATTTTGGGCGTGAGCGTGCGGTACTCGGCGAGGGTGATCTCAGACGTGCGGCACTCGGCCGTGGCGGAACTGTCGGCGCTAGCGGGCGAGAACGGGCTCACACATGTCCCTGCGAGGGGCGTGGCGAGGATGTTTGTCGTCGTGTGCAAGTCGTTTTGCGCGTGGCGGCAGACGAGCTCGAGATCCTTGGTGAAGGTCACGTCGCATTCAAGGATGCCTGCGCCCATACGGGCCGCGGCCAGGTTCGCTTCGACCGTGTGCTCGGGAAACTGCATGGGCGCGCCGCGGTGACCGATGGAAAAGTCGGAGACCGCGCCTTCCTGCCCGGAGCAAGACAACAATTGCTCCTTGAGCGGGCCGTCGGTCATCCGGTCGATCAGGTAATAGGGGCGGGGGCCAAACTCGACCCGATCGACAGACTGGGCGAGGCCCGGCGTGGCCGCCAGGGCCGCGACCGTCAGAAGAGAAATGCGAAACATGGGGAATCCCTCGGTTTTATAGGTGCGCGGAGGGTCCGCTGTGAGTGCAACGCATGGGTGACGCGCGGGTCAAGTTTTTATGACAACGGCGCGCCCTCTGAGCGAGGCGCGTTGTCGCGCGGGCCCCTTAAAGAGCTCGCCTCAGCTTTCATATTTCTCAAGAAAAGCCTCGGCGGGCAGGGCGCGAAAATCCTCGAGCGCGCCGCGCAATTGCACATGCGGCCAGTCCCACCAGGCGAGCGCGATCAGTCTTTGGGCGATCTCATCGGGTTGCCGCGCCCTGAGGGGCTGGGCCGGTGTCCCCGCCACGATCATAAAGGGGGCGACGTCTTTTGTGACGATGGCGCCAGCCGCTATGACAGCACCATGGCCGACCCTCACCTCGGGTTTCACCATCGCTCCTGCTCCGATCCAGGTGTCATGGCCGATATGGGCGATGCGCGCGCGCCGCTTTTTAAACCACGCGTCATCGCGCGCGGCGTCTTCCCAATAATCTTCGGACCGATAGAGGAAATGGTGGCAGGATGCGGTGTGAAGCGGGTGATCTGTCGCCCCAATGCGGCTGAATGCGGCGATGTTTGAAAACTTGCCAATTCGGGCATTGGCGATGTCCGCGTAGCGATCGCAATACGAATAATCACCGAAAGATGAATGCGCGACGCGGCTGCCGCGCCCGATCTCCACATATGCGCCAAATGTCGTGTCGGTGATCTCGCAGTCAGGGTGGATCACGGGCGCATCCGGCTTGAGGCGCGCTGTCATTCCTTGGTGCCGATGAGCTTTCCGCGAAGCCAGCCCGAGAACCAATCCATGAGCATCACCATAACGACAATCAGCACGATGTAATAGGCGACCTCTTCCCAGTCTTTCTGGGTCTGGATGGCCTGCGTGAGCATGAGCCCGATGCCGCCGCCTGTGATCGCACCGATGATGGTGGCCGAACGCGTGTTGGATTCAAGGAAGTAAAGGATCTGCGCCAGAAGAACCGGCACCACCTGCGGGATCACCCCGAACCTGTAGCGCTGGAGCGGCTTTGCCCCCGTGCTTTCGACGCCCTCGATTTGTTTCCCATCCACGTTCTCGAGCGCTTCAGAGAAAATCTTGCCGAAGGTGCCGGTGTCTGTGATCAGGATCGCCAGCGTGCCCGTCAACGGCCCCGGCCCGAAGGCGCGTGCGAGCACCACTGTCCAGATCAGCGCATCGACGCCGCGCACAAAATCAAAAACGCGCCGCGTGCCCGCTCGGAGCAACATCAGAGGGGAGAAGCGCTTTGCTGCCAAGAAAGACAAAGGCAGCGCAAGGATCGCCGCGCCCATCGTCCCTAGAAAGGCCATCAGCAAGGTTTCTCCGATGGCCCAGACCACATCTTTGTGGCGCCACATGGCATTATTCCACCAATCGTAGATAGCACCGGTGACATTGGCGCGCGCCGGGTCGAGCCTTTCGCCGAAGAGGATCTTGCCCAGGCCTTGATCGTGATAGGGGCTGTCCAGCGTGAACCAGAAAAGCTCCCATCCCGGGAAATAGTTGAAGACTTCCGTGCGAGAGCCGGTCAGCGTGATGCGGCCTTCGGGCGTGGTGATCGCCACGCGGCGCGACGACGCGTTGATCCAATCTGGCAGCTCTTCGGGCAGATTGGTGATGACACTGCGCCCTTCAGCTTGTGCCTCGATGAGCGGGAAGTCTGGCAATTCGATCTCGGTGCGATTGTCAGGAAGGTAGCGGACGATATGGCCCGCGCCGAGATTGATCGTGAGCGTCTCATCGCCTGTGACCCAAGCGGGGCGCTCGCCTTCCGGGTAGCGCCCTTTTCGCTCGCCCTCGACGGCGTATTCGATCGATCCGTCGCGGTTGTTGCGCCTCACATGAACCTTGTGAGACCAACTGTCTGACGCGAGCGTCAGAGCGTTATCCATATTTGCCCGCTGCGCGAGGCCGGGCAGGTCGAACGCAAAGAAGATGTAAGTGAAATAGGCGAGGATGACGACCGGAACAGAAAAGGCGAAGAGGCGCTTGCGACGAAACAGAGTGTCAGCGTTGGTCTTTGCGTCGCTCAGGTTGGCGTCAAACGTGGTCATTGCGCTTGCCCCTCGGTCAAACGGTTGCGGTAGCGGCTCGAGACCTGGTCGAAAAAGACGATTGTCGTGAACAGAAGGATGAAAATAGCAGCGGCTTCATCGAAGCGGCCCGGGCCCCAAGACATGGCATTGCGCAACTCGTAGCCGAGACCACCAGCGCCCACGAAGCCGAGGATCGCGGACGCGCGAATGTTGATCTCGAAGCGCAGAAGCCCATAGCTAACAAAATTCGGCGCGACCTGGGGCAGAACGCCAAGAAGCATCCTTTGAAGCCAGGAGGCCCCGGTTGAGGCGAGACCTTCAATGGGCTTTAGATCCGCGTTTTCGGCCACCTCAGAGAAGAGCTTGCCGAGCGCCCCCGCGGTGTGGATCGCGATGGCGATCATCGCGGGGACAGGCCCGCCGCCCAGCACGAAGATCAGAACCAGCGCGATGACGATCTCCGGGACCGCGCGCATGATGTCCGAGATCCTGCGGAAGAGGGGGATGAGGCGGGGCCATTTTGCGAGGCCGCGCGTGCCAAGAAGCGCGAGCGCGATCCCACCGAACACTCCGATGAGGGTGGATACGGCGGCGATGTTGATCGTCTCGATCAGCGCGGGGAAGTATTTTATGATAAGGCCCGGCAGCTCTGCGCGCTGCGCCCAGGCTTCTGAAAGAACATCTGCGGGGTAGTCGCCGATCTGGCCAAGCCCGTTCCAGAAGCCCCCGGCATTGCGATCATCGACAATGTTAAAGCCGGAGACCATCAAAAGCACGAAAATGAGCAGTGTCAGCCCGCTATAGAGCCGGCGCCGCTGCACCTGCGCCATATACTCGGACTGGATCGTGCCGACAGTTTGGGCACCGCCGAGTGAGATGTCTGCCATGGAATACTGCCCGGTGAGAGAGATAGAAGGACGGACGCAGCCCCGGACGTGATCCGGGGCCTCACCGCAAGTCGCAGGGGTGAGGCCCCGGCGCGGTGGCCGGGGCTGCGATTTCGCGAAGCGGTGCGTTAGCCGCCAATCTTGGCCTTGCGGGCCTCGACAATGCTCTCATACGTCGCATGCGTCACCGGCTGGAAGCCGAGCGTCTCGCCCGCGGCAACGGAATAGGCGCAATCAATGTCGCGCTCGTGAAGTGTGTCGACGAGCTCTGTCATCGTCGCTTTCACGTCCGCCGGAAGCTCGCTGCGCAGCACGATCGGGCCTTCGGGGATGACCTTTGATTTCCAGATCTGGACGAGCTCGTTCATATCCACGAGGCCCGCATCGACAGCCTTGCGCAACGCGCCGGAATTATAGCCGTCTTCCCAGTTGCCCTGAGCGTCGGCCCAGGTCACGCCTGCGTCGATATCGCCGTTGGAGACCGCGACGATGGTCTGCTCATGCCCGCCGGTGAAACGGACGTCGCCGAAATAATCGCCAGGTTCCATGGTGATCTCATCGGCGGCCTGCGGGATCTCGATGGAGGGGATCAGATAGCCCGAGGTCGAGTTTGGATCGCCAAAACCGAAGACCTTGTCTGCCATGTCGGCGAGCGAAGAGATGCCGCTATCGACGCGCGCGAAGCCGATGGAATGGTAGCCGACGGAGCCGTCCATGTTCACCTTGATGAGCACGGGCTCAACGGCATCAGGGTCTTGCAGGTGGATGGCAGCGTAGGAAGACGCGCCGAGCCACGCCATATCGAGCGTGCCGCCCAGAAGGCCTTGGATCACGCCGGCATAGTCAGCCGGAGCAAAGAGCTTCGTTTCCACGCCGAGCGCCTCGGACGTGAAGTCTTGAAGGCAGGCATAAGAGTTCAGGCGGTCTTGAGCATTCTCGCCGCCGAGGATCCCGATGCGGAATTCGGTGATGTCCTGAGCGAAGGCAGCGCTGGAAAGCGCGGTTGTGGCAAAAAGCGCCAATGCGATGGTCTTTTTCATCTGTCTCTCTCGGTTGGGTGAAGAGGCCCGCGCGAGCCGCGGGCGGGTGAACTGGCTCAGGCGATTTGCTTGGTCCTGTCCAGTGTTTCGATTTCGGTTGAGGTCGCGGCCTCGGAAAAGTCAGCGCCCGCTCCGTAGATGTCGCGCGCCACGCCCGTTGTGAGCTGGGCGGGTGTCCCGTCAAAGACGATGCGCCCGTCGCGCATCCCGATAACGCGGTCGCAATAGCGCCGCGCGGTGTCGAGCGTGTGGAGGTTGGCGATGACCATACGGCCATCTTCTTCATGGATGTCGCGCAGCGATTGCATCACCACTTGCGCGTTCATCGGATCGAGCGAGGCGATGGGTTCATCGGCCAAAATGATCTTTGGATCCTGCATCAGCGCCCGCGCGATGGCGACGCGCTGCTGCTGTCCACCGGAAAGCGCTTCAGCCCGTTTCGGGGCCTGCTCGGCGATGCCGAGGCGATCGAGGATATCGATGGCTTGATGGATATCGGCTTGCGGATAGAGGTTGAACATCGTCGCGAGCGTCTAGCGGCGGTTCAGTGTCCCGTGGAGAACGTTTGAGACAACATCCATGCGCGGCACGAGATTGAATTGCTGAAAAATCATCGCGCAGCGCGACTGCCATTTGCGTCGCGCCGCCCCGGTGAGCCCGGTGATCTCTTCGCCCTCGAAAGTGACAGAGCCCTCTGTGGCGTCGCTGAGGCGGTTCAGCATTCTCAAGAGGGTCGATTTGCCCGCGCCTGAACGCCCGATAATGCCGATCATGGCCGGCTCAGCGACCTCTATATTGGCTGCATCCACAGCCATATTGGCGCCGAATTTCTTCGTCAGGTTTTCAACTTGCAGCATTTTGCCCCCGCCTGTTGCGCGGACGCGTAAAGTTGGAGTGCTACAGAAACATGATAGATTTGTTACAATTTGCTGACGTTACTGTAAGGCTTTCATGACACTGCCTCATTGCCGCGCAGCTTTGCCACGGCGTGAAAAAAAATCTGCTCTGATCCCAGATTTGTCATATTTTCGTTACAAAGAAGATCGGTTTCGGGTAGCCCTGTCGCATGCGCATGCGCATGCGGCTCTTTTTCATTCTCTGTTGCGGTCTGGGCGCGCCGCCCAGCGCCATCGCGGCCATAAGCGATCACATCGCTGCGAAGGGTGGCCACTGCATCGTCGTAGTGGCGTTGAAGTTGTTTGAGAATGTTTGGGATATTAATCATGCGCGCCATTAGCACCGAGTTTGTGAAGGTGCAAAGACGCTCTTACACGCGCGTTTCTGCACCGCAGTAACTGTGGTTTTCACGCCTCAAAGATCGCATCTTAGACCCGCTCGAGCGCGCGCGCGATCTCGGGGTGTTCTTTGCCTGCGTTGTCCAACCAACGCAGCGCGCCGCGAATATCGTCTTCGCGTTCCCGACTAGCGCGTTCAAGGACTTCTTCGCGCAGTTGCGGCGAATAGCCTTGCTCGGGGGCCTTGGAAT
>JBCCTH010000102.1:0-9782 GCA_039198835.1 Pseudomonadota bacterium | reverse complement strand
CGGCCAGTCCGCTCAATTTTTTGCCAAGATGGTGCTGCTGGGGAGGATTGAACTCCCGACCTCACCCTTACCAAGGGTGCGCTCTACCACTGAGCTACAGCAGCGCCGTGGCGGGCGTTTAGACTAGGTGGGGCGATTGGGGCAAGGGGGAAAGCGCGCCTCAGGCGCTTGCCGAGTTCTGCGGGAAGCGGGCACTTTGCGACCTAGACGAGGATTTCGCACTGGGCTAAGCGTCGGGCCATGGCAACAAGCGATAAAGCCCACAAGGCCGCCCGGGCGGCCCCACGCGAAGAGCGTTTGAAAAAGGCGCTCAAGGCAAATATGGCCAAACGCAAGGCACAGGCGCGTGCGCGTGCCGACGGCGACACGAAAGACACCACAAAAAAGGCGTGAGGCATGGATTCCATCGTTGTGACGGGGGGCGGGGCGCTCAATGGCGAGATTGCCATCGCGGGGGCCAAAAACGCCTGCCTGGCCCTCATGCCCGCGACCCTTTTGAGCGAGGAGCCACTCACGCTCACCAACGCGCCGAGACTCTCTGACATAAAGACAATGCGGCTTCTGCTGGAAAGTCTGGGCGCTGAAATCAGCCTCATGGCCGAGGGCCGGGTTATCTCAATGATGACCCATGGCCCGGTCAATCACATCGCCGACTACGAAATCGTGCGCAAGATGCGCGCATCCAATCTCGTGCTCGGGCCACTTTTGGCGCGAGACGGCCGCGCTGTTGTCTCATTGCCGGGGGGATGCGCGATCGGTGCGCGCCCGATGGACATTCACATCAAAGGGCTCGAGGCCTTGGGCGCGGAGATCGAGCTGCGCGATGGCTATCTGCATGCAAAAGCCCCGGCCGGCGGGCTCAGGGGCGCACGCATCGACTTTCCGTTCGCATCGGTCGGGGCGACAGAGAATGTGCTTATGGCCGCGACGCTTGCCAAAGGGACGACGATCATCGAGACGGCGGCGCGCGAGCCGGAGATTGTTGATCTGGCGACGTGTTTGAGGGCGATGGGCGCTCATATCGAAGGTGACGGAACGCCCACGATCACCATTGAAGGCGTTGACCGGTTGGGCGGCGCGACCCACGCGGTGGTCGCCGACAGGATCGAATTGGGCACTTACATGCTCGCGCCCGCCATTGCCGGCGGCGAGGTCGAGCTCATTGGCGGGCGCCGCGAGCTCATTGGGGCCTTTGCCGATAAGCTTGAAGAAGCGGGGATCGGAATTGAAGAGAGCCCCAAGGGGCTGATTGTAAAACAAAACAGCGGGCGCGCGCGGGCGGTCAATGTCGTGACAGCGCCTTACCCTGGGTTTCCCACTGATCTGCAAGCGCAAATGATGGCGCTGATGTGTACTGCCGAGGGCGAGGCGATCCTTGAAGAACGCATTTTTGAAAACCGGTTCATGCATGCGCCGGAACTCCTGCGCATGGGGGCGCAAATCAATGTGCAGGGGGGGACGGCCAAGGTCACGGGGGTCCCGGCTTTGAAGGGCGCGCCCGTCATGGCGACGGATCTGCGCGCCTCCGTCTCGCTCATCCTCGCGGGGCTTGCCGCGCAGGGCGAGACGGTTGTGAACCGGGTCTACCATCTTGATCGCGGCTATGAGCTGCTCGAAGAGAAGTTGAGGGCCTGCGGGGCGAAAATCGAACGCGTGAGCGTGTCATGAGCGATGCAACCTTCGAAGAGGGTCAAGAGCGCCCGCTCCGGCTTCTGGCGTTTGAGCCCGGTGATCTCGAAATTCTCTCGTCTCTGTGTCAGGACGCGATCTTTCCGGAAACAGAGATCAGCTGGCGACCCAAAGAGCGCCGCTTCGCGATCTTGCTGAACCGCTTCCGTTGGGAAGATGCTCGCGCCGCCGAACAGCGCAAGCGCGGGTATGAACGCGTCCAGGCCGTTTTGACGGTGGAAGGTGCCTTGAGCGTGCGCAGTCAAGGGGTCGCGCGGGGGCAAGGCGATCTGGTCTTGTCGCTTTTGTCGGTGGCTTTTGTGCCCGGGGAGGATGCCGCCGGCCGGGTGCAGCTCATCCTTGCGGGAGACGGGCTCATCGAGGTCGAAGTCGAGGCGCTTGATGTGACAGTGCGAGATGTCACGCGCCCCTATGTTGCGCCTTCAAAATCGATGCCGAAGCACTCTGAGTGAGGCACATATGTTTACCGCGCGCGCGCTCGACGGCGCAGATGCAGAAAGCTACCGCGCCCTCAGGCTTGAGGCGCTCGAAAGCTATCCAACTGCTTTTCTAACGACCGCAGACGAGTTTCGCGCCAAGCCGCTTGAAGATATCGCCAAGCAGCTTGATCAGGGGGCAAGCTGGGCTGTTTTCGAGGGCAATCAGGCGGTGGGCATCGCGGCTCTTTTGCCCCTGAGATACAAAGCCGCCGCGCACCGAGCCGAGATTGGCGCGTTTTTTGTGTCACCGGCGGCGCAAGGCGGCGGTGCAGCGCGTGTCTTGCTCACGAGCATGGCCCATGCCGCCAAGCAGCGCGGCATCTGGCAGCTTGAGCTCTACGTGGCCGATGACAATGCGCGCGCGCGGCGATTTTACGAAAAGCAGGGGTTTCGCGAGATGGGGCGGCTGCCCAATGCCGCGATTGTGGGCGGTGTCGTGACTTCCGATTTTTTCATGGTCGCCGATCTGCGTTGAGCATGGCGCGCGGTGCGGCTACATCCGCGCCATGCAGTTTCTCGCCACCACCGACCCCGATTTTGAACCTCGCTTCCAGGCGCTTTTGTCAGCCAAGCGCGAGGATAGCCCCGATGTCGATGAAGCGGCGGCGGCGATTATCGCGCGGGTCAGGGAAGAGGGCGATGCCGCTTTGCGCGCGCTCACCGAACAATTTGATCGCGTCACTCTGGAAGAGCTCGCTTTCTCAAGCGCCGAGATTGACGCGCAGTGCGCCAAGGTCCCCGCCGAGGAAGCCCGGGCGCTCGCGCTCGCTGCGGAGCGGATAAGAGCCTATCATGAAAGGCAGCTCCCGGAGGATGCCTATTGGACAGATCCCAGCGGCGCAGAGCTTGGCTGGCGCTGGACGGCTGTGAGCGCGGCAGGGCTTTACGTTCCCGGCGGGCTGGCGAGCTATCCGTCTTCGGTTTTGATGAATGCGATCCCTGCGAAGGTCGCGGGGGTGTCGCGCCTTGTGATTACCACGCCGACGCCGGAGGGGGCCGTTAACCCGCTTGTTCTCATGGCAGCTCGGATATCGGGCGTCGATGAGGTTTACCGTGTCGGGGGCGCGCAGGCCGTCGCGGCGCTCGCCTATGGCACGCAAAGCATCGCACCCGTCGACAAAATCACCGGACCGGGCAACGCCTTTGTCGCCGCCGCCAAGCGGCGTGTCTTCGGGAAGGTGGGGATCGATATGATCGCCGGGCCGTCCGAGATTTTGGTCGTCGCCGATGGGGAAAATGACCCGGCTTGGATCGCCACCGATCTCTTGAGCCAGGCGGAACATGACGAGAGCGCACAAGCGCTTTTGATCACAACAGACGCTGATTTTGGCAAAGCGGTTGCGCGCGAAGTTGATGAGCAGCTTGAAGGCCTCGCGCGCCGGGCCATCGCCGGGCCGTCTTGGCGCGATTTTGGCGCGGTGATCACGGTGCGCGATCTCGATGAGGCGGTGGCGCTCACGGATCGGATCGCGCCGGAGCATCTTGAACTATGTACAGCGGACGCCGAAGGCCTCGCGCGGCGCATTCACCATGCCGGCGCGATCTTCATCGGCGCGTGGACGCCCGAAGCCATTGGCGATTATGTGGGCGGGCCAAATCATGTGTTGCCCACTGCGCGGTCTTCACGGTTTTCATCGGGCCTTTCGGTTCTCGATTTCATGAAAAGAACGACACTCGCGCGCATGACGCCCGACGCGCTCAAAGCAATAGGCCCTGCTGCCGAGACGCTTGCCAAATCAGAGAGCCTTGAGGCCCATGGTTTGAGTGTGCGTGCGCGCCTTGATCGATTAAACGACTGAGGCTGGAGCATAAAATACTCGCGCCTTGACGCTCTGCCGGTCGGCTCAACTGCGAAGCTGGACAAGACCGTTCTGGGCACTCGCCTTTTTACGGTGAGAGAGGCATGCGATGAAACGCGATTACACGGTCCAACCGGACCCAACAGGCCCCATAGCCCGCGCCAAAAAACGATTGAGGGAAGAGCGCTTCGGCGAGATCGTTGGACACGGGCAGGTGGCGATGGCGTCAGCGCTTTCGGGCGCGCCTATCGTGCATCTCCCAAACGGGCATGGCGCGGTGTCTTTGACGCTGGGCGATCTGACCATGACCTGCGAGGTCGCGGCGCTGACCGAAGAAGAACTCGCTCAGACAGCCCGCCGCTACATCACGCGCCACGGGACGCCGCATGCCGAAGGGAGGTTCGCGCATCTGGTGCCGGTTTCTGCCAGCTTGAGAGGGCAAGGGCTTGATCCGCAGTCGTTGCTGACCCGCGCCGATGGCGATCTCCTGGCCTATGAGCGCCGCGCGGTGGAGCACATGAACGAAGATCATCTCGATGCGGTAAAGGGCTATGCGCAGGTGCTTCTCGGGGCGGAGGCGGGCGAATGGCGCCTGGCTTCGCTCGATATGGAAGGGCTCGACCTTGTGCGCTGCGATGCAGCCGGGACAGATTTTCGCCGCCTGTGGTTTCATCCGCCGCTCGCGACCCCTAACGAAATTAAATCAAGGCTGGTTGACCTCGCTCTGGCTGCCCGCGCGGGCTAGCTCCGGGTGGTTGTAGGCCTCAGGGTAGGGGCGTGGCCGCGCTGGCCCCAGCGGGATCGTGCCGTTCCAGGAGCGCCCAAAATAGCCTTGGCGGCAATGGATGAGCGAGCCCGCCGCCGCGACACCCGGCAGCGCATAGACCCGGCAAAGCCAGCGCCACAGATGCGGATAATCGAGGATCTTGGCGGCATTGAGTTTCATGCGCAGGTAATAGACCGGATCATGGCGGTAGAGGGTCGGGAAGAGGCGCAGATCAGCCTCGGTGAAGATATCTCCGACGAGAAAGAGGCGGCCGTCGGATAGGCGCTTTTCCAGTTCATCCAACGCGCTGAAGTAAGCGTCAAACGCGGCGGCATAAACACGCTGATCCGAGGAGAACCCGGCCTTGTAGGCTCCGTTATTGATGGCCTGATAGGTGGGGGCGTTGAGCGTTTCGATCTCGTTGCGCTGGGTGGCTGGATAAAGATCGCCCGCCCCGCCGAGCGCGCGCGCGTGCTCGCTGAGCATGCGGATGATCTCTGAGCTTTCATTAGACACGATCCGCTTGGCGCGCTTGTCGTAGAGAATGGGGAGCGATCGCTCCTTGGCTCCCTCTCGGCGATAAATCTCCACCGCGAGGCGAAGTGCCCGGCCCGTCGCGGTCTCGCTGGTGCATTCGGGGAGGGGAGCGCCGGTGAGTGAGGCGATGCGATCTGGCGCGAACTCCCAAAGCCCTTCGCCTTCCGGGTCATCCGCGCCAGTGCGATTTGGGAAGGCCACATCCAATGAAAGGCTTTCGTGCAAACCAAGCACCGCACGCGCGAGCGTGACGCGGTGACACCAGGGGCAGTTAAGCGCGACGAAAAGATGATAACGCCGCGGCTCGGGCGGGAAGTCTTTTTCCCCAATCGCATGGCGAAAGGCGCTGATGCCACGCACGAACTCGCCCTTTGCGCGCCGTGCCTGGGCATCCTGTTGAGCTTCTTCCTTGGATGTATCGATCATCATGCGCGTGTAACGCGGCTGCGCCTTTCTTGCCATGCGCACACAAAGAGACCTTGTGTGCGCGCCAAGCCCTGCAAGGCTGGAAGGCGCGCGGGGGTCATGCTAGGGCGCGGCCATGTCAAAGATCATCCATATCGAGCTTGATGATGCAAATTTGCCGCCGCCGACGCCGGAAATCGCGCAGGAGCGGAAGGTGGCTATTTTTGATCTTTTGGAAGACAACGCCTTCGACTTGCCGGAAAAGGACGGCAAGCGTTTTGCGCCAGGGCCCTACCGTTTGCTTTTGTCGATCCGCGAGAAGCGGCTCGTCTTTGATGTCAGCACCGAGAAAGGTGAAACGGCCGCGCAGTTTTTACTTTCGCTCGGGCCGTTCCGGCAGGTGGTGAAAGATTATTTCAGCATCTGTGAAAGCTATTTCGAGGCGGTCAAAACGCTGCCGCCCTCGCAGATCGAAACCATCGATATGGCGCGCCGGGGCATTCATGATGAAGGGGCGAACGTGCTTCAGGAGCGCCTTGAGGGCAAAGCGCGCGTTGACCACCCGACAGCGCGCCGGCTTTTCACGCTGATCTGCGTTTTGCACTTTGGGGCTTGAGCTTGGAAGGCTTGCCGCAATCCGTTCTGTTTTGTTGCGATCACAACGCGGTGCGCTCGCCCATGGCCGAAGGGCTGATGAAGAAGTTCTACGGCACCGAGACCTATGTTCAATCGGCGGGGGTGTTCAACGATCTTGAGATCGACGGTTTCGCGATCTCGGTGTGTCAGGAGCTCGGTGTCGAGCTCTCGCGCCATCGGTCCCGCAGTTTTGATGAAATGCAGCAATGGGGCGATGATCTTTCAAGCTTCGATCTCGTGATTGCCCTTTCGCCCGCCAGCCAGCGGCGCGCGCTCGAACTCACGCGCCTTTTTTCTCTTGAAGTCGAATATTGGCCGATCCTTGATCCGACTGGCCTTGGCGAAGGCCGGGCGAGCAAGCTTGAAAGCTATCGCCAAACGCGCGACCAGATTGCCGCGCGCATCACCGGCAAATGGGGCGCGCCCGATCTTGAGTGAAACGCGTTTAGAGACGCGTTTGGGCGCTGAGATTTTGCCCGTGATCGAGGGCCTCGCCGCGCTCAGGATCGAAGTTTTTCGAGATTGGCCTTACCTTTATGAGGGCGATGCCGCGTATGAGCGCGCCTATCTTTCCGATTATGCCTCCGACGGTGCGATTTGTGTCGCCGTCTGGGACGGCGCGCGCCTCGTGGGCGCCGCCACCGCTGCGCCGATGGCCGATCACGCCGGTGCGTTTGCCGAAGCTCTTCCCGCCGGATGGCCGCTTGAAGAAACGCTTTACTGCGCCGAAAGCGTTCTGCTCGCGCGCTATCGCGGGCGGGGGATCGGGCACGCATTTTTTGATGCGCGCGAGGCGCATGGCCGCGCCCTGGGGCTCAAGCATGCGGTCTTTGCGGCGGTCACGCGCAGGTCTGATCACCCTCTGAAGCCGCGCGCGTATCGCCCGCTTGATCCGTTCTGGCGCAGCCGCGGCTATGCGCCAATCGATGGCGCTGTCGCGCGTTTCGCCTGGCGGGATGTCAATGAAAGCGAAGAGACCCAAAAGCCGCTTCAACTCTGGGCGCGCCGGATTTGATCGGCTCCCCGGCGCCGCTTATCTGTGCGCGACGTCGCGCTCGGGCGCGGGGCTCAGCGCCAAAGGCAACGCGATGTCACGCCGAATTGGCTTGAAATAATGGTGACCGCGCCGCATATCGTGGCACGCCCGCGCACATTGCGGGCTGTAAACAAGGAGAGACCATGGCCAAGGAAGAACCACTCGAGTTTCCCGGTGTCGTGAAGGAACTTCTGCCGAATGCGACATTCAAGGTCGAGTTGGAAAACGGCCATGAAATCGTCGCGGTGATGGCAGGCAAAATGCGAAAGAACCGCATTCGCGTTCTGACGGGAGACAAGGTGCAGGTTGAGATGACCCCCTATGACCTCACCAAGGGGCGCATCAATTACCGGTTCAAATAGGGCGCTGGCCCTTTGCAACCGCGCGAGCCTTTGAAGCTCATTCTGGGATCAGGCTCCCCCCGCAGGCGTGAGCTTTTGGGCGTACTGGGGCTTGAGCCCGACGAGATCAGAGCGCCGAATGTCGATGAAACACCGCTCAGGGGCGAGTTGCCGCGCGCCTATTGTGCGCGGATCACAGCCGCCAAGGCCCAGGCGCTTGCGGCGTTGGCGGGCGAAGTGATCCTCTGCGCGGACACGACCGTTGCGCTGGGAAGGCGCATCCTGGGCAAGCCGGAGGGAGCCGAGGAAGCGCGCGCGTTTCTTGCTAAACTCTCGGGCAGACGGCACCAGGTTATCACGGCCGTCGCCGTCAAAACCAAGACCCAGCTTTGGCAGCGCGAGAGTGTCAACCAAGTGCGCATGAAGCGCCTGAGCGCGGCTGAAATAGAGGCTTATATCGCCACGGGCGAATGGCAGGGCAAAGCCGGTGGATACGGCATACAAGGCGCGGCGGGCGCGTTCATCCCCTGGATTTCAGGCTCTTATCCGGCAATCATGGGGTTGCCGCTGCCTGAAACAGCCCATCTTCTGCGGGCGGCGGGTCTGCGCGTCATGGGGATGGCATGAAAGGCCGTCTCATCGCGCTTGACCATTGGGATGGCCGTGAGGCGGCCGCGCTCATGGTTGATGGTCGGTTGGAGGATTTGCTCGTCGATCCGCTGGATGCCCCGCGTCTTGGCGCGATCTTCATGGCCAAGCTCGAACGGCCGCTCAAGGGGCAGGGCGGGGCGATTGTCTCATGGCCGGGAGGGTCGGGCTTTTTGCGCCGTGCCAAGGGCCTGAGCGCCGGTGAGATGTGCTTGGTCCAGGTGTCAGGCTTCGCCGAGCCCGGCAAAGCGCCGCCTGTGAGCGATAAGCTCCTCTTCAAGAGCCGCTACGCGATCATTACGCCGGGTGCGCGCGGGCTCAATATTTCGCGCGCGATCCGCGATGATGATCGCCGCGACGCGCTTCAGGGGCTCGCTCATGAAGGGATGGCCGCCGCCCCTGATGGCCACGGGCTGATCTTGCGATCGGCCGCGAGCGCCGCGTCTGACGAGGACATCCTGGAAGATATCTCTGCCATGCGTGACGCAGCGGAGGCTGTGCTCTCCGAAAAGCTGCCTGTGGGCCTGGTGACGCAAGGGGATGGCCCGCATCTTCACGCGTGGCGTGAATGGAGCGAGACCGCTGAGGTCGATGCGTCCGATGGCAGCTTTGAGGCGCATGGCATTCTCGATGAGATCGAGCCGCTCTTTTCAGCGCGCGTGGCGCTCGGCGCGCATAACATGGCCGTTGAGCCGACACGCGCGCTTGTTGCCGTCGATGTCGACACCGGCGCGGATGTGTCGCCGGCGGCGGCGCTCAAGGCCAATCTGGCCGCTTTGAAAGAGCTTCCCAGGCAGCTGCGCCTGCGCGGGCTGGCGGGCCAGATCACCATCGATCTTGCGCCCGTGGCAAAGCGCGACAGGCGTCAGATCGAGGCGGCCGCCCGCGCCGCTTTGCGCGTCGACCCGGTCGAGACAGAGCTCATCGGCTGGACCCCGCTCGGGCATCTTGAACTCAAGCGCAAGCGTGAACGGACGCCGCTTTCGACGCAGGCACGGCCATGAGCTGCCCGATCTGCGGCGACCGGACGGCCCAGGCATGGCGCCCTTTTTGTTCGCGCCGCTGCGCCGATATCGACCTCGCGCGCTGGCTGGGCGGCGGATATGCTCTGCCTGGGAAAGACTGCGACGCCGAAGAGGGGCACCCGCCTCCGGCGACCGGGTCTGACCAAAAAGATTAGTGCGCATTGCCGGGTCGTAAAAGGACGCCCCAACCCGCTCTTACCCCTAGACACCGCCCCCCACCTCTTCTATCTCGTCCCAACCCGCCAAGGCCAACGCCGCGGCACCCGTGCCCGGGTAGCTCAGGGGTAGAGCAGTGGACTGAAAATCCTCGTGTCGGTGGTTCGATTCCGCCCCCGGGCACCATTCTCTAAAACATTGAAAAAGAAGTTAAAAAGGCGATTTTCGACCCTAAAAGTCAGTACCGCTATAGTTGTACCCAAGG
>JBCCTH010000101.1:0-10033 GCA_039198835.1 Pseudomonadota bacterium | reverse complement strand
TCGACGCGCTATGGGCAAAAAGATCCAGGAGGCGATGGACGCAGAGAAGCCGAAATTCCTGGCAGGCGCGGCGGAGAATGGGGTCGATAAGGCGAAAGCTGAGGAAACTTGGGCGCTGCTCGATAAATTTGCCAATTACGGTTTCAACAAGTCTCACGCGGCAGCCTATGCCGTCGTGAGCTACCAGACCGCTTGGCTCAAAGCCAATCACCCAGTGGAGTTCATGGCAGGTGTCATGAACTGCGATCTGCACCTGACCGACAAGCTCGCCGCCTACTTTCACGAAGCGAAAAAGACGCTCGGGCTGCGCTACACCCCGCCTTGCGTCAATCGCTCGGAGGCGACCTTTACCGTGCGCAACGGTGCGCTTGTCTATGCGCTCGGTGCGCTGAAAAACGTAGGCGTCGACGCGATGCGGCTCATAACGGAGGGCCGACGCGGGGCACAGCCCGCCCCCGGTTCAATGGGCTCTGCGGGCGCGGCTCTGGCGCAGGGCCGGGACCCATCAGGCGAGGATCGTCCCTTTGCGACGCTTTATGATTTTGCGCGCCGCGTCGATCTAAAGCGCGTCAGCAAACGCCCTCTGGAGATGTTGGCCCGTGCGGGCGCTTTTGACGAGCTTGACCGCAACAGACGCCGTGTTTTTGAGAGCATCGACGCCCTTATCTCCTATTCAGCGGCGATTTTTGAACAAAAGACGTCTAATCAAGTCTCTCTCTTTGGCGAAGCGGGCGATGACTTGCCTGAGCCACGTCTCGCCCAATTCGATGACTGGCTGCCCGGTGAGAGGCTCAATGAAGAGTTCGCGGCCATCGGCTTTTATCTTTCAGGACACCCGCTCGACGACTACCTGCCCGCCTTGCGCCGCACGGGTGTCCTCACGCTCGATGAGATAACGGCCAAGGCCGCTCCCTCAGGAGGGATGATCGCCAAAATGGCGGGGACCGTGAGCGGGCGTCAGGAACGGAAATCGGCCCGTGGTAACCGCTTTGCCTTCGTGCAACTCTCCGATCCGACCGGGGCTTACGAAGTCACCATGTTTTCCGAGGCGCTTGAGGCGGCGCGCGAACATCTTGAAAGCGGGACGAAGATCGAAATGCAGGTCGAGGCCAGCATGGAAGCCGATCAGCTAAAGCTTTTGGGCCGCGCTGTGCGCCCGCTCGATGCAGCCGTGGCGCAAGCGGGGGCGGCGGGTTTCAAGATTTTTCTGGAAGATGGAGAGGCCGTGCCCTCGGTCGCAAGCGTTTTTGAAGGCCTCAAGGCCGATGCAGGGCGCGGCGCAAAGGGCGCGATCCGCTTTTGTTTGCTCGATCCCGGTTTGCCCGGTGAAGTCGAGCTTGAGCTTGAGGGTAAATTCCCAGTCTCGCCCCAGGTGAAATCTGCCCTGAAGTCTCTGCCCGGTGTCCTTTCGGTGGAAGAGCTTTGAGGCGGCTTGGATCGCCCATCGGGGCGTTGGCGCTCCTTGCGGCATGCGGCGGCGCGCCTGATCTTGAGATTGTGAGCGATGCACCGCCAGACGCCGCGCGGGCTGCGGCCGCGGTTGCGGCACCTGAGGGTGCTGCGCCCACGGGCCTCTTTTCGGGCCTTCTCGGGCGCGCGGGCGATACGCCCGAGCTTGCCGATCCGCCGGAGACGGAACCGGTGCCTGATGAGGCGGGCGTGGGTGGCGCGCGCCAGATCGCCGACGCCGCCCAAACGCCGCCACGGCGCGGGCTCTTGGGGCGCATCCTCGCGGGAGGGCGCGGCGAAACCGCTGGCGAACCAGAGGCGAGTGGAGGTGAGGCCCTGGCCGAGGCCGCCGAGGCCGCCGAGGCCGGCGAGGCCGCCGGCGCAGACGGGGCCACAGGGACAGTAGGGGCAGATGCGGCGCTGCCCGCCGCCTTTGACCCGGCCGCCTCTGACGCCCAAGCGGTGGCGGCAGCCGAGATGGCGCGCCCGGCCGCCGCGCCGCGGGGCCGTTTTGGGCTCGGCGGGTTTTTGCGCGGCACCCCTTCCGCGCCTGAGCCCGACGAGAGCGTGCCGCTCGCGGCATTGACCTATGGGCAGGTCGCGCGCGCCTGTGGCGTCAAGCGCGCCGATCTTGGCCGCGAAGTGGCCCGCTATCCCGAACGGGGTGCGGGCTATGCGCTATACGACAGCGACCCGACGACCATCGCCCTCAGGCCGCATTACATCACCGGTTTCAAAGATGGCTGCCCGCGCAAGTTTCTTGCCGCATTAGCGCTTTTTGGTGGCGCGACTGCCTATGAAACCACGCGCTACAAAGACGGCAGAAACGATACCAACATCACCGAGACGGATCTGAGATATAAATCAATCCGTGCGTCGGTCTGCGGCGCGCCGGTGGGAAGCGGCTGCGCGGAGCGACGGTTTGCGCGCCTCGAGCGCCGTATCGTGTTTGTCAGCGTATATGAGCGTTTTGGCACCAATCCGACCTGGGCCGACATGCTGATCTACGATGGCGAAGTCGTCGCCAAGGATTTCAAAACGGTGCAGTGATTTTCTGCTTGCCCCCGGAGCGCGATGCGCAAAAGAGGCGCTTGGCACTCAAGGAGACGGCAATGAGCAAGGGTATCATGATCTGCGGCCATGGCAGCCGCGCGAAAATTGCTGAAGAAGAATTCGCGCTTTTGGCGCGCGGGCTGAAGGCGCGCTACTCTGACATGCCGGTGGAATACGGGTTTCTGGAATATTCCGCGCCCAACATTCACATGGGGCTCGATCGGTTGCGGGAGGTGGGTGTCACCGAGATCCTCGCGGTGCCCGGCATGCTCTTTGCGGCCACCCATGCCAAGAATGATATCCCCTCGGTGCTCACGACCTATCAGGAAAAGCACCAGGGTCTGAGCGTCCGCTATGGCCGAGAGCTTGGTCTTCATCCGCAGATGATCGCGGCGTTTCAGGCGCGTATCCTAGAGGCATTGGGGCGCGATCATGTCCATGACGGTGATCTCTATGATACGATGCTCGTCGTCGTCGGGCGCGGGACATCCGACACAATGGCCAACGCCGAAGCCGCCCGCCTCACAAGGATCGTGGCCGAGAATTTAGGCTTCGGCTGGGCCGAGACAGTCTATTCAGGTGTGACGTATCCGTCGGTCGGGCGGGGCCTCGAAATGGCGCTCAAGCTTGGTTACAAGAAAATAGTCGTCGCGCCTTATTTTCTCTTTTCCGGGCGGCTGATCGACCGGATCTATGCCTATGTTGACCGGGTCGCGGCAACCGCGCCGGAGGTCAGTTTTCTCAAAGCGCATTACCTGGCCGATCAGGCCCATGTCATCGATACGTTCATGGAGCGCATCACCGAGGCCGAGACCGGCATCATGGCCGATGATCGCGATCTAATGGTCGCCTTCAAAGAAAGATTGGCGCGGGGCGAGGTGGATATCCATCACCACCATGCGGAGTATCGCGACCCGCTTGATGATGAAGCGCAAGATCATGATCATGAGCACGGCCACGATCATCACCATAACCATGCTCACGACCATGCCCATGGCCACGGGCATCATCACCATGGCCACAGCCACGGCGTCTATCGCCATATCGCGCATCCCAACGGGCCGAGGACCATGATCGATGAAGGGGTGTGTTGCTGCTTTATGAGCCAGTTTCCCCAAGAGGTGATCGACGAAGAACGCGAGATGCGCGAGGCGGGCAAACGAACTCTTTGAAAGAGTTCGTGCCGGAAACTTTTTAAGTTTCCGTGCGCTCAGTAATGCGGGGGGCGCTCGTCTCCGAGGATCACCCCGCCATCGCCCTCGCGCCCCGCTTCGCGCTCCATGAGCCAGCTTAGCTGTGTTTTCAACCGCCCGATTTCGGCATCTTGCCGCGCGATCACCTCGCTGAGCTCTTCTGTCAAGCGTTCCAGATGTGCGAGCTTTTCTTCAATCTTGTCCATCACTGCTGATTACCTGAGCCTGCGCGTTTGCCAACCCGCGCGGGCGTCGCTAAACGCCGACTGCGTCGGAGGATAAGATGGCCAAAGAGAAGAAAACCCCGCGCCCCAAGGCTCAGGCACCGAAGGGCTTCCGCGATTACTTCAGCGCCGATGTGACCGAGCGGTCAGCGATGTTGGCGACGATCGCAGAGGTCTACCATCGCTATGGCTTTGACGCGCTCGAGACCTCGGCAGTGGAGACTGTCGAAGCCTTGGGCAAGTTCCTGCCCGATGTGGACCGGCCCAATGAGGGCGTCTTTGCCTGGCAGGAAGAAGAAAGTGGGTGGGTCGCGCTCCGCTATGACATGACCGCGCCTCTCGCGCGCGTTTACGCGCAGCACCGCAACGATCTGCCCACCCCCTATAGGCGCTACGCGATGGGCCCGGTCTGGCGCAATGAGAAGCCCGGGCCAGGCCGCTATCGCCAGTTTTATCAATGCGATGCCGACACCGTCGGCACAGCTTCAATGGCCGCCGACGCCGAGATCTGCGCGATGCTGTCCGACACGCTCGAAGCCGTGGGGATCACGCGCGGAGATTACATCATTCGCGTCAATAACCGGAAAGTTCTGAACGGCGTTATGGAGATCGCCGGCCTCGGCGGGGACGATAAAGAGGTTGAACGCGGCATCGTGTTGCGCGCCATCGATAAGCTCGACCGGCTGGGGCTCGACGGTGTGCGCGCGCTGCTTGGCGAAGGCCGGAAAGATGAGAGCGGTGATTTCACCAAAGGGGCGGGCATGAACGCGAGGCAGGTCGCGCCGTTGATGCGCTTTCTCGAGATCGGTTTGGAAACCGCACCCGGCAGCGACGCCTCTAAGGGCGCAAAGGCGACGATTGATGCCCTCCTCGATTTGGTCTCCGACACATCGACCGGTCAGGAAGGGGTCGCCGAGCTCCAAGAGATCGCAGCACTCCTCGGCGCGCAGGGCTACGGGCCCGACCGCATTGTCATCGACCCGTCCGTCGTGCGGGGGTTGGGCTATTACACCGGCCCCGTTTTTGAGGCCGAGCTCACCTTTGAGATCACCGATGAAAAGGGCCGACCTCGGCAGTTCGGATCGGTGGCGGGCGGGGGGCGTTATGATGACCTCGTGAAGCGCTTCACGGGGCAGGCCGTGCCTGCCACAGGCGTTTCCATCGGCGTTGATCGCCTTCTCGCAGCGCTGCGCATGAAAGGCCGCGCGGGCGGCGACACGCAAGGCCCCGTCGTTGTGACAGTCATGGATCGTGATCGCATGGCCGATTATCAGGCCATCGTCGCCGAGCTTCGCCAGGCGGGGCACCGCGCGGAGGTCTATCTCGGCGACCCAAAGAACTTTGGCAATCAGATGAAATATGCCGACAGGCGCGGCGCGCCCATCGCGATCATCGAAGGAGACGACGAAAAGGCGCGCGGGGTCGTGCAACTCAAAGATCTGATCGCCGGGGCCCTGATGGCCAAAGAGGCCAGTCTTGAAGAATGGAAGGCGCGGCCCAGTCAAATAGAGGTTCCCCGCGCTGATCTTGTGGATGAGGTGCGCAAGATGCTGGAGAGCCAGCGCGTTGAGTGACGTTATCCGAGCTGAAACAGCCGCGCTTCTCGCCCGCTTCGAGGCAAGGGGCGCGCAACGCGTGGAGGCCGATATCCTCCAGCCCGCGGAAACGTTGCTTGACCTTTATGGAGAAAACATCCGCGCCCGCGCCTATGTCACCCAGGACGCTCTGCGAGGCGAACAGATGCTCAGGCCCGATTTCACCGTGCCAGTCGTAGAAATGCATATGGCCTCGGGTGCCATGGCGGCATCCTACACCTATGCCGGGCCGGTCTTTCGGCGTCAGGAGAGCGACGAGAGCCGGGCGAGCGAATATCCCCAGGTTGGCTATGAGATCTTTGATGGGCGCGCGGGCGCGGAAGATCAAGAGGCTGATCTTTTCGCCGCTTTCTATGGCGCGCTGGCTGGCCTGCCATTGCGCGCGGTGACGGGCGATATGGCGATCTTGCGCGCCGCGGTCTCAGGGCTCGAGACCAGCGCGGGCAGACGCGCGGCCTTGATGCGCCATCTCTGGAGGCCCAGGCGCTTTCGTGCCCTGCTTGATCGCTTTTCCGCGCCGATCCCTTTGACCGCCGATCCTCAATCGGGGCCTGAGATCGGGCTGAGATCCGCGCGCGAAGTGGCCGAGCGCCGCGCGCGAATAGAGGCGGATCGCGCGGCCCCGGTGATCGATGGCGCGGCCCGAGAAGCGTTGGAAGACCTTCTTGAGATTTCAGCGCCCTTACCTGACGCGCTCAAAGCGCTCGTTGAGATGGCCAAGCGATTGCCCACCATCGCGCTGCCTCTTGAGCGGCTCATGGCGCGGGTCGATGCGCTCATGGCGCGCGATGTGGTGCCGACCGAGCTTGATTTTGAAGTGAGCTACGGGCGCACCTCGATGGAATACTACGACGGCTTTGTTTTCGGGTTCACAGCGCCCGGGCTCGCGCCCGTTGCGACGGGCGGGCGCTATGACGCGCTGACAAAGGTGCTCGGCCAGGGGCGGAGTGTTTCAGCGCTTGGCGGTGTGATCCGGCCTGATCTTGTCGCCCAGGTGAGGGCGCGGAAATGTTGAAGCTCGGGGTCCCGTCAAAGGGCCGGCTCATGGAGGAGACCTTCGCCTGGTTTGCCGCCCGCGGGATCACGCTGGCGAAAACGGGGGGTGCGCGCGAATATGTCGGCCGCGTGAGCGGCATTGAGGGCGTTGAGATGGTCATGCTCTCGGCCGGCGAGGTGCCGCGCGAATTGGCCGCCGGGCGCATCCGCCTCGGGGTAACGGGTTCTGATCTCATCCATGAGAAGCTCGCGCAATGGCAAGCGCAGGTGACACCGATTGCGCCCATGGGCTTTGGCCATGCCGACCTTATCATCGCGGTGCCCGCTTTCTGGACCGATTGCACAACGCTTCACGATCTCGATGCGGTGGCGGCCTCGTTCCGCGCGCATCACGGTTTCCGCCTGAGGATCGCTACGAAATACCACCGTCTGGTGCGTCAGTTCCTCGCCCGTGAAGGGGTTGCCGATTACCAACTCGTTGATAGCCAGGGTGCCACCGAGGGCACGGTCAAAAACGAGACAGCCGAGGCCATCGCGGATATCACGACCACCGGCGAAACCCTGCGCGCCAATCACCTCCGCATCCTCGAGGAGGGTCTGATCCACGAGAGTCAGGCGACGCTCTTCATGTCGAAGGTGGCGGCGATGAGCGGCCAAGAGGAAGAGAGTTTACGAGACTTAAAAGCGCGCCTTCAAGGAAAGCCGGCCTCTTAGGGGCAGCCGCTTTTTGCGCCGCGCTTGAGCTGGGGCCGTGCGATTCAGTCTTAGGGTTTCGCGCCTTCGGCGTTGGTCGCAGTTTAGGCCAATGCAGATGTCACCGATCCCTCTTCGTCCCGCGCCGCGACGTTCAAAAACGCCTCGGATCTTTGAAAGGCGCGATTTCGGGGGCCAAAATGACCCTCCCGTCAAAGACGAGCGTGCCTTGCGGGCTTTCTCTAAACGAGCCCCATCTCCGACAAAGCACGTTCCAGTTCAGCTGGCAGAGGCTCTTCGCGTTGGGCCTTGGCGGAGAGATCTGGCGGGGCGTCTGCCTGCGTGAGATAGCGCCAGCCCTGAAACGGGCGGCGCGGAGCAGGCGCGGTGCGGATGATGTCATGGTCAAGCACAATGGCGCAGCGGCGAATGCCATCATGGCCCATCGCTTCGTCGAGCCGCAAGATCCGCTGGCGGCACAGAACACTGCCTTTGATCACCCAGTAAAGCGACCCGCCCGCCGTGAGCTCATCGGCTCGCTTGGGCCACATCCTTGTGACATGTGTAAGGTCTTCGCCGCGACGGAGACGTTGCGCTTGCCAGGCTTCGAGATCGGCAATTGTGTCCGCGCCGACACCGAGCTTCACTAAGTTGATATGCTGGTCCATTGCCCCACCATATGTTGTGCAATTCTGTCTGTCTTCTATATATTGCGATTCCCGGCGGAGAGAAACCTACATCTAGATGTAGTTGCCGCGTGACAGTCCGAGCCTAATTGCGGAAGCAAATACCACATCTTGAGGTCAGCCATGAAAGACTTCACCACATCCATCGCCCAACAGATTTGGGACATGAAGTATCGCCTCAAAGAGGCGGATGGCACCGTGCTTGATGAGAGCGTCGAGGATACCTGGCGCAGGGTCGCGCGGGCGTTGGCGGCTGTCGAAGACGACCCGGCGCGCTTTGAAGCGAAGTTTTACGCGGCGCTCGAAGGGTTTCAGTTCTTGCCCGCCGGGAGGATCACGGCCGGGGCGGGAACCGGGCGCTCGGTGACGCTCTTTAACTGCTTCGTGATGGGCACGATCCCCGACAGCATGTCGGGTATCTTTGAAATGCTCAAAGAAGCGGCCCTGACCATGCAGCAGGGCGGCGGGATCGGCTATGATTTCTCGACAATCCGGCCCAAGGGGGCGCCTGTGAGCGGGGTCGCGGCCGATGCGTCAGGGCCTTTGAGCTTCATGGATGTTTGGGATGCGATGTGTCGCACGATCATGTCGGCGGGTTCGCGGCGGGGCGCGATGATGGCCTGCCTGCGATGCGATCACCCGGACATCGAGGATTTCATAGAGGCGAAATCAGATCCCGCGCGGCTGCGGATGTTCAATGTGAGCGTTCTGATCACCGACCCTTTCATGGCTGCGGTCAAAGCCGATGGACCGTGGGAGCTGAGCTTCGAGGGGCGCGTTTATAAAACGCTTCCCGCGCGCGATCTCTGGAACAAGATCATGAGATCGACCTATGATTTCGCGGAGCCGGGCGTGATTTTCATCGATCGGATCAATCGCGCGAATAACCTGCATTATTGTGAGACCATCGCGGCCACAAACCCCTGCGGCGAGCAGCCCTTGCCGCCCTATGGCGCGTGTCTTTTGGGTTCGATCAATCTCGCGCGGCTCGTGCCCGAGCCTTTCAGCGAGGACGCCGCGCTCGATGAAGCGGCGCTGGAGCAGCTTGTGACGACGGCGGTCAGGATGATGGACAATGTCGTCGATGCATCGCGGTTTCCGTTGGAGGCGCAGGAACGAGAGGCACGGGCCAAGCGGCGCATCGGGCTGGGGGTCACGGGGCTCGCCGATGCGCTTTTAATGGTTGGCGCGCGCTATGGCTCTAAGGGCGCGGCGCGTCTGACAGATCGCTGGTTGCACGCAATCGCGCGCGCCGCCTATCTGGCTTCGGCGCGCTTGGCGAAAGAGAAGGGGCCTTTCCCGCTCTTTGACCGAGACGCCTTTCTGGCGTCTGAGACAATGCAAAACATGGATGACGATGTGCGCGCTGCGGTGGCCGAACACGGCATTCGCAACGCGCTTGTGACGTCGATCGCGCCCACTGGCACGATCTCGCTTTATGCGGGCAATGTCTCGAGCGGGATCGAGCCGGTCTTTGCCTATTCCTACACCCGCAAAGTTTTGCAACCGGACGGCTCGAAGACGGAAGAAGAGGTCGTCGATTACGCGGTGGAATTGTGGCGCGAAAAGTTCGCAGACGCAGAGCTGCCCGATTATTTCGTCAATGCGCAGACTTTGCCGCCGCTTGAGCATGTGCGCATGCAGGCGGCCGCGCAGAGATGGGTGGATTCGTCGATTTCAAAGACGATCAACTGCCCGGCCGAAATCAGCTTCGATGATTTCAAAGACGTCTATATGGCTGCCTGGGATCAGGGCTGCAAAGGCTGCACGACCTACCGGCCCAACGCTGTGACGGGGTCGGTGCTGAGCGTGGCGGAGGACAGGCCTTCGGAGGAAGCCCCGGAAGACGTCCGGGGCGGGGAGGAAGATGCGCACGAACTGCCGCAACTGGAGACAGTTGCAGCGCGATTGAATTGGCAGTTGGGTCGGTCGCGTTTTGCAACTCAGGAAGAGCTCGCAACTGCTTCTGGCGTGGATGCAAGTAGCTTGGGTCAGTATTTGCAAGGTGTGGAGCCTTCGAAAGAAAACACTCAAAAGTTGGCCAGTGCATTGGACGTGAAGCCTGGCTGGCTGCTGTTCGGCGATGGCGATGGCGATGGCGATGGCGATGGCGACGGCGACGGCGACGCTTTTGTTGCGGCAGG
>JBCCTH010000100.1:0-10052 GCA_039198835.1 Pseudomonadota bacterium | reverse complement strand
GCAGAGATGGTGAAGCGGTCGAAGGTGCCCGAGCAAGACGGGCGCCAGGACGCGCAAGAGATGATCCGCCTGATGTCTGCCGCTCAAAAGACGATCTCGGATACGATTGCGGGCGTGGCCAGTTATGCCGATGGCATGGGCGATGTTGCGACCCACGATCTCTTGATCGGTCGCCAGATCACGCATGAAAAGTTCGCCTGGATCCTCGACGCGCATCTCGCCTAGGCCGATCCAGATCGCATGATGTTGCCCCGAGGCGGTTGTCTCGGGGCTTTTCTTTTGCCTTATGTGCCCAAACCGGTTGCGCAGAGCCTACGCGGCTTTCTTAACCTTTTCAGGTTTCCCTTTCGCTGCTTTGGCCTTTTTTGCGAGCTTCTTGGCGTAGAGAATAGGCCAGGCGTCATAGCGGCCGAGCTGAGCCTGCTGATACTCCAAAAGCTCGATGAAGGCCGCGCGCTCTTCGCGCCGCTTCAGCTTTTTGAAGATCTTCTTCTGGGCTTTTGTCATCGAGCAGGCGATGCAGTGGCCTTCGCGCTTGAACTTGCAAACGCTGACGCAGGGGCTTGCGATCTTCGTCTTGCCGCCCTTTACCATGATAGATGCGCCCTCTGAACTCTCTGTCAGACCCGCCCGACACTTGCGGCAGAATATTCAGAGCCAAAGCAAGAGGAAAGGGGGCGAAACCGCTCACCTGGGCAAGCGGCCTTTAGCGCGTGACCGCACCCAATTTATTTGGTCAGGATCAATTTGCCCGCGCGCGTGATGCGCAGCGTGTAGGTCTGATCGCCCAGGACAATGCGGGCCAGACCGCCGGAGCGCGTCAGCTCTTCTGCATTGTAAACCGGGACACCATCATCAGGCCGCTCCTTGAGCTCCCGCGGGAAATCTACCACCACCATAGGCCGCCAAACTCCTCTGTTTCGACCAGATCATCGATGATGTCCCACCCTCTGCCAGGCCCATGGAACATGAAGGGCACCAGGATGCGCAGGATCGACCAGCTTTCATGGCCTTCGTGCCAGGGCTGGCGCGCCACGCGTCTTTCGGTGGGGTGGGTCATATCTTTGTCTTTCGCTTTTCGGCGCTCGATGGGCGCGCCTCGCCCCACTTTTCTGAGTGAAAAAGTGGGAATTGTCAATCTGACTTTTTTAGTCGGAAATGTCGCAGGCCGCTTCTCCGCGCCAATCGCGCAGACCGGGTCAGTCGGCTGCCGCGAAGGGATCGCGCTTTTGTGCGGCGCGGTAACGGCGCGGGGTGTCGCCATAATTGCGCTGAAACAAGCGATAGAAATAGCTCGTGTTCTCAAACCCGCAGAGCGCCGCGATGGCTTCGATCGAGGTGTCTTCGGTGCGCAAAAGGCGCGCGGCATGATCAATTCGCAGGCGGTTGATGTAGTCAGTGGGGGTGACGCCCAACACGTCCTTACAGGTGCGGCAGACATGCTCATGGCTGCGCCCGGCCGCTTCAATGAAGCCGGGCGCGCCTTTGCTGAAAACCTCGATGTTCTGCGCCGCCGAACACGCCGCTGAAAACCACGCTGGCCCTGTCGTGACCACGTGGGGCGCGGGAACCGCGACGCGATTGACAAGCGTAAGCAGAAATTCCTCGATCCGCGCCAAAGCCCGATCTGCTGTCTGAAGCTGCGCGGTCACACCGAGCGCGCGCTCGAATTGCCGGGGGCCGAGCGTGTGCAATTCAGGCAGCGCGCCCGGGGCATCAAAAAACCGCCCCGCGATCGTCTCTGCATAACGCGATACGAGATGCTGCGCCGTCCCTTTGCGAAACATCACATTGACGATCTCGCAACCTTCCGCGCCCGCTCGAAAGGCATGTTTGTCGCTCGGGCGCATGAACATCAACTGACCGCGCTCAAGCTGCTGGTTGCTGCCATTGATCCAATGCAGCGTGCGGCCCTTCACGATCAAAAAGACCTCGAAGAAGTCATGATCATGGGCTTTGGGCGGAAACCGCTTGGCGAGCAACTTTCGCGCGTAATGAAAGGTCTCACCGTCATTGAGATAGGCGCTGAGCCTGTATGTCTCTGAGTGCATGGCGCAAGATTAGCGATGAATGCAGTGGGCAGGGAGCAAAAACATCAAGATCGTACATTTTTACGTCAAATAGCAGCGCAGAAATGCGAAAATTTTAAGCAGTATGATAATCGCACAATAAGGCGGCATCCAATGGTAGCAGACACCCTCGCAGAGCCCGATCTTTCGTTTTCGCCTGTCGTGAACGCAGCGCCCGCCTGCCTGAGCGCCGATCAGATCGCCGCTTACAATAGGCTGGGGTTCGTGCAACCGTTCGATATCTTCTCGCGGGCCGAGATGCTGGCGCTGCGCGGCTATATCGACGGATTGATTGAGGCCGCCGGGCCCTCGGGCTCTTATGGGATCAACTGCTATCAGGCGCGCCTCAGGGGCCTTTACGACATCGCCACAGACGCGCGCATCCTCGATCATGTGCAAGATCTCTTGGGGCCCGATATCATCTGTTGGGCCAGCGCTATTCTCTCAAAAAAGCCAAAAGACCCAAAGGCAGTGCCTTGGCACCAAGATGCGAGCTTTTGGAAGCTCAGCCCGGCGCGCACGGTGACGGTATGGCTTGCCATAGACGATGCGGATGAAGAGAATTCAGCGATGAGGTTTATCCCGAGAACGCATGACAAAGGCGCATTTCGCGTGCGCTCGACAGATGGCGCTCGGGCCGTTTTTCATCAGGAGACGGCGGGCGCGGATGAGTTGGGAGAGCCGTTCACCAACGTGCTCAAAGCCGGGCAAATCTCGCTTCACGCCGACATGCTCGTTCACGGGTCTTTGCCAAATGTCAGCGATCGGCGGCGTTGCGGGCTGACCTTGCGCTATTGCCCCCCCTCTGTGCGGCTCACCGATGAAAGCTGGGCGCGCGGTGTTGAGGCTATCTTGTGCCGGGGCGACGCAGGCGTTTGGGAAACTCATCCGCGCCCTGTCAACGATGATATCACCCAGACATCCTCCCCCCACGTCGTGGGCAATAACTGAATGGACATCACCTGGTATGGTCACGCCGCCTTCGGTTTGAGCCCGGTCGCTGGCCCGCGTGTCATCACGGATCCCTATACGCCCGAAGGCGTGGGATACCCGGCGATCACGGAGCCCGCCGATCTTGTGATCATTTCATCCGACGATGACAGCGCCCATTGCCGCGCTGATCTGATCGCCGGGTCGCCCGATGTTGTGAATGCGCTCGAGGTGGCGCAGGGCGCAGGCAAGACGGCCGCGCAAGGCATCGAGATCACAGCGATTGAAGCGGCCGAGTGGGATAAGCACCCCGAGCATGAAATCCCCGGTCAAAACGGGATGTAC
This sequence comes from Pseudomonadota bacterium, assembly GCA_039198835.1. GTDB lineage: Bacteria > Pseudomonadota > Alphaproteobacteria > Rhodobacterales > Rhodobacteraceae > Shimia_B. Next base: position 6,708 of record JBCCTH010000100.1, on the reverse strand, counting down.
CGTTTCGAGCTCGACGGAATAAAGTGCGCGCATATGGGGGATGTGGGCAACCCGCTCACCGACGCGCAGCAAGATTTCTTTGCCGAGACAGATATCCTCTTTGCGCTCGCGGGCGGATATCTCACCATCCTGTTGCCGGACCTCATGGAGATGATCCACCGCACCAAGCCCCGGCTCATCATCCCGATGCATTTCCGCACACTGACCTACAGACCCCGCAACACCTTGTGGATCGAGAGCTTTCTGGCCCATTTCAACGAGGCGCGCGTCGACTTCGCGTGTTCACCCAGGGTCAGCTTGACCAAAAATGATTTGCCCGACGCCACGCGCGTGCTCGTCATGGATTACCTTCGGTAGAAACGAAAAACCGCCATGGGCAAAACTGCCCGAACCTTTTGGGAGGACGTAAATGAAACTCAAGCATCTGCTTATCACAGCATCGGCGCTCGCGCTCGCAGGCTCCTTGGCCAGCGCGCAGAGCGTGGCACGCGAAAACACAGTCATCTTTGATCTCGACCGAACCATCACAGACCCCGAAAATTTCAACTGGCTGACCGATAACTCGGGCGTGCGCCGTCTTGCTGGCGCGCATCAAACGATGTGGGAGCCGCTCTTTATTCTCAATTACGGGACCGGCGAGCTCGAGCCCTGGCTCGCGCTCGAAGCCAATTCCGACGAAGGCGGCCAAGTCTGGACGATTGCCTTGCGCGAAGGCGTGACCTGGTCAGACGGCGAAGCTTTCAACGCCGATGATGTCGTTTTCACGGTCAATATGGCAAAGACGAGCGAGAACCTTTCAGCGCGCGAGGTCGGCGCGCTGACGGGTCAGGTCGCATCGGTGGAAAAGCTCGATGACCTCACAGTGCGCTTCACCCTAGAGGCCCCGAACCCGCGCTTTATCGTTGAGAATTTCGGCGTGCGGATCGCCAACTCGTTTCTCATCATGCCCGAACACATCTGGTCAGAGGTTGAAGACCCGGCAACCTTCGCCTTCTTCCCGCCCATCGGCACCGGGCCCTATGCCTATTCATCGGGCGCCTCTAATCGCATGATCTGGGACCGGCGCGAGAGCTGGTGGGGCGCTGAAACGGGCTTTATGGATATGCCCGCGCCCGAACGGGTGATCTTTTTGGAATCCGGCGGTGAGGAAAGCCGCGCGCAGCTCATCGCCTCAGGCCAGATGGACGCCGCCCAAAGCGTCACCATCGGGACATTCGAGGCGATCCAGGCCCAGAACCCGGCCGTGATCGCCTGGCATGACGGTTTCCCCTATGCCGCCGCAGACCCCTGCGCGCGCCAACTCGAGATCAACACGACTGTCGCGCCCTGGGACAGCGCCAATATGCGCCGCGCCGTGGCCGCGATCATCGACCGGACGCAGATCGTCAATGTAGCCTATGAAGGCACGACAGAGGCGTCGCAGACGATGTTTGCGCAATATGGCTCGATGGCCCCCTTCATTGATGCCGTCGTTGACGCCGGTTACGGCTTACCCGTGCGCGCGGATGTCGCCGCGGGCCAAGCGCTGATCGAGGCCGAGGGCTGGGCCAAGGCAGGCGATTATTACGAAAAGGATGGCGAGCGTCTTTCCGTTGAGATCCATGTGAATTCCGCTTCGACGGAATACACCCGCACCATCGATGTCGTCTTCGAACAGCTTCAGCGGGCCGGGATCGATGCGCGCGCGGTGCCGGTTGAAAACGGGGTGTTCTGGGGCGAGGTGTTGCCGTTCGGGGCCTATGAGATGTCTTATTCCTGGCTCTCCTGTGGGTCTGTGAATGAGCCCTGGGCCTCCATGGGGCGCTACACCACCAAAGATGTGGTGCCGGTGGGCGAGCGGTCGCCCGGCTTCAACAACACCGCGCGTTGGGACGGACCTGCCGCAGAGGCTTATTCCGCCATCGTCGACCAGATCGCTTCAAAGCCGCTCGGCGCGCCGGACGTTCCGGGCATGGTGGCGGAGGCGTATCAATATCTCGATGCCGAAATGCCGTTCATCCCGCTCGCACAGGCCTCGAAGCTGATCCCCTTCAACACCACCCATTGGACAGGTTGGCCCACGGTAGACAATTACTACAACCATCCGTTCTTCTGGTGGGGTCACACGCACCAGATCATCCACAATCTGGAACCTGCTGGCTGATCGCGGCGTGTCCCGGCCTTTGGGCCGGGGCCTGCCCGCGGGCGCTTGAGCGCGCCTCAGTGTCGTTCAATTCGCCGGGCCGCCCAGGCGCCCGGCGCCGAGGCCGAACCGTGACAGGAGACATCATGAGCCTTCGCTCAGCTCTCTCTTTTCTTTTCGTGATAGCCGCGCCAGCGGCGGGCGACGCCGCGCGCCCGCTCGCGGATGTTTATGCGCAGATGGACCCGCCCGTCACTGAGCGTCATTGGCATCTGCATGACCCCTCTCGCGTGCTCGATCTGGGCTCTCGCCAGCTCATTGCCGCCACGGGCAAAGCGCAGGAAGACGGCTATAGCTGCGGCTTGGAAATCTGGCAGCGCGCACACGCCGCCGCCCCTTGGGCCCCGCATCTTTGCCTCTTTGAGGAAAAGCCCGCCTGGATCGCCGAAGAGATCCCCGGCAATGACGGCGCGTTTTGGGCCCCCGATTTCACGCCAGATGGCGATATCATCTACGCGGTCTCCGCCGGTTTTGAAGCGCGCGGCTCGTGCCTGGGCCTCGCGCGGCGTCAAGGCGCAACCTGGAAGGATAGCGGCGCACCGATCAACTGCGTTTTTGATCTGCATGGCGAAGAGACCGAAACGATCGACCCTGCGATCATCCGCGTGGGTGAGCAAGACATCTTGATTGCCGGTGGCGGCGTCATCTTCGCCACGGCAATGGAAGATGGCGCGCCGAGCGATTGGTATGAGCAAGACAGCGCGGCATGGCGTGTCTTGGCCGCGCGCCCCGGCGTCGAAGACAGGTGGGTTGAAGCCGCGCAGATGCTCGAAGAGGGCGGGGCTTACTGGCTCTTTATGAATTGGGGCTCGTGCTGCCGCGGGCTTGCCTCGACCTACGAAATCCGCGTTGGCAGGTCTGACGATCCACTGGGCCCGTTTCTTGACGCAGAAGGGCGCGCGCTCGAAGAGGGCGGCGGCACGCTTGTGATGGCATCGGGGGGCGCCCAGATCGGCCCCGGCCATGCCGGATTTTGGCGCGATGGCGCGCGCCTCATCATGAGCTATCACTTCTACGATGCCGCGCGCGGCGGCTTGCCTTGGATCGGCGAGGCAGCGCTTGATTTCAGCTCGGGGTGGCCGCGGATCGCGGAGCGTCTTCCTGTTCTTCGACCAGAAGAGGAGAGGTGAGACATGGCTTTCATCGCTTGGGTCTCAATGAAACGCGCCGAGACGCAAAGCAGTGCGTTCTGCGCTGTGTTCAATCAGGGGAGAGGGTGATGGGCCGTATTCCAAGGGCGTATCTGATCAACCGGCTCGTGACGCTGGTTCTCACGATTTTGATCGCGGCGACGATCATTTGGATCATCCCGCGCCTCTCGCCCGTTGATCCCGCCGAGATCGCGCTGGGGCGCATGGCCTCGGGCGCGGGCGCGGTCGCGAATTCAGAAGAAATCCTTGCGCAACTGCGCGCGCAGATGGGGATCGATCAGCCGCTATTTGTGCAATACGTCAAATACCTCTCAGGCGCCCTCATCTTTGATTTCGGGCTTTCCACGGCCGCTTTCCCCACGCCGGTCGCAACACTCATTCTCAACGCCCTGCCTTGGACATTGGGGCTCATGATCTTGTCCTTGCTGATCACCTTCTTCATCGGGAACTTGCTCGGCGCGCTCATGGTCTGGGAAAAATCCCCCAATCTCATCAAAGTCGCGATCCCCGCGGCGATGGTGTTTACCTCGATCCCGCCGATCCTTTCGGGCTTGTTGCTCATGTGGATTTTCAGCGCGCAGCTTCAGTGGTTTCCGCTTACCGGCGCGTATTCGATTTTCGTTGAGCCGGGCTGGACATGGGAATTTGTCCAATCGGTGCTCTATCACGGCTTTTTGCCCGCGCTCTCCATCGTCATTGTGACATTTGGCTTTTGGGCGCTGGGTATGCGCGGCTTGATGATTACCGTTCAGGGCGAAGACTATGTTACGCTTGCCAAGGCCAAGGGGCTGCGCCCGCGTTACATTCTCTACAGATACATGATCCGTAATGCGATCCTGCCGCAGATCACGGCCTTCGCGCTCAAAATCGGGTTGCTCATCGCGGGCCAGGTGCTCGTGGAGCGCATCTTTGCCTATAACGGGATGGGCAAGCTCCTTTACGACGCGATCCTGAACCAGGATTTCCCGGTGATCCAGGGGGTGAGCTACGTGATCATTTTGATGACGGCGATCTCGGTCTTCCTTGTCGATCTGCTCTACCCCTTCATCGACCCGAGGATCCGTCATGAGGCAGCTTGAAGCGCTGTTCCGGCGCCCCGCCGGTACGCACCCGACCACCCCCATGCGAGGGCGCAAGGCCCCCCCGAGGTCAGGCACCGCCCGCCTCCATATCTGTGGAGGACGCCACCATGGCTGACGACGCAACACCCATGAGCCGCGCCAAGCGCCGCCAGGCCCGCCGCCTCAAGCGCTTCGATAATCCGTGGCTGAACCCCAAGCTCATCTGGGGCGTGGGGATCTTGCTGGGGATTATCGCGCTTGGCCTTCTGGGCCGCCTCTTTTGGGACCCTGAGCTTGTTTTCGTCGGCTCGGGTCTGCCCCGGCAGACCCCTTTCGGCTTTGAAAACATGCGCGGCCAGGCGGGCACGCTCGCGCATCCCCTCGGGACAGACGGCGGCGGGAGAGACCTCCTCGCGCTGCTCATCATCGGCGCGCCGAACACGCTCTTTGTGGGCCTCATGGCCTCGCTCATTGGCATGACAATCGGCATCTTTTTGGGCTTTTCGGCCGGCTTCATCGGCGGGCGCGTTGATGACACGATCCGCGTTCTGGCGGATGTGATGATCACGATCCCGCCCCTGCACATCCTCGTCGTCTTTCAATCGAGCTTCGGGGATGTGAGCCTGACGATGATGGCGCTTCTGATTGCGGGCTTTGTCTGGCAATCGCCCACGCGGCTCATCCGCGCGCAGGTCCTTTCGATGAAACAATCGGGCTATGTGCAGATGGCGCAGCTTTCGGGCGCGAGCACATTTCACATCATGTTTCGCGAGATGATGCCAAATCTTGTGCCCTATCTCTTCGGCTCTTTCATCGCGTCTGTGACGACCTCGATCGTCACGGCGGTGGGCCTTGAGGTTTTGGGCCTTGGGCCGCAGCGGATCCCCACTTTGGGGCGGACGATCTATGAGGCGATCAATGCGGGCGCGCTCATCCAAAATCTTTGGTGGTGGTGGGGCCTGCCTACGCTTCTTCTGGCGGCGATGTTCATCGGTTTGCTGATGATCAATTTGGGGTTGGATGAAGTGTCGAACCCGCGATTGAGGAAGCTGAGCTGATGGTCCGCACGCCGAGGAACGCCGCAGTCCCGCGCCTGACGCGGGACCTCAAAGTCAACGCCAACCAAGAGGCCCCGGATCAAGTCCGGGGCTGCGAAAGCGCATCGCCATGACCAATAGGCCCGTCCTCACTCTGCGCGATCTCTCCATCGAGTTTCCGACCCCCAAGGGCGTCGTGCAAGCGGTTAAAAACCTCAACCTGACCATCGAAAAGGGCAGGCGCGTCGGCTTTATCGGCGAGTCGGGCTCCGGCAAGACCACGACCGCGCTCGCGGTCATGCAGATGCTCGCCGAACCGGGCCGCGTATCGAGCGGCTCCATCGACCTCGCCGGCACCGACATGCTTGCGCTGAACGAGGAGGAGATGCGCCGCGCGCGGCTCTCGGCGGTCGCTTACATCCCGCAAGGCGCGATGAACTCGCTCAACCCGGTGATGCGCGTCGAGCCGCAGATGTGGGATGCGATCATCGCCCATGAGGGCGCGATGAGCCGCGACAAACTCAAGGCGCGCTCTGAGGCCGCTCTGCGCTCGGTCGGGTTGCCCGATCATGCGGGCGAGCTCTTTCCCCACGAGCTTTCGGGCGGCATGAAACAGCGCGTTTGCATTGCGATGGGCTTGATCCTCAATCCCGATCTCATCATCGCCGATGAGCCCACGAGCGCCCTTGATGTCGTGACGCAGCGCCAGGTCATGCAAACGCTCAACGACATTCAAAAAGAGATCGGATCTGGTTTGATCCTCATCGGTCATGACATGGGGTTGATGGCGCAATCTGTCGATGAACTCGCTGTTTTGAAAGATGGCGCGCTTGTCGAGCATGGCACTGTGAAGCAGGTTATCGAAGCGCCCCAGCACCCTTACACGCAAGATCTCATCTCATCGGTGCCGCTGGTGGGCGGCGAGAGCTTTCTGAACCCTGATCGCAAGGCCCCCGCACCCCTGCGCGCCTCCAAAGAGCCGCTTTTGCGCTTTGAAAATGTGCGCAAGGCCTATGGCGAAGTCACAGCCCTTCACCCGCTCTCCTTCACGCTCGAAGGCGACACGCCGCAGATCATCTCGATCGTCGGGCAGTCAGGGTCTGGCAAATCGACAATGGGCTCGATCATGCTTGGGTTTAACCCGCCCAGCGAGGGGCGCGTGCTTTTCGAGGGCGATGATGTTCAGCGCATGTCGGCGGCGCGCGCGCTCGAGTTCCGCAAGAATGTGCAGGCCGTCTTTCAAGATCCTTATGCCTGTTTCAACCCCTTCTACCGGG
>JBCCTH010000099.1:0-10077 GCA_039198835.1 Pseudomonadota bacterium | reverse complement strand
GCGCAAAGGTGCCCGTGCTCTACACAAATACACACCCAAATGTGCGGCGCGAGTGATTGGCATGCCGCTGGATGCTCCCCATATGCCGTGGAACGTGATTGGAGATTTGGCATGCAAAACATCGCTTTACCCTTCGCCTTCGCCTTCGCCCTCGCGCTCGGCGCGGGCCTGGCTGGATCAGCCCTCGCAGCGCCAGAGCCCATTGAGGCGATTGAAAGCACCGCGCGCGCAACCATAAGCCAGGCGCGCTTGGCGCCCGCGCCCGCCTTGCCTTTTGCCGCGCCGGGCGAGGCCATGGCCTGCGCCCTAGCTGTTGATCCTTTGCCAGATATGCTTGTGCTGCATTTGCCCGCTGACGCCGATGCAGAGCGGCGGCTCGCGTTCTGCTTTTCTCAATAGGCGGGCAAGTGCCGCTCACGACGCTTCATTTTGAAACAACCGGGCCCGGGCTTTTGGAGATCACGCGCGATGTCGCGCGGTGGCTTTCGCCCCATGGTCAAGACGGGATTCTGACAGTTTTTATCCGCCACACATCCTGCTCGCTGCTCATTCAGGAAAATGCTGACCCTGATGTGCAGATCGATCTCAAGGCCTTCCTTGAGCGCGCTGTCCCCCGAGCGGATGACCCATCGATGGCCTATCTGACCCATCGCCTCGAAGGCCCCGATGATATGCCCGCTCATATCAAGGCGGCGCTTTTGCCCGTTTCACTGTCGATCCCGGTGGCGCGGGGGCGCATGCTTTTGGGGCGTTGGCAGGGCCTTTATCTCTTCGAGCATCGCGCACGGGCCCATGAGCGCGAGGTCGCGCTGCATTTTCGCGCGGATTAGGTCATGCATGTCCCCACATCAAGTGGGTGTATTTGCCCACTACCCAAAGCTTTGAGTTGCTCCTATACTGGATGTGATAAGGGGGAAAAAACCCCCAAGAGGCAGAGGATGAGGGACAGATGCGCTGCCCGTTTTGCGGAAATGTCGATACCCAGGTGAAAGATAGCCGTCCGGCGGAAGATCATGCCGCGATCAGGCGCAGGCGGTTTTGTCCGGCCTGTGGCGGACGCTTCACCACCTATGAGCGCGTCCAATTGCGAGATCTCACCGTCATCAAATCCAATGGACGCCGTGAGGATTTTGACCGCGACAAGCTTGAGCGATCCATCAGGATCGCGCTTCAAAAGCGGCCCATTGAGCCCGAGCGCATCGACCAGATGATATCTGGCCTCGTGCGCCGCCTTGAGAGCATGGGCGAGACAGATATCCCCTCCGCCACCATCGGCGAGATCGTCATGGAAGCGCTCCAGCGCATCGACACCGTCGCCTATGTGCGTTTTGCGAGCGTTTACAAGAACTTCCAGGCAGCCGATGATTTTGAAGATTTCATCGAGGAATTGCGGCCCTCGCCCGCAAAGGACGAGTGACCGAAGACGAAGACGCCCGCTTCATGCACATGGCGCTCGCGCTCGGCAGGCGCGCTGAAGGCATGGCCTGGCCAAACCCGGCAGTGGGCTGCGTTATCGTCAAGGCGGGCAGGGTTCTGGGCCGGGGCTGGACACAGCCCGGCGGCCGACCCCACGCAGAGCCCACAGCGCTCGTGCAGGCGGGCGCAGCGGCACAGGGGGCAACCGCCTATGTGAGCCTTGAACCCTGCGCGCATCACGGAAAAACGCCGCCCTGCTCGCAAGCGCTGATCGATGCGAAGCTCGCTCGCGTGGTCTATGCCATCGCTGATCCTGATCCGCGCGTGGCGGGGCAAGGGGCAGCGATGCTGCGCCAAGCGAGCATTGAAGTTCGCGATGATGTGCTCAAAGAAGAGGCGGCGCGCGCCCATCGCGGGTTTTTTCAGCGCCTGACAACGGGCCGCCCGCGGCTCACTCTCAAGCTTGCATCCTCTTTTGACGGGCGGATCGCCACCGCGACCGGCGAAAGCCAGTGGATCACAGGGCCGCTCGCGCGCCGCGCTGTCCATGCCGCGCGGGCGCGCCATGACGCCATCTTGGTGGGCGCGGGGACGGCGCGCGCCGATAACCCGATGTTGAGCGTGCGTGATATGGGCCCGCGCCGCCAACCCGTGCGGGTTGTGACATCGCGCAGGCTTGATCTGCCGTTAGACGGGCATCTCGCGACCACGGCAAATGATATCCCGCTTTGGCTTTTCCACGGAAAAGACGCCAGCGCAGCGGCGCGCCAGGCCTGGTCAGAGCGTGGCGCGCGGCTCTTTGAGGTGCCGCTCACAGGGCGGCAGATCGATGTGGCCGCGCTTTTGAAGACCCTGGGAGAGGCCGGGCTGACATCGATCTTTTGTGAGGGGGGTGGGGCGCTCGCCGCGTCGCTTCTCGCGGCGGATCTCGTCGATGATCTCATCGGGTTCACGGCAGGGATAGCGCTCGGGGCCGAAGGCCAGCCCTCCATCGGGGCGATGGGGCTCGACCGCCTCGCCGAAGCCCCGCGCTTCAAGCTGCTGGGCACGCGCCGCATCGGCGCGGATATCGAACATAGCTGGACACGCCTATCGCCATAGATGCGCGTAAGACGCCAAAGCCCCCTGGGCTTTCGCCAAGAGGCGCAGCCCTAGCCCCGCGCGCGGGATTTTTCCCGTGGACAGCCGTTCTACGATCACCTCGGCGGGGCATGGCAAGCGGGTCACCGGATCAAAGTAACGGGGGTAATCGATGAGCGCGGCGTGGATGAGCGCGTCAAGCGACACAGAGCCGGATCGCCGCGCGGGCACCCGCCCCAGATCGGTCGTTAACCCCCATCCGGCATAAAAGGGTGTGCCAAGGCATGTGACAGGCTTGCCACGCAAAAGCGCCTCAAAGCCCAGAAGCGAGGTCATCGTCCAGATCTCATCGGCCGCGTCGATGGCATCGATCGCGGGCGTCTTATGCGCGACGATATCGGCGAGGGCGTCAAGGCGCGAGGGCGCGATGGTGCCGGGGCGCAGGCCTGCTTCAACATCCGGGTGAGGCTTGTAGATCACGAGAGCGTCTGGATGGGCGGCGCGCGCGGCTTCGAGCAACCCGAGATTGGTTGAAACAGCATCGGTGCCGACCGTGATCGAAGCATCATCTTCGACCTGGCCGGGCACGAGAAGGCGCGGTCTGCCGCCTTTGCCCTCTTCTGGCATGATACTCGGCGCGCTGCCCTCAAGGTTATATTTGCTCAGCCCATGGGAGATGAGCGCGCGGCGCAGCTTTTGAGCGCGCATGAGCGCTGCATCAGGCAGCGCGCGGGAGGCGATGATCAGGCGCTCAAGGCGGCTTTCGCGGCGCGGATCGTAATAGATGCCCAAATCATCGAGAACGAGGGAAAGCGGCGCGACAAGCTCCGCGCCAAGCCCTTTCGAGCGCAGAAACCCATCTTCGCACCTTATGTCTTGCGTATCCTCCGCGGCCTTTGATGCCCAGACCATGCGCTTTCGCCCGGCGTTCTGCGCGCGCGCATCAGCGGCCTCGAAGACAGGCGCTTTGACAGAGCCGTAGAATTGCGCGATGGCCCGTCGCTTCCAAAGGCGCATATGCGCGGCGCTCCATCCCTCGTTGTCTTCGCGCCACGCGCGGGCCTGTGCGCCGAGGGTGGCGATGACATCTTCGAGGTCGCAAAGCCGGTCACGATAAGGGTCATACCACGTGGGATAGAGGATCATGGCCGCCGCGAAGAGCTGCGCGCGCGTCAAACGCCGCGTGCGCCGCGCGACCGGGTTTTCATCGGCCGTCAGGCCCCAGCCCGCATAGAAAGGCTGCCCGAAGACCCGCGGCCTGTGACCCGCGAAGATCGCTTCAAAGCCGAGCCCGGAACTCACAGTATAAACCGCCCGCGCGCCCTCAAAGAGCCGCCAGGGCGAGACGGGAGCATCATAAAGCGAGATCAGATTGGTTTCGTCAGAAGGGCTGAAATGGCCGGGGCGGTGGCCTGATGCTGTCTCCGGATGGGTCTTGATGAGGATCCGCGCGCCGGGATGTTCGGTCTGCGCGAAAACGAGCATCTCGCGAAAACGGGCGGCATCTGCGCCAGAGGCTTTGACGGCCGCGTCGCCTTCTGTCTGGTCGATAACGACAACATAGCCCGGCTCAGGCGGCGCAAGATCGGGGTCAAAGGCGTTGTACTTCGACAGATGCGCCAGCCTTAAAAGCTCGATGGCGCCGCGCGCGCGGTCAAGAAGCGCAGTGTCATCGAGCGGGTGGGTGGCGAGAAGTGTTTCAAGATCGCTAGGGCGGGAGGGATCAAAATGAACGCCTGAACGATCAATCAAGAGCCCCAAGCCGGGCTCGCCCCCGCGGCCCGGATGGACAGAGCGCAAAAACGCATCTTCCACCCGCAAGATCTGGGCATCGCGCCCGCTGGCGATGGCTTCGCCACGATATGCGGTGGGAGAATTGCCCCAAATCCCCACGAGATCGCCTGTGCCGGGGCGCCCCAGGGCGATGTCATAGCCTGCAAGCTTGAGAATGCGCCGCGTCCGCTGTTGGGTGAGAAAGCCCCCGTTAAAAACGAAGAGCTTTTCAGCCACAGCTATTGAGCGACGTTTGTGAGCGCGTTCACTTGTCCCAGCGAACCGGTGAGCGCCGAGATCGTCTTGTTCCAGGTCACGAAGGGTGCCTCGGTCACATAGACGGTATCACCGTCGCGGATCGCGAAATCTCGCGCCTGAAAAACGCCATTGGGCTGTGTGAGATCAAGGACATAGGCCACGCGTTGCGCGCCCACCAGATCGCCCCGGCCCATCACAACCTGCGCGATCTCCTCGGGCTCGTTGCGGAATACAAAGACGCCCGTGGGATCGGCGAGGGTCGAGCTAAGGCCGCCCACCGTTGCGATGGCCTCGATGGCGCTGATCGTCTGGCTCTCGAAGGGGACGCGCGTTTGAGCCCCCGTTGCCCCGAGGGCTGTAAAGGTCCGGGTGTCTTCTTCGACAAGGATCCTGTCGCCCCCGCGCAGCGCGATATCGAAATGGGGGTTGTCGAAAAGGTCCTGAAACCAGATTTTCCCCTGATGCTTGCCGCGAATGATCGTAATTTGGGCGATTTCAGGCTCAATGGCGATCCCGCCCGCCTGCGCCAGCATCGAAGAAAGGCGGCGCGTCGGCCGTTCAATGGGATAGACACCTTGCCCGCCCACGGCACCCACGATGGAGACTGTCGAGCCATCGCCCGCCACGCGGCGCACCTGAACTTGAGGGTCGGGGGTTTGTTCATCAAGGCGGCTGGCGATGATCCGGCGGATTGCCTCGGGCGTATTACCCGCCGCGCGCAGACGCCCGGCATAGGGCACGAAGATAAAGCCCGATCCATCGACCTGCACTTCTTCCAACACGGTTGCGTTCTGGCCCTCTGAGGCAAGAAGCCCGTCTTCGACATTTTCCCAGATCGTCAGGCCAAGCACATCGCCCGGGCGGATCGTGTCTGAGCCGAGCTCGGAGGCATTGAGGAACGCATCGGTGAAGCCGAAAGAGGGGGTGACGGCTGTGGCGCGTGTGACGCGGTCATTGACGGTGACGATAAACGCATCGCCCGAGCGCTGGACCGAGCCTTCGAATATTTCGGCTTTGGTGGGGCCAGAGCGCGGCAGGCCGCACGACGCGAGCGCCGCCACCAAGCACAGGCCGCCCACGGCCTTTACCCATCCGCGCCTGCGCGGAACATATCTGGAAGTCACTGCCTCGACTCCTAAAGCCTGAATTTTCGCCTGAGCTTTTTCTTTCAACGTACCGGAATCCAGAGAAAATTGGAAGCACTAGGGCTTGTGTTCATTCCTTGATCAACCGCAACTGTTGCCTTGGCGCGGCATTTCCCTCGAGAAACGCATCATAGGGATCGGCGGGATCGAGCATCATGTCGACCACCTGCCGCAAAAGCTGTTTTCGGCCGCGCGCTGAATAGAACCCGCCCGCGATCTGCGAGGTCTCAAGCAGAAATCGCCGGTAATCCTTATAGGCGCGATTGTCTGGTCGCTCGGGCGCTGCAAAAAACTGCGCGAGGGGCTGCGGGCTTACGAATTCGGGCTTGGCGTAAACCGCTTTGCCAAAGACTTTGAGAGGGATGCCGCGCCAGAGCGCCTGTTGCGCGGCAGTTGAGTTTACGGTGACGGCTGTGCGGGCGAGATTGAGAAGCCGCGCGAGCTTGCCGCCCGGCACATAGTGAACCCGGCCCTGAACGCCGCGCGCCGCGGCAATCTCTTTGAGCACCTTGCGCAGCGGCAACCGCCCGCTTTCCATCGGGTGCGCCTTGAAAACGAGATGATGATGCCGGGGCGCCCCCTCGGAAAAGCCTTTGATGGCGAGCTCGAGAAACTCGCGCATTTCGTTGAAAGGCGAATGCATCTGAAAAGAGCTGTCATGTTCGAGCTGCATGAGCACGAGATGAAACGGAAAGCCCGCCTGCTTGATGCGGAAAGTGGCGATGCCGCGCTCAAAACGCACGAGCGGGAGCAGCAAGAAACGCTTCAGATAAAGATAGAATTCCTTGACCACGGGCAGTGACCGGTGGGTTCTGATGTTCTTGTAGCGCCCGTTCCGAAAGATCACGAAGAGATGGTAAAGAAAGCCGTAGGTGATGTGTTGGTTCATGTCGCCCCAATGTGTCGGGGCTTCGGGGACATCGATATCAGAGCTCTCAAGGGCGCGGCGCATATCCGCGAGGCTCATATCCATCACGCGGCTGTTGCCGTTTGACCCACCCCGCTCATAGGTGACCCAATAGGGCCGCATATAGCCTTCTTCAAAGACATGGACCGTCAGACCAAGGTCGCGGGCTTTCTCGATCGCGCTCGCATGGACAGGGCGCGTATCGCCGTAAATCACCAGATCGGTGATGCGCTTTGCGCTGACCAGCTCTTCAAAGCGCTGCGGCCAATCGGCCAGCTCGCCTGTGAAGGGGATATAGGTTTTGGCAGAGAACCAAAAAGCACGGTCACCCGCATTGAAGCCAACGCGCCAGACCTCGCTTCCCGCCGCGACAAGCATTTTGCCCAACGCATGAAAGAAAGGCCCGTGAGGGCCTTGAAGGAAGAGAAATCTGCGCCTGGCCTGTGCCACTGGAGCTTCCGCTTTGGTCTTTTCTACTTTGGAAACATTACAGGCCTTTATGGCATCATTGGGGCATATTCGCGAAAAAGGGCTGCTGCCCCTTCGCGCGCGCGCCCCCGCGCTGGCGACTTGCCGCCGCATCACTCACGCATTACCTGCGGCAGGGAAGGAGATCGCGATGTTTACTGGCATTATCACAGACATTGGCAGGGTGCGCGCCGTCGAGAAACGCGGCGATCTGCGCGCGCGCATCGAGACAGCCTATGACATGGCACGCGTTGATATGGGCGCATCCATTGCTTGCGATGGCGTCTGCCTGACTGTGGTCGACAAGGGCGAGGGTTGGTTTGACGTCGATGTCTCCGCTGAGAGCGTCTCGAAGACCAATCTCGGCGCGGGCGGTGGCTGGTCCGAGGGCAAGCGCATCAACCTTGAGCGCGCCTTGCGCGTGGGAGACGAGCTTGGCGGTCATATCGTCTCGGGCCATGTTGACGGGATCGCGCGCATCGCGGCCATCCGAGAGGAAGGTGACAGCACGCGCGTGACGTTTGAAGCCCCGCTCGAGTTGGCCAAATTCATCGCGCCCAAGGGCTCGATCGCGCTCAATGGCACCTCGCTCACCGTCAATGAGGTTGAGGGCAGCACGTTTGGGGTGAACATGATCCCGCATACCAAATCTGTCACGACCTGGGGCGAGATGGCCGAGGGCGATGCGGTTAATCTCGAGATCGACACGCTCGCGCGCTATGTCGCGCGTCTGGCCGAGGCGGGCTGATGGCGGATAGGCGCGCGGCGATGGGCCATAATGGCGGCCCGGGCTTTGAGCGCGGTCATCGCTTGCGAACCTATCAATGGCGTAAAGCGCGCGAGGCGCTCTTGCCGACACTGCCCCTTTTCATTCTGAAGATGCGGGTGAAGCGCGCCCGCGAGCTTGGCCTCGATTACACGTCATATGCCAGCGTTCGGGCCTCAACGGGCCGGGATGTCGTTGGGTTTCTCTTTTCGTCGAACGCGTTGCGCCTTATCCGCGCCGAATTGCCTGAGGCGCAAGCGCGCCAAGTCGCCGCTATCCGCGATGCGGGCAAGATCGCGCTCGTCCACCCGCCTCTCGCGCCCGGGGCGGTCGCAGGCGCAAACCCGGCTCTTGATCGCGTGGCGCAGGCACCGCTTTTCACCGATCCCTGGCCGGCCATGCGCGCGCGCGTCAGCGGCCTAATCGCCGCCGAGCGCTTGCCTGCGGATGGCGTTCTCGTCATAGGTGCAACCTCGCTCGAGAGGGAATGGTCCGTGGCGGGTAAGACTGCGGGGTATCTCCCCGCCGAGCGCTATTTCTCAGAGGCGTGAGGAGCGGCCGATGAACAAAGAATCCACGCTTTATGAAGCGCCAGGGCCTGTCGAGCAGGCCTGGGGCGATGCGATCTCTTCGATCGAGGAGATCATCGATGACGCGCGCAACGGGCGCATGTTCATTCTCGTCGACCATGAAGATCGTGAGAATGAGGGCGATCTGGTGGTCCCGGGCCAAATGGCCACGCCCGACGCCATCAATTTCATGGCAACCCATGGCCGCGGGCTGATCTGCCTGTCGCTGCCCGGGGAACGGATCGATGCGCTGGGCCTTCCGCTCATGGCTTCGCAAAACTCGTCGCGCCACGAGACCGCCTTTACTGTGAGCATCGAGGCGCGCGAAGGCGTCACGACCGGCATATCGGCGGCTGATCGCGCGCGGACTGTCGCTGTCGCCATCGACCCGACCAAGGGCGCAGCAGAGATCGCCACGCCTGGCCATGTCTTCCCGCTCCGGGCGCGAGAGGGGGGTGTTCTTGTGCGCGCGGGCCATACAGAGGCCGCCGTCGATATCTCGCGCCTCGCCGGGCTCAACCCCTCGGGCGTCATCTGCGAGATCATGAAGGAAGACGGCGAGATGGCTCGCTTGCCCGATCTCATCGCGTTCGCGCAGCTTCACGGGCTCAAGATCGGCACGATCTCGGATCTCATCGCCTACCGTCGTCGCCACGATAATCTCGTGCGCGTGCGCACCTCGGAAACCATTCAGAGCGAGTTTGGCGGCGAATGGCAGCTCAAAATCTACACCGATGAAACGCAGGGTGCCGAACACATCGCGCTCATCAAAGGCGATATCGAAGATGGTGCGCCTGTCCTCGTTCGTATGCACTCGCTTGACCCGATGCTTGATCTCATCGGGACCGGCCCCAAAGGCCGCGCTGGCGAGTTTGCCGATGCGATGCGCATGATCGCTCAGGAAGGGCGGGGCGTTGTTGTCCTTTTGCGCGACGTGCATATGAAGCTCGCAGCGGGCGAGGATGTCTCGCCCCAGACGCTGCGCCAATACGGGCTCGGCGCGCAGATTCTTTCGTCGCTCGGGGTCCATGATATTCTCTTGGCGACGAATTCTCCCACGCCCAAGGTTGTGGGCCTTGAGGCCTATGGTTTGCAGATCGTCGGAACACGCAAAATCTCGGAGCTCGGATAATGGCCGGTCACTCAGACAATGACATGGGGCTCCCCACGTTTCAAAAGCCCGTGAAAGCGCTCATCGCCATCGCGCCCTATTATACCAAGATCGCCGAAGCCCAGCTTGCGTCAGTCCGCGCGATCTTTGAAAGCGTTGGCGCGGGGCACGAAACTGTTGAGGTGCCCGGCTCCCTTGAGTTGCCATCCGCCATCGCCATGGCCCATAAGATGGCGAATTTTGAGTGTTACGTGGCGCTGGGCTGTGTGATCCGGGGGCGGACCTCGCATTATGACGTCGTGGTTGAGCAAAGCGCGAACGGTCTGATGCTGCTCGGGCTTCAAGGCCTGCCCATCGGGAACGGGATCATCACGGTTGAAAACATGGAGCAGGCCGAAGAGCGGGCCGATGCCGCGCGCCTCAACACGGCGGGCGCGGCAGCCGAAGCCGCGCTCCACCTTCTGGCGCTGCAAAGAAAGTGGGGCGCGCCGAGAGGCGGGATCGGGTTCAAACCATCGGACGCCGTAAAGATCGCATGACGCTCTTCATCTTGCGTTTCTGGTTGTTGGAGAGCGTCATGCGAT
>JBCCTH010000098.1:0-10326 GCA_039198835.1 Pseudomonadota bacterium | reverse complement strand
CGCGCACCCTTTGAAAAATATGGTGCCAAAGTGCTCGCGCGGGGCGGTGCTTATGAGGTGCTCGAAGGGGTGGAGCATGCACGCAATGTTGTCATTGAATTCGCCGATCTCAAAACCGCGATGGCATGCTTTAACTCAGACGAATATCAGGCAGCGCGCAAGCACAGGCTCAAAGCGGGCGATGTAAACATCACGATCGTCGAAGGCATCTGAGGCCCGCGAAGGCCCGCAGCGCTAACGGCGCTTTTCCATGGCCTCCGAGAAGGTGCGCTTGAGCGCGGCATCGACATCATCAAGCGTGACCGGCAGGCCCAGATCAACGAGGCTCGTGACCCCGTAATCGGATATCCCGCAGGGGACGATCCCATCGAAATGGCTCAGATCGGGTTCCACATTGATCGAGAGCCCATGGCTGCTGACCCATTGGCGCATCTTGATCCCCAGGGCCGCGATTTTGTCTTCGGCCATGCGGCCGTCAAGAAGCGCGGGCTTATCGGGCCGTTCTATCCAAACGCCCACACGCCCGGGGCGCAGATGGCCGCTCAGATTGAATTCTGCGAGGGTGGCGATGATCCACCCCTCCAGGTCTTCAACAAAGCGGCGGACATCGCGCCCGCGCGCGGCGACATCGAGCACAGTGTAGACGACACGCTGACCCGGCCCATGGTAGGTGTATTGCCCGCCCCTGTGAACCTGATGCACCGGGAAGCGGCCCGGCTCGCGCAGATCGCTTGGCTGAGCTGACGTGCCCGCCGTATAAAGCGGCGGGTGTTCGAGCAACCAAATCAGTTCATCGGCCTGACCCGCGCGCAACGCCGCGCGGCGGGCCTCCATGAAACGAAGCGCCTCATCATAGGCGACAGGCGCGTCAGCGGTGATCCATTCAACCATCGCGCGCCGCGCCGCTGCGATTTTTCAGTGCCGTCCAGGGGCCGCTCTCAAAGAAGATCATTGCGCCGCAACTCCTCCATTTGCCCGCGGCTCACCGGGATATCGGGGCCGTGGCTTAACCGCAGGATCGCCGCTTTCCCGCTTTTGCGCACTTTGCGCACCGCGTCGCGCGCCACCCAATGTGACCTGTGAACCTGAAGGCCCTGCGTGGGCGCGGCGGCATCGATCGCGTCGCTGAAACGCATCCGGATCCAATGCTCGCCCGCATGCGTCTGCACGCAGACATGATGATCTTCTGCCGAGATGCGCACGATAGGCGCGCGCTTTTCAAGCGGTAGCCGCGAAAGGAGGGGCGGCGCGCCCTCGGCTTTGGCTGGCCGCGCGCGCAGCTCGGCGAGCTGGTCTCGGATCGGCAGCGTGAAAATCATCACGCCGGTGATGCCGTAACAGATCGCCACCATTGCCCCAAGAAAGGCGAGGCATTCGCCGAGGCTGCCAAACCAGACGTCGAGCACAAGGCGATTGACGCCGATCACGAATGGCACGACCGTCAATGAAACGCCCAGTCCCTGGATCGCCAAACGCTGCCAATAGGGGCGGCGCGACAGGGCAGGTTGGAGCGCCATCGATATGAAGAAACCGATCGAATAGGTGCTCAGCGCCAAAAACGCCCAAAACAGAAAGCGGGGAACAAGCGGCAGCATCTCTTGCGTGTCAAACGGGCCTGAGACCGCGAGGATGATCGAGACAGGGCCGATGATCGCCCAAAGGAGCGGGCCCGAAAGCTCGCGTGTTAAAGCGCGTCGCGCGAAAGTGAAATCCAGGCCATTCACGAAGAAAACGGTTCCGTTCACGTCAAATCGGTTCTGCACATCTGTGTGTATCTTCTACCAAACACGCAAGCTGCGACGCTAGGTGCCGCAGCGAGGTTTTCGTGCAGTGTAATCCGGTCGAGGCGTCCCTTGTGTGGGCCGCCCGGCCGGGCGTGACAGCGCAGGTTCTGCGCACGCGATATCCTTCGAAAAACAGCTTGTGACCCTTCGAAAGACCCGCTAAGTGCGCTCCACCAGATCAGATGCGGTTGTGGCGGAACTGGTAGACGCGCAGCGTTGAGGTCGCTGTGGGGTAACTCCCGTGGAGGTTCGAGTCCTCTCAACCGCACCATTTCAATTTACTTACATGTTAATGAGCAGGGTCGTCGCGGCGAATTTCGGCTTCGTTCGCGTGGTCTCTCCAAGCGATGCAAACTGGCGGCTGCCTTGTTGGTCTTTCTCCTAAATGGCACGTCCAAGTCGGGGTCTCGCGGGGCTCAGGATCGTGTGCCCGCCGGTTGCCCAAGGGGGGGACCCTTGGCCTGAAAGGCATGGAGCGGCGAACGGCGATTGCGCGATATGGTCGTCTACTTGATCGCGTGGCCATCGACGACGCGTCAGGGATGGCGGGCGCTCGGGTTGAGCAGGGCGCAGGCCAGGTGTCTGAGCCTGCAACTTTGGCTACCCGCGCGAAGCGCGGTCCCTCCATGCGGGGTTTAGCCTGGCTGCCTTGAGCCGGAGCCTCAGTGCGCCTTTTGCAAGGGGTGCCAAGCTAATTGGCTTCAGCCTGGTCGGTGCTTGGTGCCAAGCGGACATCTCTAGACGGGCAAGCCTATGGCGATGGCATTGATTTTACCGCGTAATCTCGGAAGCGCGGCGCCGCGACACGGCGCTGTGCTTGACGCCAGGAGCCCCAGTTTCAACCCTGGGAAGAGCATCGCATATGTTTGCAGCGCGTATAATATTCCCTCAACACCGCGAGAAAATGCTCAATGTTTGCGCTGTTTCAAGGCCAGAGGCCCACTTCTGGCTTAATGTCTAGAGTTCTCGAGCAGCCCCTCGCTAAGTCACAGCGCTGAATTAAAGCAACCCGGTGGCGGGCGGTCGGTTCAAATAGGCCGCGTCTGCCACCGCTAACATAACTGCTGTGGGGCGCAGATATTCGTTTGAGCATGAGGCGTTACGCCTGATGCTGCGTTTAAGCCCGGCAGCCCCAAGAGGGAAAAGACAACATGGTGAAAACCGTTGCTTCAACTGCTTTGGCCGCGGCTGGCATGCTGGCCTCATCGGCTGCGTTCGCGTGTGACGATCCGGTAAAGGTCGGCGTGCTGCATTCGCTTTCGGGCACAATGGCGATCTCCGAGACGACGCTCAAAGACACGATGGAGCTGCTCATCGAAGAGCAGAATGCCAAGGGCGGGGTGCTCGGCTGTGAGATCGAAGCAGTGGTGGTTGATCCGGCCTCTGACTGGCCGCTTTTCGCGGAAAAGGCGCGCGAGCTCCTCACCGTCTCTGAAGTTGACGTGATTTTCGGCTCTTGGACGTCCGTTTCACGCAAATCCGCGCTGCCCGTGCTCGAAGAGCTCAACGGGCTGATGTTCTACCCCGTTCAATATGAAGGGGAGGAGAGCTCAAAGAACGTCTTCTACACCGGTGCCGCGCCCAACCAGCAGGCGATCCCGGCGACAGATTACTTTCTCGAGGAACTTGGCGTCGAGAAATTCGCGCTCCTCGGGACCGACTATGTCTATCCGCGCACGACCAACAACATTCTTGCCTCGTATCTCCAGGCCAATGGCATCGCGGAAGAAGACATCTTCGTGAATTACACGCCCTTCGGCCATTCCGACTGGGCGACAATCGTGGCCGACGTTGTGGCGCTCGGCGCGGACGGCAAGCAGGTCGGTGTGATTTCAACGATCAATGGCGACGCCAATATCGGCTTTTACAAGGAGCTCGCCGCTGCGGGTATCTCGGCCGATGATATCCCGGTTGTCGCGTTCTCGGTGGGCGAAGAAGAGCTTTCGGGCCTCGATACGACCAACCTTGTGGGGCATCTGGCGGCCTGGAACTATTTCCAATCCGCGGAATCAGAGACCAACGAAGCCTGGGTTGCCGCCTGGAAAGAGAAGATGGGCGAAGAGCGCGTGACCAATGACCCGATGGAGGCCCATTACATCGGCTTCAACATGTGGATCAATGCAGTCACCGATGCGGGCACGACCGATGTCGATGCCGTGCGCGAAGCGATGTATGGCCAGGAGTTCCCGAACTTGACTGGCGGCACGGCTGTGATGCTTCCCAACCATCACCTCGCCAAACCGGTTCTGATCGGTGAGATCACGGCCGATGGCCAGTTCGACATCATCAGCCAGACCTCTGAGGTGCCGGGCGATGCCTGGACAGACTTCCTGCCCGAAAGCGCTGTGCTCAAGTCAGATTGGCAAATGCTCGGCTGTGGCATGTACAACACCGAGACAAGCACCTGCGTGCAGCTCACCTCAAACTACTAACACCATGCGCGGGGGGCTTTGCCTCCCGCGCTTTTGGCCCTTTGCACGCGCGCGTCCCCCCCATGTTTCGATCCTTTTTGCTAGCGCTTGCGCTCTCCTGCGTGCTGCCGATATCGGCGAGTGCCGGTCCGCTTCAGGACATTCTCCAGACCCATTCAGAGGAAGTGCTCAAGCCCGGTCGCCGGACTGTCGGGGTCGTGCTCGATGATTTGGTCAATAGCGGGCTCCCCGAGGCGGTGAACTTTCTCGAAGCCTGGCGCGACCGCGAGATTGTACAGCGTGATGCCAATGGGCTTTTCTTTCGAAGTCTTGATGGCGCGCTCTTTGATCTGGAGACGGCGGCGGCCATGGGCCCCGATGAGGAGACGACCGCGTCACGGCCCAACGGGGGCGTGCGCCGCGCCATCGGCGATGCGCTCGTCCAGTTTCAGCTCTCTGATCCTGATATTTCAAAGCGGCAGGCCGCCGTCGATGCGATCGCGCGCAGCATGGATGCAAGCCAGCTCGCCCCGCTTGCCGCCTCGATAGACGGCGAGCCGGATGCGGGACTAAAAGCGGAAAAGACGCGCCTTGCCGGCATGCTCGCAGCGCGCTTTGCCGAAGCGCCGGAGGCGCGGATTGCCGCGATCAACGGGCTCGCGGGCGATCTCTCGGTCGATGTGCGCGCCGTGCTCAATACGATTTTGCAAAGCGAGGTTGCCGTCGGCGAGGAGATCCCCACCGGCGCGAATGTCGCCGCACGGCTCACGCCGGGAGAAGAGCTCGCGCGCGACGAGGCCTATGCGCTTCTTGTCGCGGCAGGGCGCGCGCCCGAACCTATCTCTGCTGCGAGTATCCGCGCTGCATTGATCGCCAATATCGATGGTGAGACGGTCGCCGGGGTCCCCCTGGCTGAGTTGGGAACCGATGCCGCGCGCCAGGGCGCTTATCTGACGCTCGCGGAGGCGGGTCTTGTCGCGCCACTCGTTACCGAGGCTGACAAAGCGGCAGCCCTTGAAGCGCATGTCTTTTATGCGGCCTATGCAGAGCCAGATGCCGACATCACGGATGCGGCTGCGCTGGCTCTTGAGCAGATCGAAACGCGGGTGGCCTTTTCGCAAGCCGCCGATCTAACGCTCGATGCTTTGTCTCTCGCGTCGATCTACTTTCTCGCCGCGATCGGGCTCGCCATCACCTTCGGGGTGATGGGGGTGATTAACATGGCCCATGGCGAGTTTATCATGATGGGCGCCTACACCGGCTATGTCGTGCAGCTTTTCGTGCCCAATTACACGCTCTCGATCATAATCGCGCTGCCCTTGGCATTTGCTGTCACCTTCGGTGCAGGCGTGGCGATGGAGCGCCTTGTGATCCGCTGGCTTTATCATCGGCCTCTCGAAACCTTACTTGCGACTTTTGGTATCTCGATTGCGCTGCAACAATTGGCGAAGAACATCTTCGGGACACAGGCGCGCCCGCTGACATCGCCCGGATGGCTCGATGGGGCGCTTGTTATCAATGATGTCATCGCCATCAGTTACATTCGGATCGCGATTTTTGTGATGGCGCTCATCTTCCTGGCGCTCATCGTCTATCTTCTCAAACGGACACGCCTTGGCCTTGAGGTGCGCGCGGTGACCCAGAATTCGGGCATGGCGGCTTCCATGGGTATTAACCCGGATCGCATCAACATGCTCACCTTCGGGCTCGGCTCGGGGATCGCCGGTGTGGCGGGCGTGGCGATCGGGCTTTTCGCGCAGGTCACCTCGGAGATGGGGCAGGCCTATATCGTGCAGAGCTTCATGACGGTGGTTGTGGGCGGTGTCGGCAGTGTCTTTGGGACGCTGGCAGGGGCGGGCCTGATCGGCGGGCTCCAAAAGGGGATCGAATGGCTCAACCCGTCAAACACATTGGCGGCGCAGACCTATATGATCCTCTTTATCATTCTCTTCATCCAGTTCCGGCCAAAGGGGATCGTCGCCCTCAAGGGCCGCGCAGCGGCGGATTAAGCCATGAAAAACAGCTTCACTCAGCGAGGGCGGAACCGATTTCTTGTAAAGAAATCGGCCCGAAATCCTTTTAGGATTTCGGCTCCCTTGAAACACCGGCGAGAAAGGCAAGGCCGTGAGACATAGCTTTGTCGCCCAGAACCCGTCGGTGCTTTGGTTTCTCTTGGCCCTTGCCGTGTTCACCCTGGGCGTGACGCTGATGTCGGAGGCCACCGGTGCGGCGCTGATTTCCACGAGCTTCGTCAAGACCTTGGGGAAGACGCTTTGCCTTTGCCTCGTGGCGATCGCGATGGATGTCGTCTGGGGCTATTGCGGGATCCTCTCGCTCGGCCATTTCGCGTTTTTCGGGCTGGGCGGCTACGCGATCGGGATGTGGCTTATGTATGCGCGCACCGAAGTGATCATTCTTGAAAGCCTGGCCGCCCAGCCCCTTCCCGCCACGCCGCAGGAAATCTCGGATGCCATCGGCAATCAGATCTTCGGTGTGGTGGGCTCTTCTGAGTTTCCGCTCATCTGGGCCTTCGCGGATAACCTCGCGCTTCAGCTTTTGATGGTCGTCTTGGTGCCCGGGCTCTTGGCGCTTGTCTTCGGGTGGCTCGCCTTTCGCTCGCGCGTGACCGGCGTTTACCTGTCGATCCTCACGCAAGCGATGACGCTCGCCCTTTCGCTTTATCTCTTTCAAAACGATAGCGGGCTGCGCGGCAATAACGGCCTCTCAGGGCTTCAGAACATACCCGGTTTCGAAGAGACATCGCAGGCGGTTATTTCCATCGTTTTCTTTTGGGCCTCCGCGCTCGCGCTCGCGCTGGGCTATCTCTCTTTCGCTTGGGTGATCTCGGGCAAGATGGGCAGCGTTGTCAAAGGGATCCGCGATAACGAGGCGCGGGTGCGGTTCCTTGGCTACCATGTGGAAAGCTACAAGCTTTTTGTCTTTACGATCACAGCCGTCGTCGCAGCCATCGCTGGCGCGCTCTATTATCCGCAGGCAGGCATCATCAACCCGGGGGAGGTTGCGCCCATCGCCTCGATTTATCTGGCGGTCTGGGTGGCCATTGGCGGGCGCGGGCGGCTTTACGGGGCGGTGATTGGCGCGGCGTTCGTTCGCTGCTTTCCAGCTGGTTCACGGGCGGCGGCGCGCCTGATCTGCCACTTGGCTTTTACACCGTTCAATGGACAGATTGGTGGCTCGTCTTGCTCGGGCTGTCTTTCGTGGCTGTGACGCTCTTTTTCCCAAAGGGCATTGGCGGGCTGTTTGACTATCTCGTGAGGAAACCAGAATGACAGGCATCACACGTCACCAGCCTGATGCGGAGCCTCGCGCGTCGAAGGCGGAGGCCGCGGATCAAATTCGGGACATGCGGGCCAGATGAACACACTTCTCGAGGTCTCCGGCGTCTCCGTGACATTCGATGGCTTCCGCGCCATCAACAATCTCTCGATCCAGTTCATGGAGCCCGAACTGCGCGCCATCATCGGCCCAAACGGCGCGGGCAAAACCACCTTCATGGATATCGTCACCGGCAAAACCAAACCGGATGAAGGCTATGTGATCTGGGGAGAGAAAAGCGTCTCGCTTCTGGGCATGTCGGAAAGCCAGATCGCCATGGCTGGGATCGGGCGCAAGTTTCAGAAGCCCACCGTCTTTGAGGCGCAAACCGTGCGCCAGAACCTCGCGATGGCGCTCAAGAACCCGCGCGGGCCCTTTGCTGTGCTGACGCACAAAAAGAGCCGCAAGAATGGCGCGCGTATCGAAGAGATCGCCGATCAAATCGGTTTGAGCGAAAGTCTCACCCGCATCGCGGGAGAGCTCAGCCACGGGCAAAAGCAATGGCTTGAGATCGGGATGCTCCTAGCGCAAGAACCCAGGCTCCTTTTGGTCGATGAGCCGGCCGCGGGCATGACCGCCGAGGAGCGCGAGAAAACGACCGATATTCTTCGCGAAGCCGCCAAAACGCGTGCTGTCGTCGTTGTGGAGCATGATATGGAATTCGTGCGCCGTCTCGATTGCAAGGTCACCGTGCTTCATGAAGGGTCTGTGCTCGCCGAAGGCAGCCTCGATCATGTCACGTCAAATCAGAAAGTGATCGATGTCTATCTGGGGCGCGGCCATGCTTGATGTGCGCGCGCTCAGTCTGAAATACGGGCAAAGCCAGATCCTCTATGACGTCACGTTCACCGCCGCATTGGGCGAAATCACCGCCGTCATGGGCAACAATGGCGTGGGCAAGACGAGCCTTTTGAAGGCCATCGCCGGGCGTCATCCGTTTTTCGCGGGGTCAGTCGGGGTGGCGGGCACAGAGCTCTCGCGCCCGTCCGCCCATCAAGCCGCGCTCGCGGGGATTGCTTATGTCCCCCAGGGGCGCGAGGTTTTTCCGATGATGAGCGTTCTGGAAAACCTTGAGACTGGCTTTGCCTGCCTGCCCAAGGCGGAGCATCAGATCCCTGAGGAGATTTTCGCCCTTTTTCCCGTTCTCAAGGACATGCAATCGCGCCGGGGCGGCGACCTTTCCGGTGGGCAACAGCAGCAGCTTGCCATTGCGCGCGCGCTCATCACCCGCCCCAAAGTGCTTTTGCTCGATGAGCCGACGGAAGGCATCCAGCCAAACATCATTCAACAGATCGGCGATGCGCTTGAGACGTTGCGCGCGCGTGGCGACATGGCGATTGTGCTGGTCGAGCAAAACGCCGATTTCGCCTATCGCCTCGCAGATCGCTTCTGCGTCCTCAATCGCGGGCGCGTCACCTTTGAGGAAGCGCGCGCAAGCCTTTCGCAGGATCAACTCCTCGAGCATTTGGTCCCCTGATTGCCCGCGGGCCGCGCCCTTCATGCGCGGCAGCGGCCAACCTCACCACGCTGGGTCGGCTTTGGCGGGCGCTCTCAAATCCGCCTGATCTTCAGCTTGGTTTTGAGATCGGTGCGGCAGAACGCGTGGAGAAAGCAGGTTTGCTCCGAAATATCGAGCATCTCTTGGGCGGTGGCATCGCTTTCGCCGGTCTCGAGGTAGACATGGGTTTCAATCGGGTCTGCTTCTCCGGCTTTGCCCGTGCCGCCCGACGCGCCCCCGAGGCTGAAATGCGTGTCTTGCACGATCCGGTAGTCAGGCAGATCGAGCTTGAGCATCGAAACAAATCGTCCGAATTGCGTCATGAAGCAAAAACCGATGCCCGCAGAGATCAGCGTGTTGGCATCGGGCGCGCGGCCATCTTCGGAACTCAGAAAGCGGAAGCTTGTGCCATAGGGCGAATATTGCATCTGTTGGATCTCTTTGATCCCGTCGTCTCGCATCGTTGCGACCGCGCCGATGTTGAGCCGCCGGTCCTGTTCATCGGCGAGGCTCGACCCACCCGAGGCCGTGCCAAGAACAACTTCTTTTTTCGGCGTGGGTCCGATGGGCTCCATGAGCGTGAGCGCGCCCGCCTGCGGCACGGATTTCGCGAAATGGTTGCCGGGGTCAGGAAAGAGCGGCCCGTTGATCTCGGCCACCTTCGCCGTGGGCAGCTCGACCCCGTTCTTGCCCAGTTTGAAGAGGCTTTCGAGCTTGCCGCGCATCAGGCCATTGAGCGGTGATGCATAGGTCGCATTGATCAGGAACTCGTTGAGCGGGCCATCTTCGAGATCGCAATCAATCTCGACCTGGAGATCAATGTTTTCCGCGCCACCCACCATCGTGCGCTTCGGCATCGACCCTTTCATCGTGTAATAATTGTCTTGGATGAGCTTGAGCTTGCGGATCTTGACCCCTTGCAGCTCAGCCAGCGCCAGGATCTCGTTCATGAAGCTCGCGGCCATGCCCGTGCTGAGAAAAGCGAGCGGGCAGGGGGCTGCGTCATGGCCGTTGAGATAGGGGCCTTCATCGGAAACGAGCCGCCAGGTCAGGCCCGTTTGAGCCGAGCGGATCAGCGCCTCTTTCTGAAACCCTGAAAGCGAGCGGACCCAGGTGCGCAGCGCGTCTCCCTTGCGATTTTCCGGCGCGTCGATGCGCACCTCATCGGCATTGGCGACCTGAAAGAAAGGCGCAAGGCCCGATGTTCCGATGATGTCTTCGCCCAGTTTGGCCATGGCGCCGTCTCCCGTCGCGCAAGAATGGAAAGAAGTAAGGTTGGGGGTCAAATGGGGGCCGT
>JBCCTH010000097.1:0-10664 GCA_039198835.1 Pseudomonadota bacterium | reverse complement strand
GATACGCGCACCTCAAGCGCCGCCGTTCCCAAATGGGGGAGCAAAACCACGTGCTCCATTTGCTTGAGCGCGTCAGGGACCTCTGGCTCATGTTCATAGACATCAAGCCCGGCCCCCGCGATCTGGCCCGCGCGCAAGGCATCGATCAACGCGGCCTCATCGATCACATCGCCGCGCGCGATGTTCACGAGATGCCCATGGGCGGGCATGGCCGCGAGCGCGCGCGCATCAATCAGGTGGCGCGTCTCGCCGCCGCCAGGCACCGCGATCACCACGATATCAGCCGCCGAAAGGCAAGCCGCCAGATCAGGCATCTGCTGCGCGGGAAAATCGAGCGATTTGGGCGAGCGATTGAAAAAGACGATATCCATCCCAAACCCGAAATGGCAGCGCCGCGCGATAGCCTCGCCGATGCGCCCCATGCCCACGATGCCCACGCGCTTGCCAGACAGATGCATCCCGAGCATTTGCGTCGGGTGCCAGCCTTGCCAGGCCCCCCCGCGCACCAGGCGTTCGCCCTCCCCCGCGCGGCGGCAAGTCATGAGCATGAGTGTGAGCGCGATATCGGCGGTGGCGTCGGTTACCGCGCCGGGCGTGTTCGTCACAGCGATCCCCGCGGCCCGGGCAGCGGCCACATCGATGTGGTTGAAGCCCACGCCGAAATTGGCGAGCAGCTTGCATGTCCCGGCCATGGTGGCCGCTGAACACGCATCGCCTAAGGTTGGAATGATGGCATCAAAGGTCAGCATCGCGGCGCGCATCTCGCTCTCATCCATGGGAGCGTTTGTCTCGCGCATCCTCACCGCGCCGCCCAGCGCGTCAGTGAGCGCCCGCGCTTCGCGCATGACCGCCTCCGGCATGGGGCGCGTGATCAGAAGGGCGCTCAATACATCCGCCCGCCGAGTGGCACATCGCCTGCGCTGACGGCGGGATCTGGCGTGAGCAAAACCACCTCGCCCTCGCCATCCGGCACCCCCAAAACGAGCACTTCCGACATGACCTTGCCGATCTGGCGCGGCGGAAAGTTCACCACCGCGATCACGCGCTGCCCGATGATCGTCTCGGGTGTGTAGTGCTTTGTGATCTGGGCAGAACTCTTCTTGACCCCGAGCGGCACGCCAAAATCCACCCATAGCTTGATGGCCGGTTTCCTCGCCTCGGGGTAGGGCGCAGCTTCCACGATGCGCCCCACGCGGATATCGACCTTCAAGAATTCATCAAACGCGATCTCATCCGTCATTGGAAAGTTCCTTCGAGCGGTCCGTGGCCGCGCGGACCGTCGCGCGCACCAAATCAGGAAGTTGTGACATCAACACATCAAGCCCGGCCTGCGTTGTGCCGTTGGGGCTTGTGACGTTGATCCTGAGCTGTTCGGGGCTTTGCGCGCCATCCCGCGCCAAGGCCCCCGCCCCCGCGACTGTCGAGATCGCGAGATCCATGGCGAGCTCGGGCTGCAAGCCCTGCGCCTGGCCCGCCGCCGCGAGACATTCGATCAGGTGGAAGACATAGGCCGGCCCAGAGCCCGAAAGGCCGGTGACAGCATCCATTTGCGCTTCGTTGTCGAGCCTGACCGTCTTGCCCACTGCGCCCAGAAGCAGTTCAGCGAGGCTCATTTCGGCATCGCCCACGCCGGGGGAGCCGATGAGAGCTGTGATCCCCTGCCCTATCGCGGCCGGCGTGTTCGGCATCGCGCGGATCACGGGCGCGGAGGGCCCCAGCGCTTCGGTGTAGCGCGCGATCCGCGTGCCTGCGGCCACCGAGATAAAGAGCGTCTGGCCCCCGCTGAAGGGCAAGAGCGCGGGAAGCGCCTCTTCCATGATCTGAGGTTTGACCGCGATGATCGCGACAGCGGGATCGGTGGGAAGCGGCTCGCCCAGGCGCACGCCCGTTTCGAGCAACCAGGACGAGGGAAAAGGGTCAAGCACCCAGGTCGCGCCGGGGTCAAGGCCTCGGTCGAGCCACCCGGCCAGCATGGCTGAGCCCATTTTACCGCAGCCCAGCATCACCAGGCCACGGCTGTTGACGTCATCAAAATTCATTTTGCCCCCCGCCTAGGAGGCAGAGGTTAGGCGCGCCCGTAGGCCTCCGCAATAGCCACTTGCATCGCGTCATCCAGGCTGCGCTCGCCCCAGGTGACGAGCTGGAAGGCGGGATAATAGCGTTCGGCGCTGAGAACGGCGGCTGAAATCATCGTGTCGATCTGGTCAGGCGTGGCCATCTGCCCGCCCGAAAGGATCAGCCCGTAGCGATACACCATGAGCTTTTGGCTCTCCCAATAGGTGAACGCGCCAGCCCAGCAGTTATCATTCACCCGATTGAGGGCGGCATTGAGCGCATCCATGCGTTGCGCGGGCGGCTCCATGTCGAACGTGCAGATCAGGCGCAGCGTTTGATCATAGGCCGACCATGCCAGGGTGATGGAATAGGTGCGCCACTGTCCTTCGACAGCCATCGCGATCTGCTCATCAGAGATTCGATCAAATTCCCAATCCTGATGCTCTGCGATGTGCTCGACGATGTCGATCGGATGAAGATCTTCGATTTCGTGAAACGTCTCGGAGATTGCCATGGCGTGCCCCCTTCAGGGTTATTGCGGTCGGAGCCTGACAGCGCCCCACCGCTTGGTGGCTGCTCTAGGAGGAGTGGAGGCCCACATCCCCCATACCATCTATGGTGGTCGGACGTGACAGTCGTGTAAAGCGATATTTTGCGATGCGCCGCAACAAGTTGTGGATGAACGCGCAATGAGCGCAGCATTTGTGCTCTGGTGAAGCGGCAGAAATGCCTGCGCCCTTCGGTGCATGGCCAAGCTGGGCCACGCAAGAGGGCGTCGCGGGACTGCAAGACAGGAGCCGGGCCTGAGCGGGCGCCAGCTCAACCGCGGTTTATCATAGGTGCCAAACGCCTATTGGCGGCGCGCAGGCGTCAGCCCTTGGCTTCAAGCGCCTCGATGCGCGCTTTGAGCGCTTCATTCTCTTCGCGGGCTTTTTGAGCCATGGTGCGCACCGCATCGAACTCTTCGCGCGTCACCAGATCACGGTCCGCGAGGAAGCGGTCCACGAGGCTTTTCATCGCCGTTTCAGCCTCTTCACGCGCGCCCTGGGCGACGCCCATGGCGTTGGTCATCAATTGGCCGATATCATCGAGCATCTTGTTGCGGGTCTGCATGGCGTGCCTCCTGTGCTTGGTCGCTATATGGGCCGCTCTGGGCTGTGTCTCAACTGTTGACTTGCGCGCGCGGCGCGGCACAAAGCGCCCATGGTGCTTGCCCTCCCCTTTCCCAATGTCAGCCCTGAGATCTTTTCGGTCGAAATCCTGGGCCTCACGCTGGCATTGCGCTGGTACGCCATGGCCTATATCGCGGGCATCCTCATCGCCTGGTGGATGGCCGCGCGCGCCATGCGCCAGACGCGCTTATGGGCCGGGCCGCCGCCCGCCACACCCGAGCAAATCGGCGATTTCATCAGCTGGGTCATCGTGGGCATCATCGTCGGCGGCAGGCTCGGCTTCGTGATCTTCTATGAGCCTGCCTACTATTTCGCCAATCCGCTCGGAATCCTGGCGATCTGGCAGGGGGGCATGGCCTTTCACGGCGGCTTTCTGGGCGTCGCGGTGGCCGGTCTTCTTTATTGCAAGAGCCAGGGGATCAGCCTTCTGAAGATGGCCGATGTCATGGCCTTCGCGACACCACCCGCGCTTGCCCTGGGGCGGCTGGCCAATTTCATCAATGCAGAGCTTTGGGGCAGACCCAGCGATGCCCCCTGGGCTGTGATCTTCCCCGGGGCCCTGGCGCAAGATTGCCCGGGCCCGGTGGGGGTCGTTGAAGGGCTCTGCGCGCGCCACCCGTCGCAGCTCTATGAAGCGCTTTTAGAAGGGGTTTTGCTCGGCATTGTTCTCCTTTGGCTGGTGTATCGACGCGGCGCTTTCAAGCGGGGCGGCCTTGTCTTGGGTGTCTTTTTGGCGGGGTATGGGGCCGGGCGTTTCATTGTCGAATTCTATCGCCAGGCCGATCCGCAATTCATCACCCCCGAGAACCCGATGGGATGGGTGCTCAGCCTCGGGCCGCTCGGGGTCAGCATGGGCCAGCTGCTGTCTCTGCCAATGCTCTTTTTGGGTCTCGGTTTCATTCTCTGGAGCCTCCGGCGCGGCGCATCGCGCGCGGCCACCGGCGAACCTTGACGCTCCCCGGCAAATCGGGCCACCGTCTCAGCGAGACCATGGCGCTAGAGATCATCACCTCCGAGCATTTACGCGGCGTGACCCACGGGTTTTTCACCCGGCGGGGCGGCGCGTCGTCCGGGGTCTTCGAAGGGCTGAATTGCGGAGCGGGATCGTCGGATCAGGCGGAGATCGTGCTTTTGAACCGGGCGCGCGCCGCCGAGGCTCTGGGATCGCCGCATAAGGCTCTGATCACGCAATACCAGGTCCATTCCGCGGATGTTGTGACCGTAAAGAGCGCCCGTGATGCCGGTGAGACAGCCGATGCCATGGTGACATCGGTGCCTGGGCTCCTTTTGGGGGTGCTCACGGCGGATTGTCAGCCGGTTCTTTTCGCCGATCGCGCCAATGGCGTCGTCGCGGCCGCCCATGCGGGATGGAAAGGCGCAATGGACGGTGTGCTAGAGCGCACCGTTGACGCCATGGAGGCGTTGGGCGCCGAACGCGGCGAGATCACCGCCGTCATCGGCCCAACGATCAGCCAAGGGGCTTATGAAGTCGGCGCTGAGTTTGTCGAGCGCTTCCTCGAGGAGGACCCGGAAAATGGGCGCTTCTTCGTCGGAGGGGCGGCGGGCAAGGCGCAGTTTGATCTCCCCGCCTACGGGGCGCACCGGCTACGAGATGCGGGGCTTCTCGATGTCAGCTGGACGCGCCACTGCACCTATGAAGATGACACGCGCTTTTACTCTTACCGGCGGTCGGTTCATCGCAAGGAGGCCGATTACGGGCGGCTCCTGGCAGCTATCCGGCTTTGAGTTTGTCGCGTATTGCGCCACAATCGCTCTTAATTGTTCCCAAATCTTTCACAAAAGCCGCCCAATAGCGGCCTTAAACCGGGTGCATCCCTGTGGCTGTGAGGGTGTGATGAGAAGGAGTGTCCCCATGGCTAAGAAGCGCTGGATGACGGCAATGATCGCCGAGGCCAAAAAGAACGGGGATGTGACGGCCGAGCACCTGCCTTTCTCGCGCCAGATGCGCCGCGTGCAGGATGCGCGTGCCACGGCGCGCGCGCCGATCGCCGCAAAATCGGGCTTCGCCAAGAAGGCCATCGCCTGAGCGGCGTGAGCTAAATGTGGCGAATGCGTCTCGGCTGATGAAACAAACGCCTGCGCGAGACCCGATTGGCCAGAGGCATTCTCCAATCGTTGCCAATTTTTGACAGGTAAGGCCGATTCGCCGTCTTTATCACGGTGTAACGCGAGCCTGCCGTGGGGGCCGGAATCGCACTTAGAGATAGGTGTAAGATGAACCGCCCCCTCCCCGTCGGCCTGCCGAGCCGGCCGGCCGTCGCCAACCAAACGGCCCGCCCTGACGCGTCACGCCCCTCCGATAGACCCCAGCGCACACGGCCTCTGATGCGCAAATACGAGGTGGCTTATCTCGCGCCAAACGGCGATGGCGCAACGATTGCAAGACTGGCCCCAGCCACGCCTCTCTTTGAGACGCCCTTCATGGCCATGGCGCGCGGCACGCTCATCGCGACGCCCGAAGGCCCTATCGCCATCGAGGATATCCAGCCCGGCATGGCGATCTCAACGGTCGATAGCGGTGCGCAAACCGTGCTCTGGAAAGGTGCGACGACAGTCGTTCCTGGCGCCCCGGGCCAAACCGAAGAGGCCGGAAGGTTCACCCGCATCGCCGCCGACACGATGGGCCTCAACCGCCCCTCCCACGATCTGCTCTTGGGGATGGGCGCGCGCGTTTTTCGCGCCGCGCGAGACCAGATGATCGACGCGCAAGACCTCATCGACGGGGAAACCGCCTTTTCGGTGAGCCCGCCGAGCCCTGTGCGGGTCTTTCACCTTGCCTTGCGTCACCATGCCCGCATCCGCGCTTGTGGCATTGAAGTCGAAACATTCCACCCCGGGAGCGCGGGCAAGTCGTTGTACCGCCCCGAAATCAAGGCGCTTTATCTTTCGCTCTTCCCGCATGTCTCGGGGCTCGATGAGTTCGGCCCGCTGCGCATCTCGCGCGATGAACCCGCCGAGCCAAAGAGCCCGCTCTTGCTTTACTGAGCCCACGGAGAGCGGAGCCTGTCTAGGCCTCGCGGGCGAGCCGGGCGTTCATCACATCGAAGGGCACGCCCGGCGTGTCCTTCGCGCCGCGGATGACGAGCGATGTTTTGACATGGGCGACATGTTCGGCGCGCAAGAGCTCTTCTGTCAGAAACGTCTGAAATGTGCTCAAGTCAGGGGCCACGCATTTGAGGATAAAATCCACCTCACCATTCAGCATGTGGCATTCCCGCACGAGCGGCCAAGCATGGCAGCGCGCCTCGAAGGCTGAAAGATCCGCCTCGGCCTGCGAGGCGAGGCCCACATGGGCAAAGACTTTAACCTCAAAGCCCAGCGAGCGTGCATCGACATCGGCGTGATATCCGCGGATCAGTCCCGCCTCTTCAAGCGCTCTGACGCGGCGCAGACAAGGCGGCGCGGAGATGCCCACGCGTTTGGCCAGTTCAACGTTGGTCATGCGGCCATCGTCCTGAAGCTCGGCGAGGATGGTACGGTCGATATCATCGAGTCGATGGGCTGGCATTTGCGCTCCTCTTCGGGCGGTTTCTTAGGCCATCGCGATTATCTGCGCAAGAATATTTCAAGATTGCGCAATTTTGCGAAATGAAAGCCGATCTTGCATCGGCCCTTTCGAAAGGTCTTCGCCCCCCCTATATCTCGGCGCAGACACGGATGGAGGGCCCTATGGCGGAGCAGAAAAGAACGCGCGTTTTGATCATTGGTTCAGGGCCCGCGGGCTATACGGCAGCCGTCTATGCCTCGCGCGCCATGCTTGAGCCGATCCTGGTTCAGGGCCTCGAACCCGGCGGGCAGCTCACGACGACCACAGAGGTCGAAAACTGGCCCGGAGATACCAGGTGCAAGGCCCTGATCTCATGATCCGCATGGAGGCCCACGCAAAAGCGGTGGGCTGCGACATCATCCATGACATCATCTCTTCGATTGATTTCAGCGAGCGCCCGTTTGTCTGCCAATCCGACAGCGGGACAGAATTTGTCGCTGACGCGATCATCCTCGCGACCGGGGCGCGCGCGAAATGGCTCGGCCTCGATAGCGAGGAAAAATACAATGGCTTCGGCGTCAGCGCCTGCGCGACCTGCGACGGCTTCTTTTATCGGGGTCAGGAGATCGTGGTCGTCGGCGGCGGCAACACAGCCGTTGAAGAGGCGCTCTTTTTGACCAACTTCGCGTCAAAGGTGACGCTGATCCACCGCCGCGACGAATTGCGCGCTGAAAAGATCCTACAAGACAGGCTCTTCAAGAACCCCAAGATCGAAACGCTTTGGCACCATGAGGTCGTTGAGGTCTATGGCAATGATCAGCCTCTCGGAGTTGAGGGCGTCAAAGCCAGGCATGTCTCGACCGGCGAGATCACTGACATTCCCTGCAAGGGCTTTTTCGTGGCCATTGGGCATGCGCCAGCCAATGAGCTCGTCAAGGACGTGCTTGAAACGCATATGGGCGGATATGTTGTCACCAAGCCCGACAGCACAGAAACCCAGATCCCGGGTGTTTTCGCGGCCGGTGATCTGACCGATCACAAATATCGCCAGGCGGTCACCAGCGCAGGGATGGGCTGCATGGCCGCGCTTGAGGCCGAACGGTTTCTCGCCGAGAGCGAAACGGTGCCTGAGGTGCAAGCCGCCGAGTAAGGCCGCCGCTGCTTGACAAACTCAGCGATTGCGCGCACCCCGCGCACGATTTTGACAGGCGGAATGCGGACGACACGATGGGCGAGACCAAGCAAGTCACATGGAACGGAGATGTGCAGCCGGAGAGCATGGAGATCCTCTCCGGGTCTGGCGGCGCGATCGTGAGCCCCACGAAGGTCGGCTATATCATCATGACGACCGACCGCGCGGGGCTTGATCGCAAATTCGACGCCAAAGAGCGCAACCTCAACAAGCCGGGCGTTGTGCTCTGCGGCTCCATGGAGCAGCTGCGCGCGCTCGCCGAGCTCAACGCCGAGATCGATGCCTTCTATCAAGCCCATTGGGACGCCGACATCCTCTTGGGGTGTATCCTGCCGTGGCGCGAGGATGCTGAGGCGCATATCCCCGCCGATGGCTCCGCCGAACTGATGCGCGACAAGCGCAAAACCTCTTGCTTCGTGATCAAGTTCGGCACCCCGTCCGAGATGGTTTGCCGCGCGCTTTGGAAAGAGCACGGCAAGCTCGTTTTTGCCTCATCGGCAAATCCTTCGGGGAAAGGCAATCGCGGCCTCGTTGAAGGGATCGGCGAGCGCATCGCCTCCAAGGTGGACCTGATCGTCGAAGCCAACGATTATGTCGCCTCGATCCAGCCCGAGGCCACGATGGAAACGCGCTATGAACAGGGCGTCATGGTGTCGATGGTCGATGCCGAAGGCGCGCTTGTCCCGCTTCAAAACGGCGATCGTGATGTCTCACCGGGGCCGGTCCTGATCCGCAAGGGGCTCGCCTGCACCGAGATCATGGCGCTCATGAGCGAGCATTTCATCAGCTGGGATTACCGGCACGGGCACTATTACTAGGCCCCATCTGCTTTCTGGTCGATCCGGGCCGTCGTCTTTGCGGGCGACGGCCTTGTCATATGCACCCTCACGCGGCGCGCGCCGCGCTGTGACATTTGCACCATTGTATCCATCGAATGAACGTAGAATTGCCCCAAAGGCCTGCAAAAAGGGCTAGGCGAGCGCTTTGTCCTGTGCAATGCGTTCACGCGTGAACAAATATGGTGTTACGATGAATATGGTCCCCAAAGACTTTACCAAAGAGAACGAAGATCAGCTCTTTCGCCTGTTGCGTCAGCTCGATCTTGCGCCCGAAGCCTCGCAACGCGC
This sequence comes from Pseudomonadota bacterium, assembly GCA_039198835.1. Classification (GTDB taxonomy): domain Bacteria; phylum Pseudomonadota; class Alphaproteobacteria; order Rhodobacterales; family Rhodobacteraceae; genus Shimia_B. The sequence continues at coordinate 1,610 of JBCCTH010000097.1, read as the reverse complement.
CCTGGCCTCGCGCCTGGGCATCTCTCTTGGCCGCGTGAACGCGCTCTTGCGCGACGCAGCCGATGCAGGCTTCATCGATATTTCTGAAAGTCAAAGCGCGGACCGTCGCCAGCGCGTCTCTTACGGGCTCACCGCCCGGGGCGCGGCGCAAAAAAACCAGCTCATCGATGCCTTTTTGGCGCGCAAATTTGCCGAATACGACGCGCTTCACGAAGAACTCACCGGCGCAACGACGGGTTTCAACCCGATGACCAGGACCAAACTCATGCAAAACAATCTGGCCCCCATCCCCGAGCTTTACGTCTCATTCGACAGCGCTCAGAAGATGAAGATGGAGGCAGCCGAGCTCACCAGCTGGGATCTCACGCCGCGCCAAATCTGCGACCTAGAACTCTTGATGAATGGCGGCTTCAACCCGCTCAAAGGGTTTTTGTCTCAGGCCGATTATGACGGCGTCGTTGAAAATATGCGCCTCGCCGACGGCCAGCTCTGGCCAATTCCGATCACGCTCGATGTCTCAGAGACGTTCGCCGAAGGCCTCGAACTCGGCCAGGATATCGCGCTGCGCGACCAGGAGGGCGTGATTCTCGCCACGATGACCGTCACAGACAGCTGGAGCGCCGACAAAGCAAAAGAAGCAGAAAGGGTCTTTGGGGCCGATGATCTGGCCCATCCGGCGGTGAATTACCTGCATAACAAAGCAGGCAAGATCTATCTCGGCGGCCCCGTCACCGGCATCCAGCAACCGGTTCATTACGATTTCAGAGCCCGCCGCGATACGCCCAACGAGCTGCGCGCCTATTTCCGCAAGCTGGGCTGGCGGCGCATCGTGGCCTTCCAAACGCGCAATCCGCTGCACCGCGCGCACCAAGAGCTGACCTTCCGCGCCGCCAAGGAGGCCGAAGCCAACCTGCTCATCCACCCGGTCGTGGGCATGACGAAACCCGGCGATATCGATCATTTCACGCGCGTGCGGTGTTATGAGGCGGTGCTCGATCAATATCCGGCTTCGACCACGACGATGTCGCTTCTCAATCTGGCGATGCGCATGGCCGGCCCCCGCGAAGCCGTCTGGCACGGGATCATCCGCAAAAATCATGGCTGCACGCATTTCATCGTCGGTCGTGACCATGCGGGCCCCGGCAAGAATTCAGCTGGCGAGGATTTCTACGGCCCCTATGACGCGCAGGATCTTTTCCGCGAGCATCAGGCGGAGATCGGCATCGAGATGGTCGATTTCAAACACATGGTCTATGTTCAGGAGCGCGCGCAATACGAGCCCGCCGATGAGATCAAAGACAAAGAGAGCGTCACGGTGCTCAACATCTCGGGCACAGAGCTTCGGCGGCGGCTGCAAGAAGGCCTTGAGATCCCCGAATGGTTCTCGTTCCCGGCGGTTGTCAACGAGCTGCGCAAGTCAAAACCGCCACGCTCCAGACAGGGCTTCACAGTCTTGTTCACCGGCTTTTCGGGCTCTGGCAAATCGACGATTGCGAACGCGCTCATGGTCAAACTGATGGAGATGGGCGGGCGTCCCACGACGCTCCTTGACGGCGATATCGTCCGCAAAAACCTCAGCTCCGAGCTCGGCTTTTCCAAGGAACACCGCG
>JBCCTH010000096.1:0-10774 GCA_039198835.1 Pseudomonadota bacterium | reverse complement strand
GCGCGGGCCCGTGACATACATTCATCTTCTCTTCGACACCCATGAGATCATCAACGCCGATGGAACATGGTCCGAAAGCCTGCATCCTGCGGCCCTTGATCGCGACGGGCTCGATGCGGCCACGCGCGAAGAATTGCACACGCTCTTCCCGAGCCTGCGCACAGAGACATTCGGCTTCGGCCCCACCGCGCGCCTCGCGCTCACCGCGCGCCAGGCAAGCGTTTTCGCCTGACGCAGCGCCTGTGGGGCGAAGGCCGCCACGCCGCGAATGGCGTCCGCGAATGAAACGGCCCTCGGCGCAAGTCGCGGGTCTTCGCCCTTCTGCCCTGCGGTAACTCGCGCGCCTTGCCCGATGAAAAAGGCACGCGTCGAAGCCTTTCTCAAAGGGCACATGCAATGGAGAGGGCAGCGTATCAGCCAAGCGGTTACAACGCGCGCGCAATCCATTCTCCGCGCACAAAGGGTTTGGCTAAGTCTTGCCCAAACCGGGAGCGGGGGCGGGGGCGGTTCCGCGTGGCCCAAGGCCAAAACGGCAGAGCGATCTTTCTTCCCGACGCGAAGAGCCAGATGTTGTGCCTTCCCCATGCGGGCGCAGAGGGCCGCCCGCCCCGTTCCCAGCGCGTTTCGCGCCCCGGCAAAGCGCCTCGCAAACGGATAGGCGCCTTTTCAGGCGCGCAAAGTCAGCCGACCGGCGCGGTGCCGCGACGCGCAAACCGCGCGCACGCATCCGTGGCATGGCCCATCCCTCGCCATTCGCCGCGCGGCCTGCGCCACGCAGCGGCGCAGATGCGCGCGCCCCTAGCCCAAGGCCGCCAAATCAAATAAGGCTGCCGCCATGCTAAAAGTTCGCATCATCCCCTGTCTCGACGTGGCCGATGGCCGTGTCGTCAAAGGCGTCAACTTCGTCGATCTCATCGATGCCGGCGATCCCGTCGAGGCCGCGCGCGCCTATGATGCGGCCGGGGCGGATGAGCTTTGCTTTCTTGATATCCATGCAACACATGAAAACCGCGGCACCATGTTTGATCTCGTGCAACGCACGGCTGAGACCTGTTTCATCCCGCTGACGGTGGGCGGGGGGGTGCGCAACGATGACGATGTGCGCGCGCTCCTTCTCGCCGGGGCCGATAAGGTCAGCTTCAACTCAGCCGCCGTCGCCAACCCGGATGTCATCGCCAGCGCCGCCAACCGCTTCGGCAGCCAGTGCATCGTCTGCGCCATCGATGCAAAAACAGTCGCGCCGGGCCGTTGGGAGATCTTCACCCATGGCGGGCGGCGCGGCACGGGGATCGACGCTCTTGAATTCGCCCGCCAGGTGGTGGCCAAAGGCGCAGGCGAGATCCTTCTGACATCAATGGATAGGGATGGGACACGCGCGGGCTTCAACCTGCCGCTCACGCGCGCGATCTCTGATGCGGTCGATGTCCCGGTGATTGCGTCAGGCGGCGTGGGCACGCTCGATCATCTCGTTGAAGGTGTCACCGACGGCGGCGCGAGCGCGGTGCTCGCGGCCTCGATCTTCCACTTTGGCGCGTTCACGATCGCCGAGGCCAAAGCCCATATGGCACAGGCAGGTCTGCCGATGAGGCTTGCGCAATGAGCCTGCGCGACCTTGCCGAAACCATCGCCGCGCGCCGGGGCGCTGACCCTGAAAGCTCTTGGACAGCCCGCCTTCTCGCGCAAGGCCCTGAGAAATGCGCAGAAAAGTTCGGCGAAGAGGCGATCGAAGCGGTAATCGAGGCGGTCAAGGGCGACCGGGCGGCACTGACGAAAGAGGCCGCCGATGTGCTCTACCATCTCCTCGTGATGCTCGCGGCGCGTGGCGTGACGCTCGGCGAAGTCGAAGCGGAGTTGACCGCGCGCGAGGCGCAATCAGGGCTTCAGGAAAAAGCGGCGCGACGCCCCGCGCCATAGGGCCGCTCACCGCTCAGCGCATCCAGAACCCTTCGCGCTTGATCGTATTGCGGATCTGGCGCTCTTTTCTGGGCAAGTTGTCTTGGTCGAAAAGGGCGCGCACCTTGCGCCCCCTGCCCTGGTAGATCATGCGCAAGAACGCCTCATTCTCCTTGAGCACCTTCTTGATCTTGTTCGGGCTCGTGAGCGCTTCGAGCGCCTCGACGGTCGCATCGCGCTCTTTGGCATATAAGAGCGGCATATATCGATAATGGCAGCTCACAGACCCGTCGAGCAGCCCGGCGGGCAATGTATCGCGCCCCCCGCCCAGCGCATGGATCACAAGCGGCAAGGCAACCTGATCGAGCCAGGGGTCGAGGCTCTGGCAAACGAGCTCTTCCGGCGGATCATCTCGGATCGCGGTGGCATATTGGGCGAACAGGTGTCCAAACGCCGCCGGATCAGCCCCGAAAAACCAGCCCGCATTGAAGTAAAGATAGCGCTTCCAGTATTCCTCGGGCTGCGCGTGATCGAGCGAGCTTTCGAAATCGAGGCCGAACTTGTCATAAAGTGACTTCCAGATCGCAGTGTAGCCCGGCCCGTAAAGCTCGATCTCGGGCCAGGTGGCTGTCCGATTGAGAGAGGCCGTGGGGCGCGCGAAGTCGAAGGGGATATCGGCGACGTCGCCGGTGATGAGCGTATCGCTGTCAAAAAAGACGAAAGGCTCGCCCTCGGGGAGCGCCCCGAGCACTTCGATCTTGTTGCCGAAAGGATAGCTCTGCCCGAAATGCGCGCACTCAAAGGGCAAGATTTCAGCGCCGAGATCAGCAAGAAGCGCGCGCAGCGGCGCAGAGGAAATGCGCGGATCGGCCCCCCCCCAAAGCGGCCCGGGCTGGGGCTCTCCCACAAAGAGCCTGCCCCTGAAACCAGGAGAGTTTTGTCGCAGCGACGCGGCAAAGAGCGCCGCTTCATAGCCAAGGCGGCCGCGCTGACCGACGACGATGATATTGAAACTGGGTGATGCCATGGTGGCCTGCTCGCGTTTTGCGCGAATATAGGCGCAATGGGTGAGGCTGGGAAGCCTCCGCAAAGGGGGGGGTGCGCTGAGTTGCCCCGTGCTATCCGGGCTCACGGAGCGCGCGCGCGAAGTAATCGCGCATCGGTTTGAGGAGATATGACAGCGGGGTGCGCGCGCGCGTGCGGATGAGCGCCTCGACCGGCATCCCAGCGGCGAGTTGGGTGCGCTTTTGCAGGGTCTCGATTTCTCCCGGAAGCGGTTTAATGAAGGCACGAAAATAGCTTTTGCCGGTGGCGTCATCGCGCAGCGCGCGCGCGGAGAGCGCGGCCACATGCGCGGAAAGCTCTGGCGTTTGCCCGTGATCGAGCGCGCTCAGGCGCAGCGTTGCGGGCTGGCCAACCTCAACATGATCAATGTCAGACACCGATATGCGCGCGGCGATGGTATAGGGCCGCCCGGCGGGCACGATCATGAGCGCGGGCTCGTTGGCCCCCAAAACGCCGGTTTCGACAGACGCGCCCAGATCATGAACAAGGCCAGCCAACGGCGTGCGTATCAATAGCCTTTCGTGCCGCGCTTTGAGCATGGCGCGGCGACTTCGCAGTTCGGCCTCGTTGAGATGTAGATCGCTCAACTGGGCCAAAACCTCTGCGCGGCGCTCAGCGATGCGCTTTTCTTCGATGATGGCGAGCTCGTCTTGCTGCGCCTGTGCTTCATGGCGCAGCGTCAAAAGCTGCCCCGATTGACGCCGGAGCGCTGCGCGCTGGCGCTCAAGCGCGAGAATTGCGCCCGCCGGGGCAAGGCCACGGTCCCGCAGGCTTTGTTGGGCCCCGAGCTCTTGCGTGATCAAGACGAGTTCGTGCTCAATTGAGGTGCGCTGGCTTTTGAAACCATCGATTTGGGCGCGGAGTTGCGCGCGCCGCGCGCGGCTTTGCTCGGCTGCCTGCGCTTCCGCGGCGGCCGATGCCTCAAAGAGGCGTCTTTGACTGGCCAAAAGCGCGATGAACTCGGGCTCTGTACGGCCGGGGGCGGTCTCTGCGCTCTCATGGGCCATATCCTCGCGTCCGTCCCGCTGCGCTTCAAGCCGAACGCGGCGGGCTGACATTTCGCGGATCTGGGTTTCAAGCAGGGCGAGCTCGGCCTCGATCTGCCCGCCATCAAGCCGCAAGAGGGGCTGCCCGGCCAAGACCTCATCCCCCTCCTTCACGAATATTTCGGCGATGCGCCCGCCATCGGCATGCTCAATCACCCGGCTCTTTTGATCATGCTCGATCTCGCCGGGCGCGATGATCGCACCGGCGATCTGGGCGCGGGCCGACCAAGCGCCGACCCCGCCGATCAGAAGCGCGAGCATGAGAAGCCCCAGCGCGATCACGGGGCGCGATGAAAAAGCACCGCCCGTCATGCCACGCTGCCCAGGCCGCTGGGCGCCAGCCTGATCTGCGCATGGTTGCGCACAAGGCTGCGCAACACCCCTTCCTTCGGGCCAAATTCGGTGACCCTGCCCTCATCCAGGCTCACAAGGAGATCGCATTCCTGGATCGCGGCGGGGCGATGCGCCATTATCAAGATCGCCTTACCTTCGGCCTTGAGTTTTCGGATCGTGGCATTGAGCGCCACGGTGCCCTCATTGTCGAGATTGGAGTTGGGTTCATCAAGGACAACAACCACGGGATCGCCGTAAAGAGCGCGCGCCAATCCGAGGCGCTGTATCTGACCGCCAGAAAGCTGAGCGCCGGTGGCTGCGACCGGCGTGTCATAGCCGAGCGGCATCGCGTTGATCATCGTGTCAGCGCCTGCCTTTTGCGCGGCCGCCCGCACGCCCGCGATATCAGGCGCCGAAGACATGCGCGCGATATTCTCTGCGATGGTTGCATCAAAGAGAGTGATTTTCTGTGGCAAATAGCCGATCAACGCGCCGCGCGTCGCGGGATCATAGCTTTCAAGATGTGCGCCATCGAGGCGGAGGCTGCCCCCCGCAAGCGGCCAACTGCCCGTGAGGACCCGCGCAAGCGAGGATTTGCCCGCGCCTGATGCGCCGATCACGCCGCAGGCCTGCCCGGGCTCAATCTTGAAATTGACAAGTCGGAGCGCGGCGCTCTCGCCCCCGGGAGCGAAAGCCGTGGCCTGGCGCGCCTCAAGGATCGCGCGGGGCCGGGGCAAAGCTGCGCGGGGTTTCGGGGCCGGATTGTCAGCGAGGAGCGCCGCCAGAGCGCGCCATGCAGCGCGCGCGCTCTGCAAAAGCGGCCATTGCCCGATCAGCTGTTCAACAGGTTGCAGCGCGCGCCCCAAGAGGATTGAAGCCGCAATGATAGCCCCCGCGCTCACCGCCCCTTGCAAAACCAGATATGCGCCGAGCCCGAGCATCGCCGATTGCAAGAGCAGGCGCAGCGCTTTTGAGGCTGATGTGAAGATCCCGGTCACGTCCGAGGCGGCGAGCAAGGCATGCAAGCTCTCCACGCGCCGCCCCCGCCACCTTTCGCCAAGCGCGGCTTCCATCCCCATGGCGCGCAGCGTCTCGGCATCGCCCGCCGCCCCGAGCGCGACGCGTTCCGCGCGCAAAGCGGTCTCTTGCGCGGCGCGGACAGGCATGCGCCCGAGAAACTGGTTTGCGAGGGTCAGCGCGATCAACGTGCCACCCCCCGCCACTGCCAGCCAGCCGAGCCAGGGATGAAACGCAAAGATGCAAATGAGAAAGATCGGCGTCCAAGGCAGATCAAAGAGCGCGACCATGGCAGGCGAGGCGTAAAACCTTTGGATCATGTCGATATTTCGCAATCCATCGACGGCCCTCGCTGTCGTCGGGGAGGATGCGGCCCGCATGGCCGCGCAATATACGCGCCTATCAAGCGCCATCTGAAAGCGCACACCGATGCGTGCCAAGATCCGACCGCGCACGAAATCGAGGAAACCCATGACCCCGTAAAGAAAAACCACGAGCCCTGTCAGCGCGACAAGCGTTTCTTCCGAGCCCGATCCCAGCACGCGGTCATAGACCTGCAACATGTAAATAGGGCCTGTCAGCATGAGCAGATTTGCAAAGAGGCTGAAGAGGCCCGCGCACCAAAAGAGACCGCGGCTCGATGCCCGCGCTTCTTTGAGCTCTGCCAACCCCGATTTGTTGCTTTGCATGCTGGGCGTGCCCCGTTTCGCCGATGGCTGCCTTCATAAAGTCAAAAGCGTTAAGCAATTGCCCCCCAAACCAGCGGGCTGGCTTCAGAGTTTTTTCAATGCGCTCAGAAGCGCCGCGCGTTCATCCTCTGTCAGCGGGGCGGCGACTTCTTCAACGACCTCTGAAAGAACCTTTTTCGCGCGCCCCAAAAACGCGTGGCCCTCATCTGTGAGGCTGAGCATCGTCACGCGCCGATCTTGGCGGCTGGGCGTGCGCGCCAGAACCCCCTTTTCCTCAAGATCGCGCACGAGGCGCGTCAGTTGCGAATTGTCCCGCCCCAGAGCCTCGGCCAGGGCCTGCATCGCGCAGGGTTCGATGGCTTCAAGATGCATCATCAACAAGCCGCCCATCGGGCCGATGCGCCCGGCATCAATGCGCGGCATCAGCCGGTGCATTTGCGCATCAATTTTGCGCATAACGCGGTCAAGTTCGTGAGCGAGTTGCTGATTACCCTTCATTTTGCCGCATGAACTATTGGACCTTGTCCAATAATTCGCCTACGCTCCCGTCACGCCTTCCGCACGCCTCGCAGTAGCCTCGATAAGATAGGACATGTCCATGACCAAAAAATCGCTCGTGATCGTAGGCGGCGGCTATATCGGGATAGAGCTCGCCCAAGCCGTGACAGATAGCTATGCCGTGACGCTGGTCGAGCCAAGGGAAGCCTTTGTTCACGCGCCTGCGATGCTCAGGGCCTTGGTCGATAGCGAGGTGCGAGATCAGGCGCTCATCCCCTATGCGCGCGCCCTCAAGGAGGGCAAGCTGGTCAAGGCGCGCGCGACCGAAATCCGCCAGGACGCGGTCATCACAGGCCAGGGCGAAACCCTTCCCGCCGATATCATCGTTTTGTGCCCGGGCGCATCAAATGGCGGCATCTTCAAGCCTGGCGATGAAAGCATCGACGCATTCCGCGCCGCGCAAGACAGCGTTGCAGCCCAAATCAAGGCGGCTTCAAAGATCGCCATTGTCGGCGCTGGCGCTGTCGGAACCGAACTGGCGGGCGAGATTGCGCACGCGCATCCTGACAAGGAGCTGACCCTCATCTCTTCGGAGCCAACACTCTTTGAAACCTTTCCACCCAAGCTCGGCAGAGGTCTTGCCGATAAGCTGGCGGCGATGGGCGTGGCTTTGAAGCTCGGTGCGCGCGTCACCGATCTTAAAAGCACGACCGAGCCATATTCGGGCCAAATCACCCTTGAGAGCGGTGAAAGGATCGACGCTGATCTTGTGATCCCGGCCATCGGCTCGAAACCCATGACACAGCTCTTCGACGGCCTGCCCGGCGTCCAGAGGGCGGCGGATGGACGTATCAAGGTCGATCCCTATTTGCGGCCTTCGCCGTCTTGGCCGAATGTGTTTGCCGCCGGCGATGCCGTGGATTGCGGCGATGCGATGACAATCGTTGCCACGAGCCGCCAACAGCCCTGGCTTGCAAAACTGCTGCGCGCGATGGCCAAGGGCAAAAGTCTTGAAAAGCTGAAGTCCTATAAACCCTGGGGAACGGCGCCGATCCTCGTGCCGCTCGGGCCCGCGCGCGGAAATTCCTTCCTGATGATCGCGACCTTTGGCGATTGGGTCACGAAATCCGCCAAGGGCAAGGATCTCTTCATCGCGAAATACCGCAAGATTATGGGCTATGCCTGACCTTTTGCACGCGCCCGCCCGTCCAGAACCCGCCGCATCAATCCCCCCTTGCCTAGAAGCGCAAAGTTACCAAGGGTAAGGGAAGATAACACACGCGCGCGCTCTACCGCGCCACCGGGAGCCCGAACCGCCATGAAACGATCCGCGTCACCCGTTGCTTTTTTCGTTGCAATGCTCGCGATGCTTTCGGCGTCGCCCGCTCTCGCGGAGGATCGGCTCGCGAAGATCGTCACGGTACAATCTTCGCAAGCTGGGGTCGAACGTGTCTTTTTTGGGCGCGTGAAAGCGCGCCAGACCATAGATCTGGCATTTCAGGTGAGCGGGCAGATCGTTCAATTGCCCATTGATGAAGGCCAGCCGATCGCCGAGGGCGCGCTCATAGGCGCGCTCGATCTTGAGCCTTTCGAGCTGAGCCTCGCGCGAGCACAAGCGCAGTTTGAGCAAGCGGAAGCGGATTTCGAGCGCTTCAGCAGCTTGAGCGGATCGACTGTCAGCCAGGTCACGATAGACGATGCACAGACAGCAGTCGCGCTCAATCGGATCGCCGTGCAAGACGCGCAGCGCGCGCTCAGGCTTGCCACGTTGCGCGCGCCGTTTGACGGCATTATCGCGCGCCGCACTGTCCCGAATTTCACCACCATCGGTGCGGGCAACCCCGTTGTGCGCCTCCATGATATGTCGGACTTGCGCATTGAGATCGAAGTGCCTGAGGTGCTTTTCCAGCAGGCCGGGCGCAACCCGAACGTGATGCTCGAGGCCGAGTTCCCTGCCTCTGATCGCCGCTATCCGGCGGTCTTCCGCGAAGTGGCGGCTGAAACAACGCCCATTGGGCAGGCCTTCAAGCTGACGCTGGGGCTTGAGCCACCCGATGATCTCTTCTTGCTACCCGGGGTCTCCGCGACAGTCTATGCGCGCATGTTGGGAGAAAGCGCGCCGCTTCTCATCCCTGCCGGGGCCCTTGTCTTTGACCCGAGCGGCGCGCCCTCGGTGATGGTATTTGAGCCCAGTGGCGCCGAAAGCGGCGCGGTGCGGCGTCAGGCCGTCGAGATCACGCCGACAGGCTTTGGCGCTGTTCAGGTCCTCTCCGGGTTGAGCGAAGGCGATGAAATTATCGGCGCGGGCGCAGCGCTCCTTGAAGATGGCGAAAGCGTCACCCGCTTCGCCGGGTTCTCAAGGTAGCACGATGGACATCGCACGCGGAGCCATCAACCGGCCGATTTACACCTGGCTTCTGATGCTGGGGTGCCTTTTCGGAGGCTATTGGGGCTTTGAGACGCTGGGCCGGCTCGAAGACCCGGCCTTTACGATCAAGGTCGCCGTCATCGCCACGCCCTATCCGGGTGCATCGGCCGAAGAGGTCGCGCTTGAGGTTTCCGAGCCTCTTGAATCGGAGATCCAGAAAATGGGTGAGGTCGATCAGATCGACACACTCAACCAGCCTGGCCTGTCGATCATAAATGTGACGATGCAAGACACCTACGATGGGTCACAGCTCCCCGAACTTTGGACAAAGCTGCGCAACCGGGTCAACGCGGCCCAGCTTCCTGACGGCGCGCGCTCTCCCCGCATCAATGACGCCTTTGGCGATGTTTACGGGCTCTTTTATGCGGTCTCCGCGCCGGGTTATTCGGATGCCGAGATCCACCTGCTGTCTTCTTTTCTGCGCCGCCAGGTGCTTGCGCTCGACGGCGTCAAAGATGTCGCGCTCGCGGGCCTCCCGGAAGAAGCGATCTTTATCGAGCCCGATCTCTCCCTGACAACATCTTTGGGTATCCCGCCTCAGGCGATCGTGGGCGCGCTCGTGGGCGCCGATGAAGTCGTTTCGGGGGGATCGATCATCGGTGAGAGCGACCGGCGGCTGATCCAGCGCCCGGGCGGCAGTGACACCCTCACTTCGATCTCGACGCTCTCCATCGGGGTCGGCGGCGAGGTTTTGCGCCTCAACGACTTCGCAAACATCAGCCGCACGCGCGTGAGTGACCCGGAGATCATCATCCGCCACGGCGGGCAAGAGGCCTTTACCTTCGGCGTCGCGGGTCTTTCGACCGAAAACATCGTCGAGATCGGCGCGCGCGTCGATGCAAAGCTCGTTGAGCTGCAAGCGGCGCTGCCGCTCGGCGTGAGCATCGATCCGATCTATCGTCAGCACGTCGTCGTGGATCAAAGTGTGAGCGATTTTCTCGTCAACCTGGCCATGTCGGTGGCCATTGTTGTGGCGGTTCTGGCGATCTTCATGGGCCCGCGCGCGGCGATTGTCGTGGGCGTCACGCTTCTTTTGACCGTCGTGGGCACCCTCTTTTTCATGGCGCTGGGCTCCATTGAAATGGAAAGGATATCGCTTGGCGCACTGATTATCGCCATGGGCATGCTTGTCGATAACGCCATTGTTGTCGCCGAGGGGATGCAGCAGGCGATGGCGCGTGGCAAATCCTCGCGCGATGCTGCGGCCGAGGCCGCTAACAAGACGCAGATACCGCTGCTCGGGGCGACCGTTATCGGCATCATGGCGTTCTCGGGCATTGGGCTCAGCAACGATTCAACCGGTGAATTCATGTTCTCGCTCTTCGCGGTCATCGCGATATCTTTGCTTTTGTCCTGGGCGCTGGCCATCACGGTCACGCCGCTTTTGGGCCATTACTTCTTCAAGCGGGGCAGCGAGGGCGCGGGCGATGCCTATGGCGGCATTATCTTTCGGGCCTATGCCGGTTTCTTGCGGCTGATGTTGCGTCTGCGCTGGCTCGTGGCTCTTGCGCTTTTGGCGATCACGGTCGCTTGCTTCGCGCTGTTTGGGCAAGTGCGGCAGCAATTCTTCCCCGATAGCAGCACGCCGCTCTTTTTCGTCCATTACAAGCTGCCGCAAGGTGCTTCGATCACGCAAACCGCCGCCGACCTCAAACATGTCGAAGACTGGCTCAGCGCGCGCGAGAACATCACGGCCTATACCGCCTTCGCAGGCGGCGGCGCGGCGCGCTTCATGCTCACCTCTCACGCCGAAGATGATAACCCGAGCTACGGGCACATTATCGTCCGCGTTGCTTCGCTCGACG
>JBCCTH010000095.1:0-10790 GCA_039198835.1 Pseudomonadota bacterium | reverse complement strand
CTTTTGCACCGCGCGCCGCTTGCTAAAGCTGGGATCAATTCGCCCTTGAGGATGCGCCCATAATGGATGCCGTCATCACAGTTTGCGGCTCGGCTGCCGAAGAGGAATGCCCGATCTGGCCTGCCGGGCCCCACGGCGCACCGATCCGCGCGCATTGGGGCGTTGAAGATCCGGCCGCGGCTGAAGAAGCCGATTGGGACAGCGCCTTTAGCAAAGCCTATGCGATCCTCGGGCGACGTGCTGATGCCTTCCTCGCCCATGATCTCGCAAACCTTCAAGGCGATGCCCTGCGCGCCGCGCTGAAAGATGCAGGCCGCGTGGCATGACACGCAAGCTCATCGCCGAGGCGCTCGGCACCGCGCTCCTGCTGATCTCGGTGGTGGCTTCGGGCATCATGGCTGAAACCCTCACATCCGATATCGGTTTGGCCCTTTTGGCCAATGCCCTTGCCACAGGCGCGATGCTTTATGCGATCATCACATGCCTTGGCCCGATATCCGGGGCGCATTTCAACCCCGCCGTCACGCTCGCGTTTTTCATCCGTCGTGACATCGCGCTGCCGCTGGCGCTTGGATATGTCGCCGTGCAGATCGTGGGCGGGGTATTGGGCGTCATCATCGCCCATGCGATGTTTGATCAATCGCTCCTGCAAAGCTCGAGCACCGCGCGCAGCGGCTCTGGGCTCTGGGTCTCTGAAGCGGTGGCGACCTTCGGTCTTCTCTTCGTGATCTTCGGCGGCTTGCGCGCGCGCCCGGGCGCCGTTCCCGCCCTTGTGGCGATCTATATCGTGGGGGCGTATTGGTTCACGAGCTCAACGAGCTTCGCCAACCCGGCGGTCACCATCGCACGCAGCTTTACTGACACCTTCTCGGGCATATTGCCCGCCCATGCGCCCGCCTATATCGCGATACAACTCGCCACCGCGGCTCTGGTGACGCCGCTTTTGGCGCGGCTCCTTTCGGACGAAGATCAAACTCAAGAGCAATAGCCGCGCGCGCGCCCCGCATTGCGCGCGACACGCTCTTCAGGTGAGCGAGGTCACCCAAAGGATCGTCGCGTCTTCCTGGCTGACGGACACAACATTGTGGCCCATCGTCGCGTCATAATACGCGCTGTCGCCGCGGCGCATTTCAACGGGCTCGTAAAACTCGGTGTAAAGCCGCACAACGCCCGTCAGCACATAAAGAAACTCTTCCCCGTCATGGCGCACCCAGCCGTCAAATTCTTCAACACTGCGCGCGCGCACCCGGGCGCGATAGGGCAACATGTGCTTCTTGGTCAGCGTGCCCGCGAGGATCTCATGCTCGTAGGTCGCGGTCGGATGGGCCGCGCCTTCGCCCGCCATGGTCACTGACATGCGCCCGTTGACCTGGCCTTTCGAGGGGGCCGTAAAGAGCTGCGGCACAGAGATCTCAAGACCAACAGCAAGCTTTTTGAGCGCGTCGTAGGTCGGCGACATCTGCCCGTTTTCGATCTTTGAAAGCGTGGAACGCGCAAGCCCGGCTTGCTGGGCGGCCTGTTCCAGCGTCCAGTCGCGGGCCTTGCGCAAATCGCGGACCCGCTGGCCCAGATCAAGCGGCGTCCCGAGCTCGCTGTCACCGCTCTCTCGGGCGATACGAATGATGCTCGTTGGGTCGTTGAAATCTTGCTCGGCCATGGCTTGTCTTAGAGGGGCCGCGCGCGCCTTGCAACTCGCGCCCCACGCGCCTAGGCCGCAAGCATGGATCGATGTCCGCCCTCCTTCAATCTCGCGGAATATGTGCTCCATCATAGCGGCGCAGATGACGGCAAGATCGCGCTGGCCCTGCTCATGCCCACAGGGTCGCAAAGATGGAGCTATGGCAAGCTGCGCGGCGCGGTGGCGCATGTTGCTCGAGGGCTCAGCGCGGCGGGGCTTGCGCCGGGCGACAGGCTGCTTTTGCGGCTCGGCAACGGGATCGCCTTTCCGATCGCGTTTCTAGCGGCAGTTTCTGCGGGCATTATCCCCGTGCCGACAGCCACCGCGCTCACACAGTCCGAACTTGACGCGATGCTCGAAGGGCTCGCCCCGCGCGCCATAGCCGCCTCGCCCGATGTCGCGCTGCCCAGCAGAAGCGAAACGCTGATCACCGAAGGCGAGATTTCCGCCCTCGCGGCGCGCCCGCTCTCGGACGTGAAGCCGCTCTATGCGCGCGGTGACCCTGAGCGCCTCGCCTATATCATCTTTACCTCGGGCACATCTGGGCGCGCGCGGGCGGTGGCCCATGCCCATCGCGCGATCTGGGCGCGGCGCATGATGTTTGAAGCCTGGTATGGTCTGACGCCAGAAGACAGGCTTATGCATGCCGGCGCGATGAATTGGACTTTCACGCTCGGCACCGGCCTCCTTGATCCCTGGGCCATGGGCGCAACGGCCCTTATCCCCGCGCCAGAAGCCGGACTTGGCGCGCTGCCGATGCTCATGCGCCGCCATGATGCCACGCTCTTTGCCGCCGCGCCCGGCGTGCTGCGCAAGCTGTTGAAAGACCCCGTCAAACTCACGCTTCCCAAATTGCGCCACACTCTGACAGCGGGCGAACATCTTCAGGACCCGCTCAAAATGGCTTGGGAAAACGCCACCGGCCGCCCGCTTTATGAAGCCTATGGGATGACGGAATGCTCGACATTTCTTTCCGCGAGCCCGGCTGGCGCGGCGGCGCTGACGCCCCAACCCGGGCGCAAAATTGACCTTCTGGAAGACGGCACAATCGCGATCCACAAAGACGAACAAGGCCTCATGCTCGGCTATCTCGACGCCGGGCTTGCGCCGCATCTCCCCCTTGAAGGCAACTGGTTTTTGACCAATGACCAGGCAACCCGTGGCGCGCAGGGCGCCTTTACCTACCAAGGCCGCCGCGGTGAGATGCTCAATGCAGGCGGCTTTCGCATATCTCCTTTAGAGGTCGAGCGCGTTCTTGCGGGCCATCCGGGCTTAGAAGAGGCGGCGGTTTGCGAGCTCCCTATCGATGGAAGCACGATCCTTGCTGCCTGTTACACCGCGCCAAAGCCCCTAGACCGCGAGAGCCTTGATGCATATGTCTCAGCGAGGTTGGCGAGATATAAACATCCGCGCGCCTATCGCCATGTCTCCGCGCTCCCCCGGAGCCCAAACGGGAAACTTCTCCGCCGTGACCTCCCTGCCGTTTTCGCCGCAAAGCCCGAGACACCATGATCAAGCTTGATATCCTCTCTGATCCGATCTGCCCTTGGTGCTATATCGGGAAGGCGCAGCTTGATCGCGCTCTGGCGCAGGTGCCCGAGCACCCGTTCACGATTGAATGGCACCCGTTTCAACTCAATCTCGACATGCCGCGCGAAGGTATGGGGCGCGCGGTGTATCTCGAAGCGAAATTCGGCGGGCGCGAGAACGCTGTGCGGGTCTATGGCCAGATCGCGAAACACGCCGCGAGCATCGGGCTTGAAGCGGACCTTAGCGCGATCAAGCGCACGCCAAACACGCTTGACGCCCATAGGCTTATCCACTGGGCTGGCATCGAAAGGATGCAGGGCCCCGTAGTGGACGCGCTTTTCCGGGCGTATTTTGTCGAAGGCCGCGATATTGGGGCCCATGAGGTTCTCGCGGATGTGGCTGACAGCGCCGGGATGGACGCCTCTCTCGTGCTCAAACTTCTCAACACCGCCGAGGATGAAGAGGCCGTGCGAAGCCGAGACGCCCACAGCCGCAAAATGGGCGTGAGCTCTGTTCCGACCTTCATTGTCGCGGGGCAACACGCCGTTCCAGGGGCGCAACCAACCGATCTTTGGCTCAAAGTGATCTCTGAAGTGCAAAGCAATTTAGATGCAAGTGAACAAGTTGAGTGACCTTTCTTAAACGGGCGCGCGGCGCTTTCCCGCGCCGCAGGCCTCCATACCTCGGGCTAGTGGCCAGTCTTGATGGCTGAGCGCGCCTCGATCCGCTTCGTGGCCTTGATGGCCTATCTCGTCTCTTGCGTGGCCTTGGGGATCGATCTGATGCTCGCCTCGCTTCCGGAGATCGGCAATGAGCTCAGCCCGGCCGCCCCCGAACGCGCGACCTTGGTCATGGGCTCTTTCTTTATCTCGCTGGGCTTCGCGACATTTCTCGTGGGCCCGATCCTTGACCGTTTCGGGCGCAAGCCTGTGATGCTCGCGGGGCTCGGGCTCTATGCGCTGGGGGGGCTTCTTTCATGGCTTGCGCCCTCGCTCACGCTGATGCTCTTGGGCCGCGCGCTCATGGGGATCGGGGCGGCTGCGCCGCGCGTGGGCGTTCAGGCGATTATCCGCGACCGTTTCGAAGGCCGGCAAATGGCCGCGACGATTTCGCTCGTCATGATGATTTTCACGCTGGTGCCCGGCGTGGCCCCGATGCTCGGCGCGTGGATCGCCGAGCTCACCGGCTGGCGCGGCGTGTTTGCCGTTTTCATCTTCTTCGGCCTGTCGGCGGCGCTTTGGTTTGTGCTTCAGCAGCCCGAAACGCTCAAAGAGCCGATCCCCATTTCGCTGCGCTCCTGGGCCGAACAAGTGCGCGCTTCGATGTCGATCAAGATGTTTCGTCTTTCGCTTTATATCCAGCTTTTCGCCTTCGCGTCGCTTTACGGGCTCCTCACAGCGGGCCCAGCGATTTTTACCGACGCCTATGATATCCCCGGGCTTTACCCTTACATCTTTGGCGCTGTCTCGGTTTCGGGCGCGCTTGGGTCTTTCGCCAATGCCCGGCTCGTGGCGCGGATCGGGATGGTGCGGCTCTTGCGGCGCGGGTTGGTCGTTTGCACGCTGGCAACTCTCGTCGGCCTCATCGGGCTTTTTGCGGGCCTTGGCCTGCCGGCCTTTTTGCTCGCGATGTTTTCGGCGTTTTTCGTGCTCGGCTTTGTCGTGGGCAACTCACAAGCGCTCGCGCTTCAGCCCTTTGGCAAGAGCGCGGGCACCGCCTCGGCGACATTGGTCGCGGCGGCGACGCTCGGCGCGGGGGCGCTCGCGATCCCGATCCCGCTCTTTTTTAGCAGTGAGCCGATCCCGATGATCCTGGCGCAGCTTCTTTTTTGCCTGCTTGGGCTCTGGGCCGCCTTTGGCATTGAAAAAGACTGAGCTTAACTGGCTTTTGCCTTGGGCTTGAATGTGCCTGCTTTCTCGGCGAGGTCGCGCGCGATGGCGAAGGCCCCTTTGATCTTGTCGGCGTCCTTGGCCCAATCGCGCCGGACGACGATCTTGTTATCGCGCACCTTCGCGAGCCCTCGTTGATCTTCGATGAAGCTGACAAGGCCCTCGGGCGAGGCGAATTTATCATTGTGGAACTGGATCGTGGCGCCTTTGGGCCCGCCATCGAGCTTGGCGATGCCCGCGCGTTTGCACATCGCCTTGATGCGCACCACGAGGAGCAACGTGTTGACTTCTCTGGGCAGTTGACCGAACCGGTCGATCATTTCCGCCGCGAACCCTTCGAGCTCGACCTTTGTCGTGAGCCCTGAGAGCCTGCGATAAAGCCCCAGGCGCACATCGAGATCTGGCACATAGCTCTCGGGGATCAGCACCGGCACCCCGAGATTGATCTGCGGCGCCCATTGGCCATCATCGTCGTCTTGCAAGCCCTCGGCCTCGCCAGAGCGGATCTTGGAAATCGCTTCTTCAAGCATCTGCTGGTAGAGTTCATAGCCCACATCGCGCATCTGCCCCGATTGCTCTTCACCCAAAAGGTTGCCCGCGCCGCGAATATCGAGATCCTGGCTCGCCAGAGTGAACCCTGCGCCGAGGCTGTCGAGCGAACCCAAGACGCGCAGGCGCTTCTCGGCGGTGGGCGTGAGCGGCGCGCGCGGCTTTGTCGTCAGATAGGCATAGGCGCGGGTTTTCGAGCGCCCGACCCTGCCCCTGATCTGATAAAGCTGCGACAGGCCAAACATATCAGCGCGGTGGACGATCATCGTGTTAGCGGTGGGGATATCAAGACCCGATTCAACGATCGTCGTGGCCAGGAGCACATCGAATTTGCCGTCGTAAAAGGCATTCATCCGCTCATCGAGATCGCCCGCGGCAAGCTGGCCATGGGCGATCACAAAGCTCACTTCAGGCACCTCTCGGCGCAACCAATCCTCCATCTCCGGCAGGTCAGAGATCCGCGGGACGACAAAAAAGCTCTGACCGCCGCGATAATGCTCACGCAAAAGCGCTTCGCGCACCGTCAGCGTATCAAATTCGCTGACATACGTGCGGATCGCGAGCCGGTCGACGGGCGGTGTTCCGATGATCGAAAGATCGCGCACGCCCGACAGGCTCAATTGCAGGGTGCGGGGGATCGGCGTCGCGGTGAGGGTGAGGACATGGATGTTAGAGCGCAACTGCTTGAGGCGTTCTTTGTGGCCCACGCCAAAGCGCTGTTCCTCGTCGATGATCAAGAGGCCCAGATTTTGGAATTTCACAGCCTTGGCCAGAACGGCGTGTGTGCCAACGACAATGTCGACACTGCCTTTCGCAAGCCCCTCGCGCGTGGCGGCGGCTTCCTTCGTGCCCACGAAACGCGAAAGCGGGCGCACAGTGAGCGGAAAGCCGCGAAAGCGCTCGTTAAAGCTCTTGGCATGTTGGCGCGCGAGCAGCGTTGTGGGGGCGATCACGGCGACCTGCACGCCTGACATGGCCGCCACGAATGCCGCGCGCATGGCAACTTCGGTTTTGCCAAAGCCAACATCGCCGCAAATGAGCCGATCCATCGGTTGCCCGGCGAGCAGATCTTCGAGCGTGGCCTCGATCGCGCTGAGCTGATCATCTGTTTCGGTGTAGGGGAAGCGCGCGCAGAAGGCATCCCACATCTCAGGCGGCGGCTCGAGCATCGGCGCTTTGCGCAAGGCGCGCTCAGCGGCCACGCGAATAAGCCGCTCGGCCATCTCTTTGATGCGCTCTTTGAGCCGGGCTTTCTTGGCTTGCCAGGCCCCGCCACCCAATCTGTCAAGAAGCCCCTCTTCGTGGCCGAACTTGCTCAAAAGCTCGATATTCTCGACCGGCAAGTAAAGCTTCGATTTCTCGGCATATTCCAGAAGGATACATTCATGCGCGGCCCCGGCCGCTGTGACGATCTCAAGCCCCTTGAAGCGGCCCACGCCATGATCGACATGCACCACAAGATCGCCCGGCGTGAGCGATTGCGTCTCCGTCAGAAAGTTTTCGGCGCGTTTCTTGCGTTTCGATTGCCGGATGAGCCGATCACCAAGAACATCTTGCTCGGAAATGACGACCATATCGGGCGCCTCAAAGCCATGCTCAAGCGCCCAAACCGCGAGATAAACGCCGCGCCCCTTGACCCCGCTTTCATCCTTTATCTTGACGGCTTCCAGGATGCCCTCATCGGCGATAAGGCCCTCCAGCCGCTCGCGCGCGCCCTCTGAATAGCTCGCGATCACAACCGGCTTTTCTTCAAGCATCGCCTTCACATGGGCTGACAAAGCCCCGAAAAGGCTCAGAGATTGCGCCTGCCTCTCTGGTGCGAAATCGCGGCCAACGCGCCCGCCGGCATCAAGCGCGTTCAGGCCCGTGGGCTGCGGGAGCGCCACAAGCTGAAGAACCCTGTGCCCGGTGACCGATTTTTGCCAGGCGCCATCATCGAGATAAAGCCCTGAAGGCGGCGCGGGTTTATAGACGCTATCGAGGCGGCCCTTGGCGCTGAGCGCTTCCTTGCGGGCATCATATTGATCATCGATCGCCTCCCACCGCGCCAGGCGCGCCGCGCCCGTCTGATCATCGAGCGTGATCGTGGCCTCGGGCAGAAACTCAAAGAGGGTCTCCAGGCTGTCGTGAAAGAAGCTCAGCCAATGCTCAAAACCCTGATGCTTGCGCCCCGCGCTCACCGCTTCATAGAGCGGATCGTCTGTTCCCGCTGCGCCGAACTCGAGCCGGTAGTTCTGGCGAAACCGGGTGATCGCGGCCTCATCGAGGATCACCTCTGAAACAGGCGCGAGCTCAATCTCGGTCAGCTTTTCGGTGGTGCGCTGGGTCGAAGGATCAAACCGGCGCGCGCCATCAAGCACATCGCCGAAGAGATCAAGCCGCACGGGCCCGCCCTGCCCCGGCGGAAAAATATCTATGATCCCTCCGCGCACGGCATAATCGCCCGGCTCCATGACCGTGGGCGCCTGGGTGAAGCCCATGCGCACCAGAAACCGGCGCAGGGCGTCTTCATCGATGCGCGCGCCCACTTTTGCCGAAAAGGTCGCATCTTTGAGAACCGCGCGCGACGGCACGCGCTGGGTCGCGGCGTTGAGCGTCGTTAGAAGGATAAACCGCCGGGGCACGCCGCGCAAAAGGGCCGCCAGCGTGGCCATGCGCTGGGCGCTCACATCGGCATTGGGCGAAATGCGATCATAGGGCAGACAATCCCACCCGGGAAAAACCGCCACGGGCATGTCAGGCGCGAAAAAGGCCAGCGCCGCGCGCATGGCCTCAAGCCGCTTATCATCGCGCGCGACATGAATGACCGGCCCCCGCGCCGCGACCTCCCGCAGGAGCAGGGTTGCATCAAACCCCTCCGGGGCCCCTGAAAGGGTGATCAGGTTGGTCTCAGTCATGAGGCGCTGTCACCTACGCTCTGGCCGCTCGGTGTCAAGGCCAGACCAGGCCCTAGCCCGCCCCGGGCGCGCTAAATCGCCCCGAGCTCTAGGTTTTGATACATGCCAAACATCGCCGTCACGAAAACCGCGATGACCCCGATCACCTGGGTCCAGAAGCGATGTTTGAGAAGGGCGCGCTGAAGCGCCTCGCCCGCCACTCCACGGTCACGAATGCGCACCGCTGTCGCAAGCGCGCGCGCGCCGACAAAACACAGCGGGAAGACCAGCAAGAAAAGCGCCTGCGCGAACTCTACGCCATAGCCAAATGCCAAGATCGCGAGCGTTGTAAGCGAAAAGCAGATGAACCCGATAACCCAAAGCCCCGAAACCTCACCGATCATCAAGAGCCGCCGCACCTTCACAGCCACGATCGCTTCGAGATCATCCTGCGCGATCCCGCCATGGCGTTTGGCCCGCTGGATCATATCAAAAGGCACGCCAAGCACCCAATAAGACGCCGAGGACCAGAGCACCGCCAACGCGATCCAATACCACAAATTGGAAAACGATCGCATATCGATCACTTCCAAAAGCGTGCTGAAGATATCCACCCTGCGCCTCTCGCGTTTTGCGCGACCCTAGTCTCAGCAAGGGGGCCGTGAAAGCCCCAAATGGGCGGTAAATGCTTGAGAAACCGCGCGCCCCATGTCAGGGACAAACCGCTAAGATCGCCGCAGGACATTCATGACCCACGCGCCTTTTCCGCTTGCCCGCCCGCGCCGCTTGCGCAGCAGCCCGGCCCTGCGTGCCCTGGTGGCTGAAAACACTCTGACGCCCGCTGATTTTATCTGGCCGATCTTTGTGATGGATGGCGAAGCGACCGACGTGCCGGTGCCTTCGATGCCCGGGGTGGTGCGCCGCTCTGTCGATCGTGTCGGTGAAGCCGCGCGCGAGGCCGGGGCGCTCGGGATCCCCGCGATCTGCATCTTTCCCTATACCGACCCGGCTTTGAAGACCGAGGACTGCGCCGAAGCCTGGAACCCGGATAATCTCTCAAACCGCGCGATCCGCGCGATCAAAGAGGCCTGCCCTGATATCGCGGTGATGACCGATATCGCGCTCGATCCCTACAATGTGAGCGGGCATGATGGCTATTTGCGCGATGGCGAGATCGTCAACGATGAGACAGTCGAAGCCCTGGTGAAGATGGCGATGGCCCAAGCCGAGGCGGGCGCAGATATTCTGGGGCCCTCTGACATGATGGACGGGCGGGTGGGCGCGATCCGCGACGCGCTTGAAGCAGGCGGTCACCGCAACGTTGCGATCTTGAGCTATGCGGCGAAGTATGCCTCGGCTTTCTACGGCCCGTTTCGCGATGCCGTCGGCGCGTCAAGCGCGCTCACCGGCGACAAGAAAACCTATCAGATGAACCCCGCCAACGGGAATGAGGCCCTCACAATGATCGCCCGTGACCTGGCAGAGGGGGCCGATATGGTGATGGTCAAGCCCGGCATGCCCTATCTCGATATCTGCTGGCGGGTCAAAGAGCGCTTTGGCGTGCCGACATATGCCTATCAGGTCTCTGGCGAATACGCGATGATCCAGGCAGCGCGCGCCAATGGCTGGATCGACGGCGAAAAGACGATGCTCGAGAGCTTGATGGCCTTCAAAAGAGCCGGCTGTGACGGCATCCTGACATATTTCGCCCCGGAGGCTGCGCAGCTCCTCGCCTGACGCGCCCTGCCCCGCGAAGGGCGCGTGACACAAGGCGCATTTCAGCGTAATGTGACGCCAGACCGGGAAAAACCCGGCTGGGCATCGATCAGGCAGCACAATGACATATTCACGACGGACGTTCTCTTTCGGCCTTCTTGCGGGCGGCGCGGCGCTTGCAGGATGTGCCAATGGCATCGGCAACAACAACGACCGAAAGATCGATGCGCGGGTCGATCAAACGTTGAACTTCATGTTCAGCCGCTACCCCGGCACGGTGACATTGGCCGATAAAAGCAGCGGGCTGCTTGTGATGCCCGTGGTGACAGAGGCGGGCTTTGGGCTCGGCGGGTCTTTCGGGCGTGGCGCGCTCCGCGTCGATGATATCACGGTTGATTATTATTCGGCGGCGTCGGCCTCGGTTGGCCCGCAGATCGGGGCGCAGCAATTCGCCCATGTGCTCTTTTTCATGACCGAAAACGCGCTCCTTGATTTTCGCCGCTCACCTGGCTGGGCTGCGGGCGCAGATATCGAATATGCGATCCAGGATCG
>JBCCTH010000094.1:0-10845 GCA_039198835.1 Pseudomonadota bacterium | reverse complement strand
TTTGGGCTTTGGCTTGCGCTGCCCTCCGAGAACCTGGCGATCATGATGGGGCTGATGGGTCTCGCAGGTGTTGCGAATGGCGCCTATCAGGCGATCCCCTGGGCCATGTATCCTGACCTCATGGATGTCACGCGGGCGCAATCGGGCGAAGCGATCGAGGGTGGATTTTCGGCCGTCTGGCTCTTTGGTCAGAAGGTCGCCAATGCGCTCGCGCCCGCGCTTTTGAGCGGTGTGATCGCCGCGCGCGGTTGGCGCGAAACGACCCAGGGCACCACCGAGCAGACCCCGGAAGCGCTTTTGGCCTTGCAGGTGGCCATGACGCTCGTGCCTATGGGGCTGCTCTTGCTGGCCATTTTGGGCTTTCTTTTCCTTTACCGCCCCTTGGCGGGTCAGGTCTTGGCGCGGGTCTGACGGAGCGCTGGCACGGGTCTGAACCTGCGCTGGCGAGGGTCTGAAAGTGTGCTGGCGCGGCTTTTTGCATTCGTATGCAAAATTTGCTTGAGCCAGGGGTGTGTTGCGGTATCCTGCGGCTGACGCAACGGGCGGAGGATGACATGGCACAGTATCTCAAACGCGGTAAACCGGCCGCTGAACGAGCCGAGGATGACGCGAAGGTGCGCGGGATCGTCGAAGGCATTCTGGGAGATATCGAGGCGCGCGGGGATGAGGCTGTCAGAGATCTGTCCGCCAAGTTCGACAAATATACGCCGCAGGCTTTCAAGCTCACCGCCTCGGAGATCGAAGCGGCGATGCAGAAGGTCTCGACCCGCGAGATGGATGATATTCGTTTCGCGCAGGCGCAGATCCGGCGCTTTGCGGAAGCGC
Source organism: Pseudomonadota bacterium (assembly GCA_039198835.1). Taxonomy (GTDB): domain Bacteria; phylum Pseudomonadota; class Alphaproteobacteria; order Rhodobacterales; family Rhodobacteraceae; genus Shimia_B. Next base: position 10,020 of record JBCCTH010000094.1, on the reverse strand, counting down.
AGCGGGCGTCCATGACGGATGTCGAGGTTGAAACGCTGCCGGGCGTCATTTTGGGGCACAAGAATATCCCCTTGAATTCAGTGGGATGCTATGTGCCGGGGGGCAAGTTTCCGATGGTGGCTTCGGCGCATATGTCGGTCCTGACGGCGAAAGTGGCCGGTGTGAAGCGGGTGGTTGCCTCCGCGCCGCCGGTCGATGGCGCGCCGCACCCGGCCATTGTGGCCGCCATGCAGGAGGGCGGGGCCGATGAGATCCTTGTCCTCGGCGGTGTGCAGGCGGTGGGGGCCATGGCCATTGGCACCGAGACGATCGCGCCCGTCGACATGCTTGTGGGGCCGGGCAATGCGTTTGTGGCCGAGGCCAAGCGGCAGCTTTTCGGCCGCGTGGGGATCGACCTTTTCGCGGGCCCGACCGAGACCTGTGTGATCGCAGATGAGACGGTGGATGGCGAGATGTGCGCCACCGATCTCTTGGGTCAGGCTGAGCATGGTTATAACTCGCCCGCCGTGCTGATCACCAATTCGCGGCGGCTCGCGGAGGACACGCTCGCCGAGATCGAGCGGATCCTCTCGATCTTGCCCACCGCTGAGACGGCGCGGACCTCTTGGCAGGATTACGGCGAAGTGATTTTGTGCGACAGCTATGACGAGATGCTTTGTGTCTCCGAAGAGATCGCTTCGGAGCACATCCAGGTGATGACGGATCGCGATGACTGGTTTTTGGAAAACATGACCAATTACGGCGCGCTCTTTCTGGGGCCGCGTACGAATGTGGCCAATGGCGACAAGGTCATCGGGACAAACCACACGCTGCCCACAAAGAAAGCGGGGCGGTATACCGGCGGTCTTTGGGTGGGCAAGTTCATCAAGACCCATTCCTACCAGCGGGTGCTCACCGATGAGGCGGCGACGCTTGTGGGTGAATATGGCTCGCGGCTTTGCATGCTTGAGGGCTTTGTCGGCCATGCCGAGCAATGCAATGTGCGCGTGAGGCGGTATGGGGGGATCAATGTCCCTTACGGCGAGGGCGCGCCCCATCGCGAGGCGGCGGAGTGAGTTGCGGGGCCGGGCAGGGGGCGCTGCCCCCCGGCTTCGCCTCCCCCCGGAGTTTTTTTGGAAAAATGAAGGTGGGGCATGGGTGAGCTTGTCAGGAAGTTTGCCCAGGCGCTTTACGATTTCGATATCGGCAAGGCCGGTGCCGTCAAGGCGGCGCTTGGGCGGGCGCTCTGCCGGCTTCCGGCCCCCTTTGAAGAGGGCGATGCGGATGCGCTCTGGGAGGTTTATGCAGGGTTGAGCGCGGCCTGGCCCGACCTGGAACGACGCGTCTACATCAGCATCGAAGGCGTGGACGGACAAGGCCTGCATTGGGTGGGGCAGGCCGGTTACTACACGGGCACCTTCGCGGCTGATTGGCTTGGGATTGCGGCCACGAACCGAACGGTTCACATGCGCTTTCATGAGTTCTTCCGCATGGAGGGCGCGGCGATTGTGGAGACGCAATTCGGCTGGGACATTCCCGAAGTGATGATCCAGGCCCGCGCCTGGCCGCTTGCGCCCTCGCTTGGCCGGGACTGGTGCGTGCCTGGCCCTGCGACCTGTGACGGGCTCGGCCCCCATGGCGGTGGGGCGGAGCGCTCGAAAAAGCTCATCCTCGACATGCTTGGCGCGATGTCGCGCCACCCCGAGGAGGGCGGGCCGGAAGTCATGGAGATGGACCGCTACTGGCATCCGAAGATGCATTGGTATGGCCCGGCGGGCATTGGCACGGCGCGCGGGATCGAGGGGTTTCGCCGCAATCACCAGATCCCCTTCCTTTCGGCGATGCCGGATCGGGGCCGCTACCGGGAGGAGATGGTCTATCATTTCTTCGCCGAGGGCGATTATGTGGGCGTGACGGGCTGGCCCAATATGCGCCAGACGCTGTCTGATCCCGGGTGGCTCGGCCTGCCCGGGATTGGCAAGGAGGTGACGATGAAATCGCTTGATTTCTGGCGCATTGAGAACGGGCTGATCCGGGAGAACTGGGTGCTTGTGGACCTCATCGACCTCTATCAGCAGATCGGCGTGGATGTTTTTGCGCGTATCGAAGAGCTCAAATGATGGAGCCGCGGATATCGCTCATTACCCTTGCGGTGGGGGATTTGCAGGCATCGGCAGCTTTCTATGAGGCGTTGGGCTGGACGCGCGTCAAAACCGACGATGCGGGCATCATTGCTTTTGATCTTCTGGGTCAGGTGCTTGGGCTTTACAGCCGCGCGGCGATGGCGCGCGATACCGGGCTTGAGATCACGCCAGGCTTTGGCGGGATCACCCTGGGCTATAACGTGCGCGACAAGAAAGAGGTCGCCGCGATCTGCGCGCGCGCGGTGGCTGCGGGCGGGCGCGTTCTCAAGGAGCCCCATGACATCTTCTGGGGGGGGCATTCGGCCTTTTTTGCCGACCTGGACGGCCATGTCTGGGAAGTGAGCCATAATCCCTTTGCGCCGGTTGCCGATGATGGCGCATTTCAGTGGGAGACGGGGGCGTGAGCGTGGCCTATACCGGTGTTTCGAGCGGGCCTGTCAAAAGCCTAGCGGCGCTGACGAAGCTTGGGCGCGTGCGACTGTCGAAATATTTCTACGCCCGCAATTTCCTGAATTCAGAGATCGGGAATTTTCACCGCATTCCCAACCTTGTGGATGACAAAAAGCTCTTTGTGGAAGCCGGGCGCAGGCTTTGCCAGCATCTCCTTGATCCGCTTGTGGAAACGTTTGGCCCCATCGAGATCCGCTCGGCGCACCGGCATCCGGAAGTCAATGCGTTCGGCAATGCCCATGATCTGGGATGCGCCCGCAACGAGGCCAATTATGCCGGCCATATCTGGGATCGCCGCGATGCGCAGGGGCGCTTGGGGGCATGCGCATCGGTGATGGTGCCCTGGTTTGGCGAGCAAGGGGGCCGCGACTGGCGCGATCTGGCGTGGTGGATCCACGATCATCTGCCTTATCACGCGATGTGGTTTTTCCCGATGCGCGCTGCGCTCAATCTGACCTGGCGCGAAGACCCCGCGCGCAAGATATCAAGCTATATCGCGCCCAAGGGCACGCTTTTGGCGGCGGGCGCGGCGCCGAGCGAGACGCGCGCGCAACGCGCGGCGCGCTACGCAGACTTCCCGCCTTTTCGCGGGATCGCCTATCCCGTCATTCCCGGAGGTGCCGATGCTGCCTAAGACACCCTCTTTCCGTCTCGATGGAAAACGCGCCTTTGTGCCGGGCGGCTCGCGCGGGATCGGGCTGGGATGCGCTGCGGCTTTGGCGGAGGCGGGCGCGCATGTTGTCGTGGCGGCGCGCTCTGAGGGGCAAGTCGAGGCGGCAGCACAGGCCCTGCGGGCGGCGGGATATTCGGCTGAGGCGCTTGTTCTCGATGTGACCGATCAGAGCGCCGTCGAGAAAGCCTGCGCCACCCCGTTTGACATTTTGTGCAATTCAGCGGGGCTTGCGCGCCACGCCGCGACGCTCGATGTCACTGAGGCTGATTTTGATGCGGTGGCCGGGATAAATTTCAAGGCCGCTTTCTTTCTCGCGCAGGCTGCGGCGCGCGGGATGCCGCTTGGCGGTTCGATCATTCAGATATCAAGCCAGATGGGGCATGTGGGCGGGGTGGACCGGAGCGTTTATGCCGCCACAAAGCACGCTCTTGAGGGCATGACCAAGGCGATGGCCATCGATCTCGGCCCAAGGGGGATCAGGGTCAACACGATCTGCCCGACCTTCATCCGCACGCCGCTCACCGAGCAGACCTTTTCGAACCCCGAGCGCGTGCGCTGGATCGAGGACAAGATCAAACTGGGGCGGATCGGCGAGGTGGAAGATATCATGGGCGCGGTTGTTTATCTGGCCTCAGAGGCCTCGGCGCTGGTGACGGGCACGTCGATCCTTGTTGATGGCGGGTGGACAGCGGGATGACCAAGGTCACTTCTTCGGACGTGGCCAAACGCGCGGGCGTTTCACAAAGCGCCGTCAGCCGGGTTTTTTCAGGGGCCTCGGCTTCGAAAGCCACGCAAGACAAGGTGCGCAAGGCGGCCGCTGACCTCGGATACCGGCCCAACGTTCTGGCGCGCTCTTTGATCACCGGGCGCTCGCGGATCATCGGGCTCGTCGTCGCTTATCTGGAAAATCCGTTTTACCCCGACGTGCTGGAGCGGATGTCAAAGGCCTTGCAGAAACAGGGCTATCACACGCTCATATTCATGGCGTCCTGGAATTCGGATGTGGACCGCGTGGTCGATGAGCTTCTTGATTATCAGGTTGATGGCATCATTGCGGCCTCTGTGGCGCTCTCGGATACGCTGATTGACCGGTGTCGGGCGGCGGCGATCCCCGTGGTGCTCTTTAATCGCGGTCAGGAGGATCAAGGGCTCACGCAGGTGACCTGCGCCAATCGCTCGGCGGGGCGGGCGATTGCGGCGCATCTCATGGCGGGCGGGCACAGGGCCTTTGGGCATGTATCTGGCTGGCAGGGATCGATGACAGGGCGCGACAGGGCGGCGGGCTTCGCCGAAGGGTTGGCTGCGCAGGGCGCGCGATGCCACGTGATAGATGGCGAATACAGCCGCGAGAAGGCCGCCCAGGCGGCGCTCACGCTCGTGGATGATTTTGGGTGCGACGCGATTTTTGTTGGCAACGATCACATGGCCTTCGCTGTCATTGATGCGCTGCGCCACGGGCGGGGGATCGCCTTGGGCGAAGACATTTCTGTCGTGGGCTTTGACGATGTGCAGATGGCCTCTTGGCCGTCATATGATCTGAGCACATGGCGTCAGCCCAGCGATGAAATGGTTGAGGCGGCCGTTTCGCGCATGATGGCGCTCATCGAGGGCGAAGCGGCGCCTCAGCGCGTCGAGATCGAAGGGCAGATGGTGATCCGCGGATCATCTCGAAAGGCAAACTGATGCATGGATTTTCAAACAAGTTCAAAGATTTCCCCGATTACATCATCGGGATAACCAAAGAGATCTGGGAGGATCGCGGCCTGGGTGCGGCGATGAAAGAGTATTATGCGCCCGATGTGATCGTGCGCGTGCCGGGCGGAATTTCGACCGGTGAAGCCGGGATGACGCAAAACACGATCGAAACGCTCGCGGAATTCCCCGATCGCGATCTGCTCGCCGAGGATGTGATCTGGTCGGGTACGCCGGAGGCGGGCATGCTCTCGTCTCACCGGCTGCATTCGACGGCAACCCATCATGGCGGCCGGTTTGGGCCCGCGACGGGAAAGCGGATCAGATTTCGCGGGATCGCGGATTGCTATGCGAAGGCCAACCAGATCAGCGACGAATGGCTCGTGCGCGACAATGGCAGCGTCGTGCGGCAACTGGGGATGACGCCGCAGGATTTTGTCGCTGCTGAGATCGATCACGGGCGCGTGCCCGGCTTTTTCACGCCCGAGGATGACATTGACGGCCCCTATCAGGGGCGCGGCAACGATAATGAATGGGGCGCGAAGTACGCTGATTTTCTCACATCAATCATGGAAGCGGATCTGGCCGTTATCACCCGGGAATGGGACCGCGCCTGCCTTCTGGAATATCCGGGCGGTGTGAGCGGTGTGGGGCATGCGGCTGCTGACCAGCATTGGCTGGGCTTGCGGAGCGCTTTTCCGAGTGCTGTGTTCAAGGTTCATCATGTCATCGGGCGCGAAGACCCGCTGATGCCGCCGCGCGCGGCTCTGCGCTGGTCGCTCGACGGGGCCCATGATGGCTGGGGCGCCTTTGGCAGACCGACGGGAAAACGGGCGCATATCATGGGCATCTGCCACGCGGAATTCGGGCCCTGGGGCCTGCGCCGAGAGTGGGTTTGCTATGATGAAGTGGCCATCTGGGCGCAGCTTCTGAGCGGCTGATCCAGCCGATTCTATCCACAAGGCGCGCGCGGCTGGTTGGTCTGGCCTGGGCTACCTGATTTTGCGCTTCGGCGTGTCGTTTTCCTATATCTGGGTATTTTGCAGGGAATTGAGGGGGTTGCCTCTGAAAATCAGAGGCGCGCCCGCCCTTTGCAGCGACTTTATATGCCTTCAATATTGACCCGATCCGCAATATCGGCGTTACTCCGCCACATCTGCTAAATTCCGGGAGCACGCCTACGAGGGGTTGTGTGCTTCACCAATGGGGGACCCTATGCTCAATCGCTTTTCGGCCTTGGCGGCCGCGTCTTTTATTGCCTTGTCCGGTGTCGGGGTGGCCACGGTGGCGGAGGCGCAGTCTTGCGGCGGTGTCTACACCGTTCAGCCGGGCGATAGCCTCTCTTTGATCGCCGATCAGCAATACAAGGATGTTGGCAAGTGGTCGGCGATCTATCAGTCGAACGTATCGGTGATCGGCGGCCAGCCCGAGCGCATCTTCGTGGGCATGAAGCTCAACCTGACCTGCATCGATGGGCTGCCCCTGGGTCTGACGGGCGGGGTTGATCTCGAGGCGGTGACATCGGTTTCAGCGCCGATCCAGGTGCCGCTCGGGAACGCGGCCGTGCGCGCGAAGATCAACCTTTTGACGGCGGATGATTATAAGCCCTTCACCGACCGCTCGCTGCCGGGCGGGGGCATGTATACCGAGATCGTGCAGGCCACGATGGAAGCCGCGGCCCCTGATGAAGGTTTCGCGATCCACTGGGTCAATGATTGGGCGGCGCACCATGAGCCGCTTTTGTCGAACGCGCTGCTTGACCTCGGCTTCCCCTGGTTCAAGCCCGATTGCGACGCCGACCCGGCGACCTATCGTTGCCAGAACCTTGTCTTTTCGGAGCCGGTCTTCGAGGTGCTTTCGGTTATGCTCGTCCGTTCCGATAGCGGATTTGCCTATCGTTCAGATGCCGACATGGCGGGGCGGACGCTTTGCCGGCCGTCTGGCTATGCCACGTTCCTCTTTGACCAGGACGGGCGCAATTGGCTCCAAGACGGGGTGATTGAATTGTCGATGCCCGGCACAATCGATGACTGCTTCCGCCTGCTTGTGGATGGCGAGGTCGACGGTGTCGTGCTCAACGAATTCACCGGCCGCGAGAAGATCAAGGCGCTCGAGCTTGAGGGGCAAGTTGAGGTCGCCAACGGGTTGCCGATTGCGATTGATGGGCTTCATGTCATCGCGCACAAATCGCACCCCGATGCGGTTGAGCTCATGGCGCTCGTCAATGACGGCCTCGCCGAGATCAAGGAAAGCGGGGAATATCAGCGTGTCATCGACGAGCACATGACCCGCATCTGGGCTTCGTTTTAGGAATAGTCACCATGCTGAAGCATCTTCGAAACACTGCCGCGGCGCTCCTTACCCTGAGCGCCGCCCCGGCACTGGCCGATTGCACAGCGGCGGCGCATATCGTGCAGCCGGGCGAGACGGTCTTCACCATTGCCGAGGGCTATTATGGCCAGCTCGAGCAATGGTCTTTGATCTTTTATTCCAACCCCGGCAAGCTGACGAACCCGCTTGAGATCCCCGCGGGCACGCAGCTCACGATCCCTTGCCCGACTGACGGCTCCGCCTTCGTTGCTGATGCAACGCCTCTTCAGGTTGAAGATGCCGAGATGAAGCTTGTGACGGGATCGAATTATGCCCCGTTCACCGACCGCGCCTGGCCCGGGCAGGGCATGATCACCGAGCTGGTGAACGCGGCGATGGAAGAAACGCCCGACCCTGTTACCTTCTCGATTGCCTGGGAAGACGATTGGGCAAAGCATTTTCCGGCGCTCAATGACAAAGAATTCGACATGGGGTTCCCTTGGGCCAAACCGGATTGCGCCGCGACGCCCGATAATGAACGCTGTGTGAATTATCATTTCTCGGAGCCCATTGTCGAATTGTTGCAGCTTCTCTTCGTCGTCAATGGCTCGGGCATGACCTTCGAGAGCGATGAGGATATCATCGGCAAGACGCTGTGCCGTCCGGCGGGATACTTCACTTTCGATCTCGATGCGCCCGACAGGCTTTGGCTGACGAACGGCTTGATCAGGCTGGAAACGCCCGCGACCCCGGCCGATTGTTTTGATCTTCTGGTGCGCGGGCAGGTCGATGCCGTTGCGCTCAACGAGTTCACGGGCTGGACGACGCTGAGCGAGATGGGGCTGCGTTCTGCGGTTGCGCCGCTGGCCAACCCGCTAGGCGTGCAGGGGCTCCATGTGATCATCTCGAAGCGCCATTGGCGCGGCACGACCCACCTTTACCGGATCAATGCAGGGCTCGCGCAGCTCAAGGAAAGCGCACGCTATGACGAGATCGTCTCGCGTCACTTGGGGGTGTTTTGGGACCGCGTGAACTAGCGCGCATCGGACACTATTAGCGAGGCTAGAAGCGCCACCCCGTTGCAGCCCGGGGTGGCGCTTTTACTTTGGTTCAGGCGGTCTGGGAGCTTGCAAGATTCCTTACGGCATAGATTTCGGCTCGGACACGGAGCCAGCATTTCCCGATATCGAGCACAGTGATCATCGCGACAAGATCCGCGCGCGCTTTGACGCCGCTATCGCCGCGGGAGAGATCGCGGCCACAACGCGGTTTGCTATTTTCCAGTCGCAGGTGACGCAGCGCCTCACCAGGGAAAGCTCTGCGCTTGAAGAGTTTGAAAAGCCGAGAGTGATGCATCTCGGGCCGACAGCCGGGAAGTTGAACGACCTCTACTTTGCGGGGAGTGTGTTCGGCTGCTCCCCGGCCTTCCGCGCGCTGCTTGAGGCGTTTGAGCCTGGAATGCATGCGCTCTGGCCGCTTTTGCTGACGTCGCGTTGGTCGAAGCGGCAGAGGATCGAGGGGTTTGCTTTGAAGCCAGGCCGATGGCTCTCGAGCGTTGATCTGGAGCGAAGCGACCCCGAGGCGCTTGATCTGAAGCACGAGAATTTTGCGAGCATGCATCCCAAGCGGGAGCACATGAAGCGGGTTTTCTTGCGCCGCGGGGCCTTTGGCGGCCGCCATCTATGGGTGGAGCACTAGCCGACGCTTTGGCCGTATCGGCTCTTCATGTCTGTCGCGCTTTATGCCGCGGCGCGTGAGAGGGGCTTAAAGATTGAGAACACGGTCGAGTTCGGCGAGGTGGTTTGAGAGGGTCAGGCGGCGTGGCCGGACGCCAAGAGAGCCTCTGGAAGCTGCAAAGCGAGTGTCCTAAGAAGCAGTGAAATGAGGAGGCAAGAGCATGATCAAAACAACCCATGTGGGCTCGCTGCCACGGACGCAGAAGGTCGTGGATTTTATCTTCGCACGCGAGAATGGTGAGGAATATGACGCCGCCGCTTTTGACACTGCCATGGCGGAGGCTTGCGGGGAGACGGTGCGCCTTCAGGTTGCGGCGGGGGTTGACGTGGTCAGCGATGGAGAGACATCGAAGATCAGCTACGCGACCTATGTGAAAGATCGCTACACGGGCTTTGATGGTGATAGCCCGCGCAATGCGCCTGCCGATCTCAAGCGTTTTCCAGGCTTTTTGAAGCGCCTCGCCGATGATGGCGGCACGCCGACCTATGCCCGGCCGATGTGCGTCGGAGAGGTCAAATCGAAGGGGCAGGGCGAGCTGCAAACCGATATCGACAATCTCAAAGCGGGTATGGCCGCCCATGGCGCCGCGGAGGGCTTCATGAACGCGGCCTCTCCGGGGGTGATTTCGCTTTTCTTGCAGAACGATTTTTACCGCACGCGAGAGGCCTATCTTGGCGCGCTGGCCGATGTGATGCGCGAGGAATATCGCACGATTGTCGAGAGCGGGCTTTATCTTCAGCTTGATTGCCCCGATCTCGCGCTGTCGCGGCACATGCTCTTCCAGGATTTGAGCGATGCGGAATTTCTCAAGATCGCGGCACTGCATGTGGAGGCGCTCAACCATGCGCTCGCAGGCATCGATCCGAGCCGGGTGCGGGTGCATATCTGCTGGGGGAATTATGAGGGGCCCCATATCTGCGATATCGATATGGCCACCGTTTTTTCGACATTCATGTCGGTGGGCGCGAGCCAGCTTCTTTTTGAGACGTCAAACCCGCGCCATGCCCATGAATGGACTGTGTTCCGCGACCGCGC
>JBCCTH010000093.1:0-10961 GCA_039198835.1 Pseudomonadota bacterium | reverse complement strand
GCGAGACAAAGATCATCGAATGCGATGTGGGCAAAGACGCGCCCGCGACCGGCGGGTTGGGAAAATCGGTGCCCTGCTCAGCCATGGCGCTGGCATAGGCGCGGCCCAGCCCGTCATCTGCCACGCGGCCGACGAAGGCTGTCTTGAGGCCGAGCATCCCAAGCCCCGCCAGCGTATTCGCGACCGAGCCGCCAGGCGTTTCAGTCCGGTCGTCCATCGCAGCATAGAGCGTCTGCGCGCGATCCTGGTCGACAAGCTGCATGATCCCCTTTTCGATGCCCATGTGATCGAGAAAGCTGTCAGGCGCATTGGCAATCACATCTGACACAGCATTGCCCATGCCGACGACATCGTACTTTTTGTTCACCCGCATGCTCCTTCGCAGTCGACCAGATCCGAGATGAGGCAAGCCGCGCATTTTGGCTTGCGTGCCGTGCAGATATACCGCCCGTGCAAAATCAGCCAATGATGCGCATGGCGCTGAAAATCAACCGGAACATTGTCTTCAATGGCGCGTTCGACAGCCACGACATCTTTGCCCGGTGCGATCCCCGTCCGATTGCCGACACGAAAGATATGCGTGTCGACGGCCTGAGCCGGAAAGCCCCACCACATGTTCAAAACGACATTCGCCGTCTTTCGGCCCACGCCGGGCAAGCTTTCCAAGGCTGCGCGCGAATTGGGAACGTCGCCGCCATAATCCTCAACCAGAATGCGCGAGAGCTTGATCACGTTCCTGGCTTTGTTGCGATAAAGGCCGATGGTCTTGATGTGCTCGATCACGCCCTCCTCGCCGAGCGCGAGCATCTTTTCGGGCGTGTCGGCAACCTTGAAGAGCTCTGCCGTGGCTTTGTTGACGCCCTTATCCGTCGCCTGAGCCGAAAGCGCGACAGCCACGACGAGCGTGAACGCGTTCACGTGGTCAAGCTCGCCCTTGGGCTCTGGCTCACTGGCTGCGAAGCGCTCGAAAATTGCGCGCATCGTTTTGTAGGGGAGTTGCTTGGCCATCCGCCCTGTCCTTCTTTCGGCAACGAGGTAAGGCGCAGAGCCCAGACGCCAAGCACGCATCGATGATCGTCCCATGGGCCCTTTTTCGGCAAGAAACGGGTCGCGGGTGAGCGGGGCGCGCTTTAGGCTGGCCGGGCGAAAGGAAGGCAAGCATGGCAGATGACACCGGCTATCACTATCACATCATCGGGCGCGCGATCGAGGCCATCGATGCGGCGAAGTCGCCAATCAGCCTTGATGATCTGGCTCAGCAGGCGGGGCTGTCGCCCGCGCATTTCCAGCGCACATTCACCGCCTGGGCCGGGGTTTCGCCCAAGAAGTTCCAGCAATATCTGACCTTGGGCCATGCCAAAACACTCCTGCGCGAGAACTTCACAACCCTGGAGACCGCGCATTCGGTGGGGCTTTCAGGCAGCTCGCGGCTCCACGATCTGTTTTTGCGATGGGAGGCCATGAGCCCCGGCGATTTTGCCAAAGGGGGGGCCCAAACCACGATAGATTTCGGATATTTCGAAACCCCTTTCGGCGATGCCCTCGCAATGGGAACAGAAAGCGGCCTCTGCGGCCTCGCGTTCACAGAAGATTGCGGGCGCGCCCACGCGATGGCCGATATGACAAGCCGGTGGCCCCAGGCGCGCTACCGCGAAGCACCCGATGCCTTGGAGGCGGATGTGTCGGCGGCCTTTGGCGGCGGCGGTGAGGCACGGCTCTTGCTGATCGGTCGACCGCTTCAAATCAAGGTGTGGGAGGCCTTGATGCGCATCCCTTCGGGCAAGGTCACCACCTATAGCGAGATCGCCCAAGCCGTGGGCGCGCCAAAGGCTACGCGCGCCGTGGGCACCGCGGTGGGCCGAAACCCGATCAGCTATCTGATCCCCTGCCACCGCGCTTTGCGCAAGTCAGGCGGTTTGGGTGGCTATCATTGGGGGCTCACGGTCAAACGATCGATCCTCGCCTATGAAGCCTCTCAAGCTGAAAGTCGCGCGCAATCGCCCTTGCCGGCGGCCTGATATTGAATATCAAGGCCCCTTTGCGCCATAAGCCGGGCACCGCGTGCGCGAGCAGAGCACGCTTCAAAAGTGAGAAAAACCAGTGACCAAAGCCCCACTCTTTCTGGCTGCCGCTGCGCTTGTCGCGCTGAGCGCCTGCACCAACCCCGCCACATTCGACCCCGCAGCCCCCGATCAGAACCGCACGCAACAAGGCGCTTTGACGGGCGCTGTGGCGGGGGCCATCGTGGGGCTCGCGCGCTCGGGGGACGACAAGACCAAAAACGCCCTCCTTGGCGCGGCCGTGGGCGCGGGCGCGGGCGCGTTGATCGGCCAGCAGGTCGACCGTCAGGAAGCGGCTTTGCGCGCGCAGCTCAGCTCTGAGGTCGTGATCGTGCGCCAGGGCAATGAGCTCATCGTGCGCATGCCCCAGGACATTCTCTTTGACATCAACAGCGCCTTCCTGCGCCCGGACCTGCAAGGCGATATCCGCAGTCTCGCGAGCAATTTGCAGAGCTTCCCGGAAAGCACTGTCACAGTGATCGGCCACACCGACAATACAGGGGCCGCGAATTTCAACCAGAACCTCTCGCAGCAGCGCGCCGAGAGCGTGGCGGGTATATTGCTCTCAGAAGGGGTAGCCTCATCGCGCATTCGCGCCTTCGGGCGGGGCGAAAATGAGCCCATCGCAACAAATCTGACCCCGGAAGGGCGCACGCTGAACCGGCGCGTGGATATCATCATCGCGCCCACGGGCTAACCCGCTTTTCGGTCACTGGGCGCGCGCTTGCCATTGCTGCAACGCGCGCCCTAAGCTCTCAGATCGACGGGAGCGCGACTATGCCTTTTGAGAAAATTCACGCGGAGAAGCTGGCCGATGCTGTCATCGCGCAGGTCGAACTCCTGATCTTGCGCGGTATCCTGCGCCCGGGGGAAAGGCTCCCCGCAGAGCGTGATCTGGCCGAGAGGCTCGGGGTATCTCGCCCCTCTTTGCGCGAAGCGCTTCTCTTGCTTCAAGAAAACGGTTTGGTGGAGACCCGGGCGGGCGCGGGCGTGTTCGTGGCCGATGTCTTGGGCAATGCATTTTCGCCCGCCTTGATCCGCTTGTTTGAACGCCATGATGAAGCGGTATTCGATTATCTCGCGTTTCGACGCGATCTGGAGGGGCTCGCCGCCGAGCGGGCGGCGAAACTCGCCTCTGATACCGACCTCGCCGTGATCGCGGCGGTTATGGAGAAGATGGAAGAGGCGCATAAAAAGCGCACGGGCGATGCCGAGGCAGCGCTCGACGCTGAATTTCACCTCGCCATCATCGAGGCCTCGCACAACACGGTGATGCTTCACATGATGCGCTCGATGTTCGCCTTGCTGCGCGAAGGCGTCTTTTACAACCGCCAGATCATGTTCAAGCAGCGCACCACGCGCGACAATCTTTTGGCACAGCACCGCGCGATCAATGAGGCACTTCAACGACGCGAGGCAAGCGAGGCGCGGCAGGCTGTGATTATGCATCTAAGCTATGTTGAAAGCTGTTTGAGAGATCACCGCCTCGCCCTGCGAAACGAAGGGATCGCCCGCCAGCGCCTAGCGCATGAGGGGGAACGTTAAGAAAAAGAAAAGCCCCGCCGAAGCGGGGCCGATCAGGTGATTGCCACGCATTGGCCGGCGTCAATGCAGCTTCGCTTCAACCTCTGCAATGCCCGCATCGATCAGTTTATCTGCATCGGCGGCCTTCATGCCCTTGGCCATTATGTCAGAGGCTGCCCCCACGGCCACAGCGATGGCACGGTGGCGCACTTCGCGCATGGCGTCGGCTTCGGCAGAGGCGATCTGCTCTGTTGCGGCCGTCAAGCGGCGCTCCACCGAGCTTGCAATGTCAGCCTTTGCCTGCTCTGCGGCGGCTTTTGCGTCGGCCTGGGCGGAGTCGACGATGGCGTCGGCCTGGCTCTGCACATCCTTTTGCTTGCGCTCGAATGTTGCCAGGAGCGCTTGCGCCTCCTCGCGCAGGGCGCGCGCCTCTTCGAGCTCGGCTTTGATCGCGGCGGCGCGGTCATCGAGCATTTTGCCCAAAAGCTTTGGAACCCCGAAGTAAACCAGGATGCCCATGAAAAGCAGAAAGGCGATGGAGACGATGAAATCCGAATTGGTGAGCGAGTAAAACTCAGCCGAAAACGGGTTCTTCGATGCCGCGACTGCGGGACCAGCGGAGAGGATCGTCGCAAGGAAAAGCGCGATGCGTTTCATCATGGGGCTCATCCCTTCATCCGGGCGGTGACGGCGCTTGCGACTGTCTTTGCGTCGGCCTTGCCACCCATGGCCGAGACGATATCAGCGACTGTGTCTTTCGCGACGGTGGCGACATTTTCCACCGCGCTATCGCGAATGGCGGCGATGGCCGCTTCGCTTTCGGCCGCGCGGGCCGAGATCTCGGCATCGGCCTTGGCGAGCTCTTTGTCGAGATCGGCCTGGATCTCAGCTTTTGTTTTCGCGGCGATCTTCTGAGCTTCTGCGCGCGCATCGGCCAGCGCTTTTTCATAAGCGCTCTCGGCTTCTTTCGCGCGCGCCTTCAGGTCTTCGGCGGCGGCGATGTCGTTGGTGATCGTGCCTGCGCGTTCGGCCAAGACCCCGCCGATGCGCGGAAGCGCAACGCGGCTCAGCACGAAGTAAATCACGACAAGCGTTACAACGAGCCAGAATATCTGGTTCGGGAAAGTCGAAAAATCGAGTTGCGGCATGCCCGGCGCCGATGCGGCACCTTCTGCTGCGGCTGGTGCATCTGCCATTGCGTCCTCCTGGTGCGTGAGGGCACCCCGGCGCATTCAGGCACCGGGGCAGCTCAAGACGAGGTGGGTTTAGACGGCGAACATCAAAAGAAGCGCGACGAGGAACGAGAAGATCCCGAGCGCTTCCGCGAAGGCGATGCCGATGAAGAGCGTGGCGGTCTGGCCGCCAGCGGCGGAGGGGTTGCGCAGAGCCCCGGCGAGGAAGTTACCCGCCACATTGCCCACGCCGAGCGCCGCGAGGCCAGCGCCAAGGCCTGCAATGCCAGCGCCGATGAATTGACCCATTTGTGCGATATCGCCTTCCATGTCCTTATCTCCTTGAGCTTGGAAGTGTGTGTAGGGTGCGCAGCGCGCACCAAACCTTAGTGATGCGGGTGCAGTGCGTCTTTCAGATACACGCAAGTGAGAATGGCGAAGACATACGCCTGAATGCCAGCAACGAGGAATTCGAGCGCGTAGATCGCGACCATGGCAATGATGGCCAAGGGGGCAATGAGCGCCGCGCCCGCAAAGCCCGCGAAAACTTTCATAACGGCGTGGCCCGCCGTGATCGCGCCCGCCAGTCGCACCGAATGAGAGACCGGGCGGACGAAATACGAGATGACCTCGATGATCGCGAGGATCGGGCGCAGAACGAGCGGCGCGCTCGACACCCAAAAGAGGCTGAGGAAATCACGCCCATTTTTCACGAAACCGACGACCGTGACCGTGATGAAGACTGCGAAAGCCATGACCGCGGTCACCGCGATGTGCGACGTCGTTGTAAAGGCCGTGGGGATAAGGCCCAGCAGGTTGGCTGTCAGGATGAACATGAAAAGCGTCATGATGTAGGGGAAGAACTTCACCGCATCCTTGCCCGCCACATCGACGACCATGTTGTAGACAAAGCCATAGGCGAGCTCAGCGATTGATTGCCCGCGCGAGGGCACCTCCGCGCGCCCGCGCGACCCCACGACGAGCACGAGCGTCACGACCACAACTGCGAGAAAGAGCCAGAGGGTCACATTCGTGATTGTGAACATCCCGATCTCGGACCCACCAAACAGCGGTTTGACCGTGAACTGATCCATGGGCTTGATCGAAAGCCCGCCACTCTCTGGCGCATCAGCCATCTGCGTTCTCCTCTGCGGCCTGCACTTCGCGCGACGCCGCTTGTTTGGCTTCGACCTCTTTGGCGGTGCGCAACATCACATTGATGCCCGCCGCCAGGCCGAACAGAATAAACACCACCAGGAAGATCGGCGTCGTGCCGAAAAGGCTATCGAGCCCGATCCCGATGCAAAAGCCGATGACAATCCCCGCCACCAACTCGATCACCATTCGCCACGCCACATTGGCCATCGAATAATGCTCTTCACCGCGCGCGTTTTCCGGTTTCGACCGGGCTTTGGCAGATTCGAGACGCGCCTCCAGCGCTTCCATGCGCTCTTTGTCGCTCACAAAACGGCTCCTGCGGTTTGAGAGTGGGGTATTCACCAAGCCGCGCCAAGTCAACCGCTCCAAAACGCCGTCTTGCTTTGTCTCAAGCATCGGAAATATAGAGATTTTTTGGATTGAGAGGTGCCGCCGGCCCTGGAGGTGAACGCCTGAATACCGCCCGGCCAAATTTAACCTTTTGGTTGAAAGTTTGGCCAAAGCTGCGCCAAGCATCCCGCAATATCCCCTGTCGCGCCCTCATTCAGACATGCCGTTGGGGGATATTGCGGCCATGACCCAGGCCATCCTCTCCCTTCCCGCTGCAAGCCGCCTGCCATGGCGGGCGCTCACATTATGCACCGCGGTTTTGCTGGCCGCGCTTTATATAACCGGCCGCGCGACGGGCTTGGCTCAGATGCTCTCAGCGTCGGTGATCGGCCTTCCGCTTTTGGGTCTCATGGCCTTGCTGCCAACGCTTCTGGCCTTGGGCGCGGTCGCCTGGCTGGCCTTTCGGTTCAGCGGCGCTTTTGCCGCCTTAGCGTTGGCGCTTTTGCCGCCTGTGGGGTGGAGCTTTGTCTATGCGCCGCTCAAAACCGCGCAGCTCCTTGCGGAGGTCGAAGGCGATGGCGGCGCGGTCCCCGCGTTTTCTCCAGCCGATATCGTTGCCGTTCTCGATGGCGTCTCGCCCCGGCACCTCTCCAAGAGCCATTGCCTGGCCACCTGCATGGAGCTTTTGCGCCAGGGCGACCTGCGCGCGATTTTCCTGCCACGCTCTATCTCACCGGACGGAAATGATGTGCGCGGCGTGATCTACCGGCCGTCAGGGTTCGGCCGGACCTGTGACCGGGAACTGACCGCGCGCAATGTCCGCCCGCTTTGCGTATCGATGACGCCGGGCTCGCTTTGGGATGTGACGCATGTCTTCGAGAGCGCGCCACTGCCCGCCGGTGTGCCCGGCGGGCTCGGTGTCACTGGCGGGGGGCAGATGCGATTGATCCATCGCTATTCGGGAGAGCGTGTCTTTCAAGAGAGTTGGTATGAGGCGCGCCTTCCCAGCCGCTTGCCGATCTTCGGCGATCTTCATTTCAAAGCGGATGGGAGCGCGGCTTTTGAGGCGCGGATGCGCACGCGGGTGATGACCCATGGGGCCCCGCCCGTGCCGCTCATGACCGTGCTGCATCAGACGCTTGAACGCAACGCGCTGGCCCGCGCGCGCGCCACGATGCCTTGATCCCCAGAGGTCAGCCGCGTTAGGCCGACCCATGGCCCAGCTTGATACAGTCTTCGCGGCGCTTTCGGATCCGACGCGCAGAACGATCCTTCAGATGCTTTTGGAAGATGACATGGCCGTCACCGACGTGGCGCACCCTTTCGAGATGTCGCTTGCGGCGATTTCAAAGCATCTGAGCGTGCTGACGGCGGCGGGCCTTATCAGCCAAGAAAAGCGCGGGCGGGTGAAGTGGTGCAAGCTAGAGCCCGATGCGCTGCGCGACGCATCGATCTGGATGCAGAGCTTCGGGCAGTTTGAAGCGGTTAATCTCGATGCTTTCGAGGCGTATCTGGCGCGCGAATTCGACGGCGACGGTGCGTGAGATCACGCACCCTACCGCCCGGCGCTGGCCCTCTGCCCTGCTTCCTCCTCGTTACGTAAAAGCATGAAAAGAGCGAGCATCGTGACGCCCACCCCAACCATGATCAGCGCGGGCGGCACAGAGCCCTCGAGCGCGATCTGCCACAGGATCACCCAACTCGGCGTCAGATAGGTATAAGCCATGACCTTCGCGGACGGCAGGCGCAGCGTGGCATATTGCAAAAGAAGAAACGTCGCTGCGCTCGCGGCAACGGCTGTGTAGAGGATCGTGATCCACACAATCGCAGGCAACGCGGCCCAATCGGTGGCGATGAGATCATCCGCCCCGACGAGGCCCAAAAGACAAGAGCCCGCCACGAGCATGCCAAAGGTAAAAGCAATCGGGTTCTCACCGCGATGGAGCTTTGCAACGAGCGGTGTGTAGATGGCATGGGCGATGCAGCCGCAAAAGTAGATCGCTTCGCCGCGCCCGAGATCAAAGGCCAGAGCGGCGGCCAGATCGGCCCGGAAAATGACCCAAAGCGCGCCGAACGCGCCCAAGGTCAGGGCTATGGCCATCCATCCTGTGGTGGCCTGGCGCAAGAGGAGCCATCCGAAGACGGCCGACATGATCGGCGTCAGCGTAAAGACCGCCGCGGCTGAAACCGCCGGTGCGGTTTTGAGGCCCTCAAACATCAAGACGAAGTAGGTCGCGAAAAGCCCGCCGAGCACGGCATAGCGCCAAGGCGCCTCGAAATCGTGCTTGCGAAACGCGCCCGCCCAAAGCCCAAGCCCGCCGATGAGTGCGCCTGCAATGACGAAGCGCACGGCATTCAGCGCGGCAGGGTCCAACAGGTTTGCCGCAAGAACGCCGAGCGCGAATGAGCCCGCCACAAGCGCTGAAAAGACCAGCATAGCGGCATGGCCGCGCCCCGCCTCGCTCACACCTGCCAGCTTGTTGCAGCGGCTTTCAGATAAGCCAAGAAGCTCTGCACCTTGGCGGTTCGATGCAGATCGACATGGGTGACGAGCCAAAGGGGCGCGGCCCATTCCTCTCTCGGTGGGGCGACCTGGGTCAGGTTTTGATACCGTTCCGCGACCTTGACCGGCAAAAACCCGATGCCCGCCCCCGCGACGACGCCATCCTCGTTGGAGCGGTTATCGGCTGTTCGGTAGACGATGTTTTCCACCGGAACATGGGCGCGGAGCCACATGTTAAAAGGCGCTCGCGTCTCGGCGTCATGGCCGACGAAGTAATGATCTTTGAATTCGCTTTCATCCTTCGGCACGCCGTGACGCTCAACGTAAAAGTCCGCCGCATAAAGCGCGAGCGATTGGCGCACGAAGGGTTGGACGACATTGTCAGGCTGATCGGGCGCGTTGCCTGCTCTGATCGCCACATGGGCCTCGCCATATTCGAGCCGAAAGAGCCTGTCGCCCGTCAGGTAGCGCACCGTGAGTTCGGGGTGTTCTTCGCGAAAGCCGGCCAGGACGGGCGCGAGCATGGGAGAGAACGTCGCCAGCGACGTCACGACGAGTTCGCCTGTCACAGACGCGCCGCGCCCTTTCAGCCGGCCTGCGAGCTGCGCGAACTGATCGTCTGTCGTTTGCGCGACCAAAAGCAGATCATTGCCTGCCTCTGTTGCCGTATAGCCGCGCGCATGGCGTTGAAAAAGTTTGACGCCGAGCTTGCCTTCGAGCGCATCGATATGGCGGATCACGGTCGCATGGTGGACACCCAAAACATCAGCGGCCCCGCTCACCGTCCCCAAGCGCGCCACCTGGAAAGCTGTGCGCACTTCATCCCAGTTATCCATCTGTGCCGACCCTCGCATTATGTGCGTAAAAAAACATGAGAAATCTATAATCGCAGATTGCGTGCGCCACAAGAGAGGCCCAGATGTTTCTCATCGAAGACAGCATTCTCAACACGAGGCCCTCACAATGGCACATTCAATTCTGCGCATCGATGCGTCACCCCGCAAAACCGGTTCGATCACCCGCGACCTGGTCGATCAAGTCATCTCGAAGCTGGGGGCAACGTCGGTCGTGGCCCGCGACCTGTCAGACGGTATCCCGCTGATCTCGGAGGCCTGGGTCGAGGCGAGCTTTACCCCCGCATCAGACCGAACCGCCGCGCAGGAAGAAGCCCTTTCCGCGTCCAACGCGCTCGTGGCCGAAATCTTTGCCGCAGACACGCTTGTTATCGGCGTGCCGATCTATAATTTCGGGGTCCCCGCCGCGCTCAAGGCCTGGATCGACATGGTCGCCCGCTCGGGCGTCACCTTTCAATATAGCGCTGAGGGCCCGCGCGGCCTTGTCGAAGGCAAGCGCGCGATCCTTGTGGTCGCCTCCGGCGGTACAAAGATCGGCTCGGACATCGATTTCGCCGTTGGCTATCTCGAGCATGTCCTCAGCTTCATCGGGATCACGGATATCGAGATCATCGCCGCCGATCAAATGGTCCTCGATGCAGATAAGAGCTTGGCTCAGGCGAAGACCTCAATCGACGCTCTCGCGGCGTAAGGATACGTCATGGAGTTCATCAAGACGTATTGGCTCACGGCCCTCAAAGCGCTGCTCACTCTCGCTTTTGGTTTTGCGGGCTTCAGCAAGCTCACGGGCGACGCCAGCATGGTGCAGACCTTTGAGACAATCGGGTGGGGCCAATGGTTCCGCTATGTGGCGGGCATCGTCGAAATTGGATCGGTGATCCTGCTTTGGGTGCCGAGGCTCCAGTGGGTCGGCGCGGGTCTTCTTGTGTGTACGATGGGCTGCGCGATCCTCTTCCACATCTTCGTGCTTGGGCCGACCTTCGTGCCCGCCCTTGTGCTCGGTATCTTGTGTGCGATCGTGCTCTACTTCCATCGCCCCCAAGCCGCCTAAGGCGAAGTGTCTTCCTCCGCGCTTTTGGTCAGCGAGAGGAAGACGTCTTCGAGATGGGGCTCAAGCGTGGTGATATCGGCGATGGCGATCCCAGCCGAGGCCAGCGCGCCGAGGATTGTCTCGGGCATCGTTTCGCGCCGCGAATAAGTGAAGCGGAAGGTGCCGTCCGCATGGCTCTCCGCCCGGATGCCCGCGGGCATCGCGGGACGGGCCGCGGGGTTTGCCGGGCGGATCGCCAGCGTCTTTGAATCGAGCCGAGAGACGAGCGCCGCTGTGCTGTCTTGTGCGATCACTGCGCCATTGTTGATG
>JBCCTH010000092.1:0-11040 GCA_039198835.1 Pseudomonadota bacterium | reverse complement strand
CCCAGGTCTCCGCTCCCGTCGATGCGGGCGGGCTGGGCTTCGGCTATAAGTGGAATATGGGCTGGATGAACGACACGCTGCGATACATCGAAAAAGACCCGGTGCATCGCGGCTATGATCATCACCTGATCACCTTCCCGATTGATTGGTCTTTCACCGAGAACTTTATTTTGCCGATCTCCCATGACGAGGTTGTTCACGGCAAAGGCTCAATGATTGCCAAAATGCCGGGCGACGAATGGGAGAAATTCGCCAATCTGCGCGCCTATTACGGCTATATGTGGGGCCATCCCGGCAAGAAGCTGCTCTTCATGGGCTGCGAGTTCGGCCAATGGGCGGAATGGGATCATGATGCCGCGCTCGATTGGGATGCGCTCCATGGCCCCCATCAGCGGGGGCTGCAACATCTGGTGCGCGATCTCAATCGCCTCTACCGCGCCACGCCCGCGCTCCATGCGCGGGATTGCGAAGCGGCGGGCTTTGAGTGGCTTGAAAACGCGCCCGCCCTTTCGCTCACAGCCTTTGCGCGCCACGGGGCGGCGGGGGAAATGGCGGTCGTTGTCTGCAACTTCACCCCCGTCGAACGCTCAGCTTACCGCATAGCCGTGCCCGCGCCGGGATATTGGCGCGAAGCGCTCAACACCGATGCCGCGATCTATGGCGGCGGCAATCGCGGAAATCTCGGCGGGATCGCGAGCGAGGATATCGCCGCGCAAGGGCGCGCACATTCCATCGAGATCACCGTGCCGCCGCTCGCCACGCTCATATTCACACTGGACTGACCTTCGGGAGGAAGACATGCCCAGAACGAAACGACTGACCCAACGCACCATGGCTTTCGTCCTCGCAGGGGGGCGCGGCTCTCGGCTCAAAGAGCTCACAGCCACCCGCGTCAAACCCGCGGTATATTTCGGAGGCAAGCAGCGGATCATCGATTTCGCGCTCTCAAACGCGCTCAATAGCGGCATCCGGCGCATGGCGCTGGCCACGCAATATAAATCGCATTCGCTGATCCGGCATTGCCAACGCGGCTGGAACTTCTTTCGCGCCGAGCGGAACGAATTTCTCGATATCATGCCCGCCTCGCAGCGCGTCAACGAAGATATGTGGTATCGCGGCACGGCGGATGCTGTCACCCAGAACATCGATATCGTCGATAGCTACGATATCGACCACATCGTGATCCTGGCGGGCGATCATATCTACAAGATGGATTACGAAGTCATGCTCGAAGAGCATGTTGCCAATGGCGCGGACGTGACCGTTGGCTGCCTCACTGTCCCACGGATGGACGCCACGGCCTTTGGTGTCATGGCCATTGACGCCGACGAGCGCATTACGAGCTTTCTCGAAAAGCCCGCCGATCCGCCCGCCACGCCAGATGACCCCGATGTCGCGCTCGCTTCCATGGGCATCTATGTCTTCTCGTGGAAGTTCTTGCGCGCCCGTCTTCTGGAAGACCGTGATGATCCTGCCTCCTCCCATGATTTCGGCAATGATCTGATCCCGAAAATCGTGGAGGCGGGCAAAGCCTATGCGCACCGGTTCGATCGATCCTGCGTTCGCCATCCCGGTGCGCCCGCCTATTGGCGCGATGTCGGCACGCTCGATGCTTTTTGGGAGGCAAATATTGACCTCACTGATTTCACACCGGAGCTCGATCTCTGGGATCGCGACTGGCCGATCTGGACCTATTCCGAGAGCGTGCCACCCGCAAAATTCATTCACGACGAAAAAGACCGGCGCGGCGTGGCCATCTCTTCGATGGTGTCGGGCGGCTGCATTATCTCGGGAACGGCCGTGCGCAACTCGCTTCTTTTCACCAACGTAAAGACCAACAGCTTCGCCGTGCTCGATCATTCGGTGATCTTGCCCGATGTCATCGTCAACCGGAGCGCCCGGCTCACGAAATGCGTTGTGGATCGCGGTGTTGAGATTCCGGCGGGGCTTGTGGTGGGCGATGATCAGGAAGAAGATGAGGCCAACGGGTTTCAGGTGTCACCGAAGGGGACGACGCTGATCACCCAACCAATGATTGATGCCTATCTCGCTAAAGCATGAGCTTATGAAGGTCTTGTCCGTGACATCTGAATGCGCGCCCCTTGTTAAAACGGGCGGGCTTGCGGATGTGGCGGGCGCGCTCCCGGGCGCGCTGGCGCAAGAAGGCATCGAGATGCGCACGCTCTTGCCTGGCTACCGCGATGTGATGGCGCGCCTCAAAGAGCCTGAAACGCTGCATCGGTTCAAAACCCTGCAAGGCGCTCCCGCTCGGATCCTCGCCGAAAGGGTTGAGGGGGTTGATCTTCTTATCCTTGATGCGCCGCATCTCTTCGATCGAGCTGGTTCGCTTTATTTGAGCCCCGCTGGCGAAGACTGGCCTGATAATGCTGAACGGTTTGCCGCGTTAAGCCGCGCAGCCGCAGATATTGCGGCGGGCGCGCTTGCTGACTGGCAGCCCGATATCGTCCATGCCCATGATTGGCAGGCCGCGCTGGCCCCGTATTACATGCGGAACGGGGCGGTCCCCTCGATCATGACGATCCACAATATCGCTTTTCAAGGCTTGGCTCCAGCGAAGTCGCGCGCAAAGCTCGGGATCGACAAGGCTGATTTCACACCCGAGGGCCTGGAATATTGGGGCGAGATCTCGGCGCTGAAGGCTGGGCTCACCTTTGCGACCAAGCTCACAACCGTGTCGCCCAGCTATGCCGAAGAGCTCATGGAGCCGCATTTTGGCATGGGGCTCGACGGGGTTTTGCGCAAAAGGCGCGATGATCTCTCAGGCGTTCTCAACGGGATCGACACCGGTGTTTGGAACCCCGCCACCGACCCGCTCATCAAGCCCTTCAAGACGCCGCGCGGGAAGAAGAAGAACAAGGCGCTCTTGCGCGACGCATTCGATTTGCCAGAGGCGCAAGGCCCGCTTTGCATCGTGATCTCGCGCATGACCGAACAGAAAGGCCTCGATCTTTTGCTCGAAGCGCTCCCGGTTCTAACCTCGAAAGGCGGCCAGCTTGCGCTTTTGGGCACAGGCTCACCCGATCTTGAGACAGCCTTTCAAGAGCTCGCCGCAAAAGAGCGCAATGTGAGCGTGAAAATCACCTATGATGAATCATTGGCGCATAAGATGATCGCGGGGGGGGATGCGATCCTCGTGCCGTCCCGGTTTGAACCCTGCGGGCTGACACAGCTCATGGGGCTCGCTTATGGAACGGTGCCGCTTGTGGCGCTGACAGGCGGGCTCCGCGACACGGTGATCTCGGCCTCCCATGCCGCGCTCGCGCGGGGGGTTGCCACGGGCCTGCAATGCCTGCCCGGATCGGTCGAAGCCTTGCGCAATGCGCTCGCAAAGCTCTGCCTTCTCTACGCTGACCCGATCACATGGGCCCAGATCGCGCGCAACGCGATGGCCCATCCCGTGGGGTGGGAAAGCTCGGCCAAGGAATATGCTAACCTCTATCGGTCCATGAAGGCGGCATGAAAACGCTCCAGCTCTCCGCAGGCCGGCCCTACCCCCTTGGGGCGACATTCGACGGCGAGGGGGTTAACTTCGCGGTGTTCTCGCAGCATGCCAGCCGCATCACGCTGTGCCTTTTCGATGACAAGGGCAAAGAGGCGCTCTTGATCGATCTGGCCGAGCGCGATGGCCACGTGTGGCACGGCTATTTTTCGGGCATGCAACCGGGCCAGCAATATGGCTACCGTGTCCATGGGCCCTATGCGCCCGAGGAAGGGCACCGCTTCAACCCCCATAAATTGCTGATCGATCCCTATGCCAAAAAGCTCACGGGCCATCTGAGCTGGGATGACAGCCTTTACGGATATGAGATCGGCCATGCCGACAAGGATCTGAGCTTTGATGCCCGCGATAGCGCGCCCTACATGCCGCGCTCCGTTGTCGTTGATCCGGCCTTCACATGGGGGCCGAAAGGCGGGCGGATCGACCGACCCTGGAATGAGACGATCATCTATGAGGCCCATGTCAAAGGGCTCACGGCGGGGCGAAATGATGTGCCCCATCGCGGCAAGTTTCTGGGCATGGCCTCAGACCCGATCCTCGATCATCTCAATGATCTGGGTATCACCGCCGTTGAGCTCTTGCCGGTTCAGGCCTTTGTGAATGATCGCTTTCTCGTCGACCAAGGCCTCAAGAATTACTGGGGCTACATGACGCTCGGCTTCTTCGCGCCTGATCCGCGCTATCTCAGTTATGGGGATATCGCAGAGTTTCAGCAGATGGTTGCGCGCTTTCATGCCGCTGATATCGAAGTGATCCTCGATGTGGTCTACAACCACACCGCCGAGGGAGACCAAAACGGCCCCACCCTTGCGTTTCGCGGCTTCGACAATGCCAGTTACTACCGGCTCTCGGGCGGCCGCTATTATGTGAACGACACCGGAACAGGCAACGCGCTCAACTTCGATCATCCGTTCACTTTGCGCCTGGTGATGGATTCACTGCGCTACTGGGTCGAGGTGATGCGCGTCGACGGCTTCCGCTTCGATCTGGCGTCGACCTTGGCGCGGACAGGTGGTGTTTTTGATCGCGACGGCCCTTTCATGCGCGCCATTCGCCAAGATCCGGTTCTGAATCGGGTCAAGCTCATCGCCGAGCCCTGGGATGTGGGCATAGGCGGCTATCAGCTTGGCGCGTATCCCGCCCCGTTCACGGAATGGAATGACAAGTATCGCGACCAGGTCCGCCGCTTCTGGCGCGGCGATCATGGCACCGTTCAGAAACTGGCAACGCGCATCGCGGGCTCGTCGTTCAGGTTTGACCATGACGGACGCCCGGCCACCTCATCAATCAATTATGTCACCTCCCATGACGGTTTCACGCTCATGGATGTGGTCAGCTACAATGCCCGCCATAACGAGGCCAATGGCGAAGACGGCCGCGACGGGCACGGTGAGAATTATTCGGATAATTGCGGGATCGAAGGGAACACTGACGCGCCTGACATCATCGCCCTGCGCGCCCAGCGGCGGCGCAACATGCTGGCCACCCTCATGCTCAGCCAGGGCACGCCGATGATTTTGGCGGGCGATGAGCTTGGCAACAGCCAGGCAGGCAACAACAACGCCTATTGCCAGGACAATGAAACAGGTTGGGTGAGCTGGGGCGATACCGATCCCGATTTTTTACAGTTTTGCAAAGATGTCATCCTCTTTCGCCGCGCCACGCCGATCCTGCGGCAAACGCGATTTCTGCATGCGCGACCGAGGCTTTTTGACGGCGTGCCAGATCTTTTCTGGCGACGCGCGGATGGCCAGGCCATGACCGCCGAGGATTGGGGCCAGGCCGATCTGACCTTCCTTGGTGCCGAGATGCGCATGGCGCGCGGCACGCCCGCCTATGAGCCGCGCATCGGCGCGATCTACACGATCTTCAACAATGGCGACGAGATTATCGCCACTCTGCCCGACGCGCCCGAAAGCCAGTTCTGGGCGCGCGCCTTCGATACGGCCGGCGGCGTGCCGCCCGTTGACCACCCGAAAGAGACGACGACCATCGCAGCGCGAAGCGTCGTTGCGTTCACCCTCCGGGACACCGCCGCCAAGAGCTGAAAGGGAGAGCCATGCCGAGAGTAACGACAAAGCCGATCGATGGCCAAAAGCCGGGGACCAGCGGACTTCGCAAGAAGACCCGAGTTTTCATGGCGCCGCACTACCTTGAAAACTACGTGCAAGCGATCTTCGACGCCATCGGCGGGGTGGCGGGCAAAGCGCTCGTCGTCGGCGGCGACGGGCGCTATTTCAACAAATCGGCGATCCAGACGATCCTGAAAATGGCCGCGGCGAGCGGCGCGGCGCGCGCCATCGTGGGCCAAGACGGGCTTTTGAGCACGCCCGCGGCATCGCATCTTATCCGCAAGTATCAGACCGATGGAGGGCTGATCCTCTCGGCCTCGCACAATCCCGGCGGCCCCAATGAAGATTTCGGCCTCAAATACAATGGCCCCAATGGCGGCCCGGCCACGGAGAGCGTCACCGATCAGGTCTATACCCGCACCCGCGAGATCGCCTTCTACGACATCCTCGATGCGCCTGACGTTGATCTTTCGGCTCTCGGGCTTACACAGCTCGGGATCATGGACATCGAGATCGTCGACCCGGTCCGCGACTATGCTGACCTCATGGAAGAGCTTTTTGATTTCAATGCGATCTGCGGGCTTTTCGCCAATGGGTTTCGGGTCCGGTTTGATGCGATGCACGCCGTGACGGGCCCCTATGCGCGCGAGATCCTGGAAAACCGGCTCGATGCGCCGCTGGGCACGGTGGTCAACGGATCGCCCAGCGAAGATTTCGGCGGCGGGCATCCTGACCCCAATCCGATCTGGGCCAAAGACTTGATGACGGCGATGTATGCCGCCGATGCCCCCGATTTCGGCGCGGCCTCCGACGGAGATGGAGACCGCAACATGATCGTCGGGCGGCGCGCTTATGTCTCGCCCTCCGACAGCCTGGCGCTTCTTGCCGATCTCGCCCATCTCGCGCCAGGCTACGCAAGCGGCCTTTCGGGCGTCGCGCGCTCGATGCCAACTTCGGCGGCGGCGGATCGTGTGGCCCAGGCAAAGGGCATCGCCTCTTTCGAAACGCCCACGGGCTGGAAGTTTTTCGGCAATCTGCTTGACGCGGGCAAAGCCACGATATGCGGCGAAGAGAGCGCGGGGACCGGCTCAAACCATGTGCGCGAAAAAGACGGGCTCTGGGCCGTGCTTTTGTGGCTCAACATTCTTGCCAAGACGGGCAAATCAGTGGCTGACCTGCTTGAGGCGCATTGGCGGCGCTACGGGCGCAACTACTATTCTCGCCACGATTATGAAGCGGTGGAGAGCGCCATCGCTGAAAAGCTCATGGCAGATCTTCGCGGCCGCCTGAGCGGGCTTGCGGGGCAAGAGGCCGCCGGGCTCGAAATCACCGGGGCTGATGAATTCTCCTATGATGATCCGGTGGACGGATCGCATTCATCAGCCCAAGGCATTCGCGTTTTCTTCCGGGGTGGCGGGCGCGCGGTCTTTCGGCTTTCCGGCACCGGCACTGTGGGGGCGACGCTGCGCGTCTATCTCGAAAGTCTGGAAACCGATCCCGCCAAGCTTGACCGCGATCCACAGGAAGCGCTGGCCGGTATCATCGCCGCTGCCGACGCCATCGCCGAGATCAGCGCGCGCACCGGGCGCAACGCCCCTGACGTCATCACTTAAAGCGCACCCCCCTGCCCCAGGCTCCCGCGCAGTCCCGGGCTTGATCCGTGACCGCCCCGCTCAAGAAAACCGCGCGCGCAAGGTCACGATTTGCGCCGCCCCGAGCGACAGCCTGACCTCGCGTGACGGCTCTAGCACGCGCTCTGTTGTCCCGAAGATATCACACACGCGCAGCGCAAGCGGCGTTTTAGAGAAGCGCAGCAACGCGTCTCGCGGGGCGCGGCGCGCTTCAAAGAGCCGAAACTCAATCTCACCGTCCACTGGCCGCACCGTTTCAACGATCACCCCCTCTGAGACCTCGATCAACGCAGCGCATTCTTGCCCGTGTGCCACGCGCAGCGGCGCGTTGAGATCATAGGCTTCGTGATCAAGCTCGGCCCGGTCATCGCCCGGCAAGGGCAGGAAAGAGTAGGTGAACACATGCCTGCCCTGATCGGCAATCGGATCTGGGGAAGTTGCCGATTTGATGAGCGATAGGCGCATCACATGGCCGTGGATATCATAGCCGTATTTGCAATCATTGAGGAGCGCGGCCCCGCGCGCTCCGTCGCTCAGGAGCGCCCATTTCTGCGCGGGCACCTCAAAACGCGCCGCATCGAAATCGGAATTCCGCGATGTCGAGCGCCGGATCGACCCCCACTGGATATCATAAAGAGCGGTATCAGCGGCGATATTGGCGGGAAAGGCCACCTTCAAAAGAATGTGGCTCACATTCCAGTCAATCTCGGTGACGAAATCGAGCCGCCGCGACCCGGCCGAAAGGCGGATCGTCTGACGGATTTCGCAGTCGCGCCAGAGATGGGTGACGCGCACAGCCGCGCGCAACGGACCGTTTTCGATGACTTCGAACTGCCGGGCATTGGTGACGTCTTCCTGATTGTCCTCGAAATAGGGGTCGATATCCCAGGCATCCCAGCAAATCGGGCGATCCTCGAACGCGATGAGCCGGTTGCCATGCTGACCTTCCGCCAAGGCCTGCCAGCCCGTCTCTTTGCAGAGTATCTCGGCCACATGCCCATTGGGCAGAACACGCACGCGCATAAGCCCGTTATCCAGCCAGGCATGAACATTGCCGATGCTGGCGCGCGCGGCATGGGGCGCAAGCTGCGCGCGCGCGACACTGCGTGCGCAATATCCCTGAAGGTCGTCGAACCAGCAAAGCACACCGTCTTCGACGGGTTGACCCTGCTCCGGCGCAAGCTCTGGGGGCACGAGGGCGAGCCGCGCGCCGGTTGTGGGCGCTGTGTTATAGATGACGGCCGCGCCCTCATCGGGGAAAAGCGCGGCGAGCTTTGCCTCGAGCGCCGCGCGCAACGCGGCGAAGGAGGCGCGCGCCTCTTCAAAAACCTCTGTGATCGATGTCCCCGTGAGGATGTCATGGAATTGGTGCAGGCAAAGAGTTTCCCATTCGGGCCTGAGATCGACGGCGCGCCCGAGCAAGGCCGCGATGGCTTCGATCTCGTGGAGCGCCCATTCCGCCTTGCGGTTGGCGCGTTTGATCCACCCTTGGGAGGTGTAGACGCCGCGATGGCCCTCCATGTAGTGTTCGCCTTGCCAAAGCTGCTCATCGGGGACAGCCTCGGCCAGCTCTTCCATGGCCGCGCGCACCGATGACATCTTGAACCGCGGCATACCCGGCATCGCGCCGTAGGCCTCTGCCTTGGCGAGCAGATCCTCGGTTGGCCCGCCGCCACCGTCGCCGTAGCCATAGCAAATCGGCAGCGCGCCGCGCGCCGCGCCGTGGGCGTTGCTCCAAGTGCCGCGCACCTCTGACGCGCTCAGATCGCTTTTGTAATTCGTCGGAAAGGGCAGATATTGCACCGCGCGGGGCGTCGTCAGGATGTGCGCGAGGACGGTGCTGCCATCGATCCCTTCCCAATGGTGCGAGGCCCAGGGAACTCGGTTGATCTGGTTCCAATTGAGCTTATTCGTCACAAAATACTTTAATCCCGCCATTTTCATCAGCTGCGGGAGCTGGCCAGGGAAGCCAAAGGTATCGGGCAGCCAGAGAACATCTGTCTCGACTTCGCCGAATTCCTCGCGGTAGAAGCCGCGCCCCAAAATAAGCTGACGCACCAGCGCCTCGGCCCCGGGAATATTGAGATCAGGCTCGACCCACATCCCGCCCATGACCTCCCACCGGCCCTCAGCCACCCGCTTTTTGATTTCGCCGTAAAGCGCGGGGAAATCCGCCTTGGTCATGGCGTAAAGCGCGGGCTGTGAATGAGAGAAGGTGAACGCCTCATTGGCGTGCATGAGCCTGAGCACATTGGAATAGGTGCGCTGGTTCTTGAGCCTGATCTGATCAATGGTCCAGAGATAGGCCACATCCATATGCGCATGCCCGATCCCGTGGAGATCCACATCGAGGGCCTCACCGGCCTCGAGGAGCGCGCCCCGCAATGTCACCAGCGCACCCGGCACCGAGGCATAGAAGAGGTGGCCCAAGGGATCGCGCGTATCGAGCACCCCGAAAGCGGCATCGAGCCCTGCGATCAAATTGGGGTTGTCGGTGAGCGTCGCAGTTTCAAGGACAGCTTTCGCCAAGCGCACGAAATCGAGCGTATCGCGGCTGCGCTCCACCAGCGCGGGCTCGCCCATATAAAGCTGCGCGCGGCTTGACGGGTCAGGCGGCCAGCCCGCGAGCCCTGTCCAGCCGTGGATCGCGATCTCATGGGGTTTGCCATCGGCAATCTCGGGCGGCAGCGGCACGGTATGGTGATAGCGGTCGGCCGATCCCAGCGCCACGCCATCAAGATAGACCATGCCTTCGGGGTGGTTGAAGATATCGCCCAGCACACCGAGCGGCAAATGCAGCGCGAGCATCCGGCTATCCCAGGTCTCGGGCACGGTGAGCCGCGTCTTCATCAGGAAATTGAGGTTCGCTTTGCCCCAATAACTATGCGGTGGGATCACGGCCCAGTCGGCGGCATCGGCCTCAAGCGGTGGAGCGAAGACAGGAGCGTCCAGATCACTAACCCGAAAAGGCGGGAGCGGCGCGCGGCGTCGGTGGACCATCGGCGCGATAAGCTCAAGGCGCGCGCCAATCTTCTCGCGCGTGAGCCGTAAGCGATGCAGCGCGCGCTGCCGCCTCTCGCGCTCTAGCGTTGCGGCGTGCGATCTATCATGCAGATCATCCATGGGCGCGGCCCGCCGCCCCATCGGCTCCGAGCGAAAGCTCAAAGCCCTTGATTTTGCCGCGCAGCATCATGGCCGCGCTTTCGGCTTGGGCGCGTTTTTGGTCGGGGTCCCAGCCCGCTTCCCCCCAGGCGCGGTTGAGATCAGGCCAAGGGATCGAATCAATCAAGAGCTGCGTATAGGGGTGCTGGGGGGCACCGATGACCTCCTTCGGCGGCCCCGCCTCCACCACCCGCCCTTTGAAGAGCACCATGACATAATCGCTGACGTGATAAGCCGTCGCGAGGTCATGGGTGATGTAAAGGATCGAAATGCCGAACTTGTCTTTGAGATCATAGATATTCGACAAAATCGTCGCGCGGAGTGAGGCATCGACCATGCTTACGGGCTCGTCGGCGATCAGAAGTTTGGGCGAGAGCATGAGCGCACGCGCCACGATGAGCCGCTGACGCTGGCCACCTGAAAGCTGATGCGGATAGCGCGAAAGGACAAGATCAGGGTCGAGCCCCACAGCTGCGCAAGCCTCCTCCATCGCGTGTTGCATGTGGGCCTCTGATTGCGCGAGCCCGAATTGCTTGAATGGGAATTTGAGCGCGTGATTGACGCGGTAGAAGGGGTTGAAACAGGCATAAGGGTCTCGAAAGACGGCCTGCACATTCTTGCGGAACTCGAGCGCGCGCGCCGCCGACATGCGCTG